>NZ_AP027141.1:2400000-2700000 GCF_027943945.1 Microbacterium terricola | reverse complement strand
GCGAGCGTGCCGATCCCGAGGTCGCAGTTCACGCAGATGTCGCGCCAGATGTCGCTCATCGACGGGTGCGACAGCGACGACTGCTCGCTGAGCAGGTCGAGCAGGGAGTTCTTCACGACGTCGCGGATGGCCGCGTTCACGTTCGAGTCGGCGATGCGGTTCGCGATCATGTCGGGGTTCAAGTCGAGGAACTCCTTCAGCCGGTCGTGCCCGATCAGCCCGACGAGCGACTTCCACTCGTCCGCGTCGTCCTTGAGGAAGTACCCGACCGAGCAGCAGTGCGGATGGCTGCACGGCAGCGCGGTCAGGTCGCGCCAGGTGATCTCGCCGTCGGTCTGCGGCCCGAGCCGCGTCAGCACGCCGGTGTGGGTGAGCCGGTCGTCCGGGTCGATGCCGGCCGATCGGCCTGATCCGAACACGGGCTGGACCGTCACTCCGCCGACGTACGGCGTCGCCATCGCCCGCCGGATCACGGCGCCGATCTCGCCGTCGTTCACCCCGAGCGCCGCCGTCATCGTCAGGGTCATGAAGACGCCCGCCTCCGAGAGCCGCTCCATGGCGCGCTCCTTGAACCGACGGATGTCGGCTCCTCGGTGATATGCGGACGCCTCGGCGCTCTCGCCGTCGTACTGCAGGTACACCTCGACCCGCTCGCGGTGCTTCTTCAGCGTCGCGACGAGCGCGTCGTCCTGCGCGATCCGCAGGCCGTTCGAGTTGATCAGGATGCGCACGATCGGGCGGGCGACCAGGTGCTCGAGCAGCTGCTCGAGCCACGGGTACAGCGTCGGCTCGCCGCCGGAGAGCATCAGCACGTCGATGCGGTTGTTCTCCTTGGCGAGCCGCGCGTCGACGGAGGCGAGCACGGCGGCGAGCGGCGCGATCGCCGATGCGGCCGGCGACGACTCGGCGAAGCAGGTCGGGCAGCGCAGGTTGCAGTGGTCGGTGAGGTCTTCGAGCAGGATGCAGGTGTGCTGCGTCTGCATCTGCGGCAGGCCGTCCTCGTACGCGGAGGGGACCGGCTTGAAGTTGCCGATCGTGTCGGGGCCATGCACCTTCGTCGGCGCCGTCCACTGCTCGAGGTACGTGAGGATCTCCGCCGACTCGTCGTACAGCGTGCTGATCATGCCGTGATCAGGGCACCCGCGCTCCAGCCAGACGCGGCCGTCGCGGTCTGCGAGCCAGCCGGACAGACGCCGCACGTCGGCCAGGGGCCGATCGGGATCCTCCTCGTGGCAGCGCGGACAGAACGCGTTGACGTAGCGGTGAATGCGATATTCCCGCAGCGGCATCCCAGGGGAGCTCTGACTCATGTGCTCACGATAGACCTGAGCGTCAGCCGGACGGGTTGACGGGCCGTGGCGCGGTTGGTTCGATCGCCTCATGAGTCTCATCGAATCCGCCGACGGCACCTCGATCGCCGTGCACGAGGTGGGCAGCGGTCCCGCCGTGGTCATCGTCAACGGCGCCTTCTCGACGGCGAAGGATGCTGTCGAGATCGCGGACGCGTTCGCCGGCGCCGGGCTGCGCGCGGTCACGTACGACCGGCGCGCGCGCGGCGACAGCGGCGACACCCCTCCGGTCGACCCGCTGCGCGAGGTCGAAGACCTCGCGGCGGTGATCGCCTCGGTCGGGGGAGTGGCGGCCGTCATCGGGCATTCCTCCGGCGCCGTGCTCGCCCTGTACGCCGCAGGAGAGGGCGTCCCGGTCGGGCGGCTGCTGCTCTCCGAGCCGCCGTTCCACTTCGGCGAGGACGAGCCGGATGCCGCGCTGCCCGAGCGTCTGCAGGCTCTCGTGGACGCGGGTGAGGAGGCCGAGGCCGTGCTGGTCTTCCAGCGCGAAGGCATCGGGCTGCCGGAGGAGATGATCGAGCAGATCCGCACCAGCCCGCTCTTCGACAGCCTGGTCCCGCTGGCACAGTCGACGGTCTACGACGCGACGCTCACCCGTCAGGTGTCGACGCCGACGGCGGAGATGCGCCAGGTCGAGGTGCCGGTGACGATCCTGTGCGGCGTGCAGACCTTCCCGCTGCTCACCGGCGCCGCCCGACGGCTCGCCGAGGCGATGCCCGCGGCGGAGTTCCTCGAAGTGCCCGAATCGGTCGGACACCGCCTCGACCCCGCCGCCGCCACCCGCATCGTCGCCGAGCGGCTTCAGGTCTAGCCCCATATGGTTCGCCTGTCGCGATCTGCGACCCGCGGTGCATTTCGCGACAGGTGAAGGCGGAGCGCCGTGCTCAGGTGCCGGTCATCCGCTTCAGGGTGAGGGCGTTGCGGACCGCGTTGCCCTCGCCGTCGTTGTTGAAGTACGCGTACACCGTGCGGCCGGCGCCGCTCCATTCCCGCAGCCGGTCGGCCCACCAGGCGAGATCGTCATCCGAGTAGGAGCCGCCGTAGAGGTGCTCGTGGCTCGGCCCATGCAGTCGCACGTACGCGACATCCGACGTCGCCCGAAGGATGCAGGGGAGCCCGGCCCCGCTCATGACGCAGTACGCCGCCCGGTGCCGCTCGAGCAGTGAGAACACCGCCTCGTCATTCCAGGACGGATGCCGCAGCTCGACCGCCGTGGGCATCCACTCCGGGATGCGCTCGAGGAAGTACCCCAGCCGGTCGTCGTCGCGCTCCATCGTCGGGGGCAGCTGCACGAGCATCACGGCACGCTTGTCGCCGAGCTCCTGCCAGCCTGCCCTCATCCGCTCCAGCCAGGCCTCAGGGCCGTACAGGCGCTTGCCGTGAGTGAGCCCGCGCGGCGCCTTCACGGTCATCGCGAAGCCGCCGGGGAGCCGGCGGTTCCAGCTCTGGAAGCGCGATGCCGGCGGCCAGCGGTAGAAGCTCGCATTCAGCTCGACCGTGTCGAACACCGAGACGTAGCGGGCCAGCCGGTCGTGGGCGGGGAGCCCGGGCGGGTAGAGCACATCCTGCCAGTGGTCGTAGCTCCACCCCGAGGTGCCGATCCGGATGGCCATGGGCGCTGCCTGCGTCAGGCGATCCGGGAGTCGCCAGGGGAGGGGATCCGCAGCCAGCGGAAGCCGTACGGCGCCAGCTCGACGCTGATCCGCCCCCGCCCGTCGACCGGCACCGTGTCGGGCCCGTGCAGGTCGAGCAGCTCGGCGCCGGCCGAGTCGGTGCCGATCGCGACGCGGGTGCGCACAGGCACATCGGTGAAGTTATGGAACGCGACCATCCGGCCGACGTCCGATGTCAGCGAATGCACCAGCACGCCGTCGGTGTCGGGCGAGAGGATCTCGAGTTCGCCCCAGCCGATCTCGGCCGAGGTGCGAGAGCGGCTGATCATCCTCCGGATGAAGTCGAGCAGCGAGTCGGGGTCGTTGCGCTGCTGCTGCACGTTGACGTGCGCCGGAGCGTACCCGTCGGCCGGGAACGGCGCGACGAGCCGCCGGGGCGGTGCATCGGAGAATCCGGCGCCGGCAGCATCCGTCCACTGCATCGGCGTTCGCACCGAGCCGCGGCCGTGCACATCGGGGTTCTCGCCCATGCCGATCTCCTCGCCGTAGAACAGCACCGGGGTGCCGGGCAGGGAGAACAGCAGGCTGTAGACCATGCGGATGCGGCGAGGATCGCCGGCGAGCATGGGTGGCAGCCGCCGGGTGATGCCGCGGCCGTAGACGCGCTGACCCTCGTCGGGGGCGAACGCCGTGAACACCTCCTCGCGCTCGCGCTCGCTGAGTTTGTCGAGGGTGAGCTCGTCGTGGTTGCGCACGAAGTTCGCCCAGCCGGCCTCCGGTGGCAGCGCCGGACGCGCCTGGAGGCTCTTGACCAGGGGCGCCGGGTCGCTGCGCGCCAGCGAGAGGTAGAGGGCCTGCATCGAGAGGAAGTCGAACTGCAGGTCGAGCTCGCCGCCGCGCGGTCCGCCGAAGAACTGCAGCTGCTGCCGGAACGGCAGGTTCACCTCGCCGAGGAGGGCCGCCTCACCCGACCGCCGCTGCAGGAAGCGCTTCAGGTCACGGAGCAGCTCGTGCGGGTCACCCAGCTCGACGCCGTCGGGCGGTTCGATGAGGAACGGGACCGCGTCGATGCGGAAGCCCGAGACGCCGAGAGCCAGCCAGAAGCCCATCGTCTTGGCGATCTCATCACGCACCCGCGGGTTGGCGACGTTGAGGTCGGGCTGGTGCTTGTAGAACACGTGCTGGAAGTACTGGTCGGTGCGCGGCTCGTGCTCCCAGACCGACGCCTCCTCGCCGGGGAACACGGTCGGCTGGGGGTGCGCGGGCGGCTCGTCGCGCCACACGTAGAAGTCCCGGTACCGCGAGGTGCGGCTGCGCTTGGCGGAGACGAACCACGGATGCTTGTCGGACGTGTGGTTGACGACGAGGTCGACGATGACGCGCATGCCCCGATCGCGTGCGGTGCGCAGCACCTCGACGACGTCGCCGTGGCTGCCCAGACGCCGGTCGACGCCGTAGAAGTCGGTGATGTCATAGCCGTCGTCGCGATCGGGCGTCGGATAGAACGGCATCAGCCACAGGCAGGTGACGCCGAGGTCGGCCAGGTAGTCGATGCGCCGGGCGAGTCCGGTGAAGTCGCCGATGCCGTCGCCGTCGGCGTCCATGTAGGTCTCGACGTCGAGGCAGTAGATGACGGCGGACTTCCACCACAGGTCGCTGGTGTCGGTGATCTTCACAGTCGTCTCCTCAGCGCGGGCAGCAGGTCGCGTTCCGCGCGGTCGAGGAAGTCGTCCTGGTCGGTGCCGACACCGTGCAGATAGACGCGGTCGAAGCCGGCCGAGGCCAGCCCGGCGATCCGGTCTGCGGCCTCCTCCGCGTCGGCGGAGCAGATCGCGCCCTGGCGCAGCTGATCGTCGGTGGGGTCGCCGGCGAGCGCGTCGAAGTCCTCCGGCTGCTCGATGTCCCAGAGGGTCGGCCCGGTGATCACGGCATGCCGCCACTGCGCTCGGAGCACCGCGACGGCGGCAGCTTTGGTGTCTTCGAGGGCGAGGTGCACCTGCAGCGCCAGAGGGCCTCGCCCACCGGCATCCCGGTACGACCGCACGACCTCGTCCAGCACGGGTCGCGCCTGGCCGACGGTCACGAGGCCGTCCGCCCACCCCGCCGCCCACGCGGCCGTCTCGGCGCTCACCGCTGCCGCCAGCAGGGGCGGCGGCGCCTCGGGTCGGCTCCAGATGCGCGCCCGATGCGCGGTGATGACGTCATCGCGGGTGACCTCGTCGCCGGCGAGGAGCGCTCTGATCGTGTCGACCGATGCCGCCAGTCGCTCGTTGCGCTCGTGCTTCGCCGGCCACGGATCGCCGGTGACGTGCTCGTTCATGGCCTCGCCGCTGCCCAGTGCCGCCCAGAACCGGCCGGGGAACATCTCCTCCAGCGTCGCGATCGCCTGTGCGGCGATGACCGGGTGGTACCGCTGACCCGGCGCCGTCACGACGCCGAACGAGAAGGAGGTTGTCGCGAGAGCGGCGCCGAGCCAGCTCCACGCGTAGCCCGACTCGCCCTGCGCGAGACCCCAGGGCGCCAGGTGGTCGGAGCACATCGCGCCGTCGAATCCCGCCTGCTCGGCGCGGACGACGGAACGCAGCAGCGCGCTGGGCGGCAGCTGCTCGTGGGAGGCGTGGTAGCCGAGGAAGACCATTCCGCGAGTCTTCAGAACCCGCCGCCGCCCGGCAAGGGCTTGCACCCGAGGTACGCGAGCGCCTATGGCGCCTGCCGTGCGGGGATCAGTCGTTGTGCCAGAGCTCGCCGAGGGTGGAGCGGCGCGGGATCAGATGCGGATCGAGCACGAGGCTGCGCACCGATGCGTCGGGGCGGGCGATCCGCTCCAGCAGCAGGTCCGCCGCCACGCGGCCCATCTCCTCACCCGGCTGGCCGACCGTCGTCACGGGGACGGCGCTCTCCGACGCGAAGTGGTTGTTGTCGTAGCCGGTGATCGCGAGATCGGCGGGCACCCGGAACCCCTCGCGCTCGCCGAGCGCCTGGATGAGGCCGATGGCGACGAGGTCGGCGGCGGCGATGATGCCGTCGTAGCGGCCGGCCCCCCGGTCGAGGATCGTCTGCGCCGCCGCGCGCCCGTGGCGGATGTTGAGTCCGCGCGTCTCGAGGTGCTCCATCTCCGCCCCGGGGAACGCGGCGACCGCCTCCGCGGCGCCCTCGTAGCGGCCGCGCACGGCCGTCAGGAAGAGGGGGCCGCCGACGAACAGCAGTCGCCGGCGGCCGAGCTCGAGCAGGTGGCGCGCCGCGAGGCGTCCGCCGAGGTGCTCGTTCACCGCGACGGACGGGTGGGCGTGCGACTCGGAGTCGAAGTTCACCAGCACGGTCGGGGTCTTGCTCGCGGGCAGCACCTGCGAGCGGGCGAGCGGGGTGTCGAGCGGGGCGAGGATGATGCCGGCCACCCTGTGCTGTTCGAACAGCTCGAGATTGCGCACCTCGCGGTCGCGGTCGATGTCGGTGTTCGCGATGAGGACATTCATGCCGTTGCGCCGCATCACCTGCTCGGCCCCGCGGGCGATGTCGACGAAGAAGGAGTTGCCGAGGTCGGCGAGCACGAGGCCGACCGTCGTGCTGTTGCCCGCGGCGAGTGAGCGCGCGGCGTCGTTGCGCACGAAGCCGAGCTCGGCGATGGCGGCGAGCACCTTGCGCCGGGTCGCCTCGGCCACCTTCTCGGGATTGTTGAGCGTGTTCGACACCGTGCCGAGCGCCACACCTGCGTGCCGTGCGACGTCGGTCATGCTCGGCTGGCCGCGCCGGGCGGCTCCCTGCTCGCTGATGATGCTCTCCTGCCCGGCCGCAGACGGCCACTCCGACGCTGCGTCCTCATTATGCCGACACCCGTCCCGCGGACGGGCGATTCGATGAAGCGCTTCACAAATGTATAACGCCGGGTTGACAATCGCTCTGATTGAGTGGCAATCTTCCACTGAAGCGCTTCAATTGAGGCGTCGCATTCAAGGAGGAATTGTGACCACAGCTACGAGGCGCACCCGGCGCCTTCTCCCTGCTCTCGCGCTCGTCGGCGCGGGGGCGATGATCCTCGCCGGCTGCTCAGGCAGCGCAGAGCCGTCTGCCAGCGGAGGCGCAGGCGACGGGGAGTTCAGCTACCTCGGCCAGACCGAGAACACCACGATCGTCGGCACCCTCGAAACGCTCGCCTCCGACGTCTGCTCCGACGTCGCAGAGACCGCGGCGCTGAAGACGGACGACATCGCGGGCACCCAGTGGGACCAGCAGCTCCAGCTGCTCGCCAGCCAGGACGCCCTGTCCGACATGTCGATGGCCGCGGGCACCCCGTCGCTGATGGCACAGTTCATCGAGGCCGGCCAGGTGCTCAACCTGTCGGACGCGCTCGAGGACCTCGGGGTGGCCGACAAGATCCTGCCCGCCGCCGAGTCGACCATCAAGGCGCTCTACGGCGACGGCGGACTCTACGCCCTGCCCACCGAGTTCAACATCGAGGGCTTCTGGTACAACAAGGAGATCCTGGCCGACAACGGCATCGAGGCGCCGGAGACGTGGGACGACCTGGTGGATGCCGCCGCCACGCTCGACGCCGCAGGCGTTCAGCCGTTCTCGGCTGCCGGCAAGGACGGCTGGCCGGTCACCCGGCTCGTCGGCGACTACATCTTCCGCGACCTGGGCGCGGACGCGCTCCAGAAGGTGGCAGACGGCGACGCCAAGCTCACCGACCCGGAGTACGTCGCGGCTGCGGACGCCGTCGCCGAGCTCGGCAAGGCCGGCTACTTCGGCGACGCGGTCGGCTCGGTCGACTACAACGCCGCGCTGAACACCTTCCTCACCGGCAAGGCCGCCTTCTTCTACATGGGCAGCTGGGCGCTGGCGAACTTCAACGATGAGGCGCAGAACCAGATCGGCGCCGACAACGTCGGCTTCGCGCGGTTCCCGGCCGTCGAGGGCGGTGCGGGCAGCATCGACGAGATCCCGGCGAACGTGGGCATCCCGGTGATGTTCTCGCAGAAGGGCTACGACGCCGACACGGAGGCGTGGCTCACCTGCATCGCGGAGAACTACGGCGACACGGTGCTCAACGAGACCGGTGTCGTGTCGGGCTTCGCCATCGACAACCCGCCCGCAGACCTGCCGGAGACCACACAGACCGTGCAGGACGTGATCGCGAACGCCCCCTCGAGCGTGCTGTGGTTCGAGGCGCTGTTCACGTCGAAGGGCACGAGCATCAGCCAGACCAACGGCGGCGCACTGGCGAACGGGTCGCTCAGCGGCGCGGACTTCATGGCGCTCGTCCAGTCGGCCAACGACGAAGGCTGATCCCGTCCCCGGCTCGGGGCGGGCGCTCCTTTCCGTCCGCCCCGAGTCGTTCGTCAGCAATGAAGAGAGTTCCCCCATGCACAAAGTGCTCGGTGACAAGCGCGCCGTCTTCCTCCTGCTCGGCCCCGCCCTGCTGGTGTACACGCTCATCATGGTCGTCCCGATCGTGTGGTCGATGTTCTACACCGTGCAGGACGGCAACCCCATCGTCGGGTTCACGTTCGTCGGCTTCGACAACTTCGCGAAGTTCTTCCAGGACCCGGCTGCATGGGACGCCCTGCTCTTCACGCTGAAGTACGCCCTCGTGCTGACCGTCCTGCAGGTCGGGTTCGGCTACCTGCTCTCGCTGATGTACGTCTTCTGGCTCCGCCGCGGCTCGAGCGCCATCCGCACGATCGTCTTCTTCCCCGTCGTCCTGCCGACGGTCGCGGTCGCCCTGCTCTTCCAGCGGCTCTTCGAGGCGGCGCCCACCACCGGCCCGGTGAACGCGCTGCTCAACGCCTTCGGCCTCGACTCCATCGACTGGTTCGGCACGCCCGGCGCCGCGTTCTGGATCATCATCCTGATGGACCTCTGGCGGTCCATGGGGTTCTACGCCGTGCTGCTGTACGCCGGCCTGGTCGACATCCCCGACGACATCCTCGAATCGGCACGCCTCGACGGCGCCGCCGGCTGGAAGCTCGTGCGCACCATCGTGCTGCCGCTGTCGCTCCCGGTCCTGCTGTCGTCGCTGATCTTCAGCATCAACGGGACGCTCAAGGTCTTCGACACCGTCGTCGCGCTCACCAACGGCGGACCGGGCAGCGCCACCACCCCGCTGACCCTCTACATGTTCCGCACGTCGTTCAGCTACGGCGACTTCGGCTACGGCAGCACGATCGCGCTGATGCTCACCGTGCTGTGCCTGCTGTTCACCCTCTTCATCTTCCGGTCCACGCGCCGCGACCTCACGAAGGACTGAACCGTGACCACCACCAGCCTCATCGTGACCGGCCGGCGCCGCACCGGCGTCCAGGCGCCCGAGACCCGCCGGCGCGGGGCGGGGGACTTCCTGCGACGCCTCCCCATCCGGCTCATCATCGTCGTCCTGCTGATCATCGAGATCTACCCGATGTTCTGGATGTTCCTGGGCTCGTTCAAGACGCAGTCCGAGTTCCTCAACGAGCCGTTCTGGGCGCTGCCGCAGTCGTGGGCGCTCGACAACTACGTCGAGGTCTTCACGACCGGCGAGTTCGGCACCTACATCATCAACAGCGTCGTCACCGTCTTCCCCGCGCTCCTGATCATCCTCGCGTTCGGCACCGCCGCCGGCTTCGCGCTCGAGGTCATGGTCTGGCGGGGCCGTGGAACGGTGCTGCTGCTCTTCCTCGCCGGCATCATGGTCCCGGCCCAGATGATCCTGCTGCCGCTGTTCAGCATCTACTTCCGCACCCACCTGACCGGCACGCTCTGGCCGCTGATCATCACGTATGTCGCGATCGGCATGCCCCTCACGGTGTTCATGATGGCCACCTTCTTCCGGGCGGTGCCGCGCGAGATCTTCGAGGCCTCCACGCTCGACGGCGCGAGCATCTTCCGCTCCTTCTGGTCCGTCGGCGTCCCCCTCGTCAAGAACGCCCTGTTCACCGTCGGCCTCGTGCAGTTCTTCTTCCTCTGGAACGACCTCCTCATCGCACTGACCTTCACCACCAGCAGCGACCTGCGCACCATCCAGGTGGGCCTGCTCAACTTCACCGGGGAGTACGGCGCAGTCCAGTACGGGCCGACGTTCGCGGCGATCGCCGTCAACGTGTTCGGCACCCTGCTCATCTACCTGTTCCTCAACCAGCAGGTCATGAAGGGCCTGACGGCCGGATCGGTGAAGGGCTGACCGATGACGACCGAGATCACACAGATCTGGCTGGAGAACCGCCGCGGTGGCACCACCGTCGGCATCGACGAGGCCGCACCGCGCCTGTCGTTCGTGCCGACGGCATCCGCTCCCGGCTACGAGATCGAGTTCACCCGCGACTCGGGCCACCTCGAGACGCACCGCACGAGCAGCACCCGCCTGGTCGCGTGGCCGTTCGCGGCGCTGGCCGCGCGGGAGGGCGGGATGCTGCGGATCCGCGCCGCCGAGGGCGAGTACTCGACACCGGTCCGCGTGGAGCGGGGGCTCGGCGGCGACTGGCAGGTCGACTTCGCCTCGCCGTCCACGGCGGCGCCGCAGGGGGCCCCTCGGCCCGCGTACCTGCTGCGGGCGGAGGTCGACCTCGGCGCGCACGGGATCGCCCCCGCCGACATCGCCCGCGCTCGCGTATACGCGACCGCGCACGGCGTCTACGAGCTGGAGCTCGACGGCGCACCCGTCTCGGGCGACCGGCTCGCTCCCGGCTGGACGAGCTACGGCCACCGCATCCGCTGCCAGACGCATGACGTGACCACGGCCCTGCGCGACGGCGACCTCCACGTCTTCGGCGCGTGGCTCGCCGACGGCTGGTACCGCGGGCACATCGGCTTCGACGGCGGCGTGTGGGACCTGTACGGCACCGACGTGTCGCTGCTGCTGCAGCTCGAGGCGACCACCGCCGACGGAACCCTGCACGTGATCCCGCTGCGCTGGCGCACCCACGCCTCGCCGATCACCGAGGTCGGCCTCTACGAGGGCGAGAGCTACGACGCGCGCCTGCTGCCGGACGGGTGGTCGCTGCCCGGGTTCGACGACGCCACGTGGGACGACGCGCACGTGCTCGACCGCAGCGCGTTCCCCGCGGCGATCGAGGCGCCGACCGCGCTCCCGGTCACCGAGATCGAGACCCTGCAGCCCGTGACGAGCGAACGGCTCCCCAGCGGGCGGATCCGTCTCGACTTCGGCCAGAACATCTCCGGCGTGCTGCGCATCCGCCCGCGCGCCGCCGCCGGCACGGTCGTGCGCCTTCACCACGCCGAGGTGCTCGAGAACGGCGAGCTCGGCACGCGCCCGCTGCGCGCCGCGTTCTCGGTCGACACCTACACGTGCAGCGGTGCGCAGGGCGAGGAGTACACGCCGCGCTTCACGATCCACGGCTTCCAGTACGCGGAGCTCGAGGGGTGGGACGACGACCTGGAGCCAGGCGATGTCGAGGCCGTGGTCATCCACACCGAGATGGTGCGCACCGGCTGGTTCGCCTCGTCCCACGAGGGCCTCGACCAGCTGCACTCGAACGTGCTGTGGAGCATGCGCGACAACTTCGTCGACCTTCCCACCGACTGCCCGCAGCGCGACGAGCGGGTGGGGTGGACGGGCGACATCCAGGTGTTCGCGCCGACCGCGCTGCGGCTGTTCGCGGCGCACGGCACCCTCACGGGCTGGCTGCGCGACCTCGCGGCCGAGCAGTGGGACAGCGGGCACGTGCCGCAGTTCATCCCGTGGGTCGAGTGCGGGTTCCCGAACTTCCCGACCGCGGCGTGGGGCGATGCCGCCGTCGTGGTGCCGTGGGAGATGTACCGCAACGACGGCGATCTCACCGTCCTCGCCGACCAGTACGACAGCATGCGCGCGTGGGTCGACCTCGTCGACGGTCTCACCGGCCACACTGGCCTGTGGAACCACGGCTTCCAGCTCGGCGACTGGCTCGACCCGCAGGCGCCGCCGGATCACCCGGGCGACTCGCACACCGACCGCTACCTGGTCGCCACGGCGTACCACGTCAAGACCGCTCGCATCCTGGCCGAGGTCGCCGCGCTGCTGGGGCGCCAGGAGGATGCGGCGCACTACGGCGCTGTGGCCGCACGAGCCACGCGGGCGTTCCAGGACGAGTTCCTCACCCCTTCCGGCCGCGTCGTCAGCGACACGGCCACCTCCATCGCGGTCGCGCTCGTGTTCGAGCTGTTCGCCGACGAGCGTCAGGCCGCCCGGGCGGGGGAGCGGCTGCTCCACCTGGTCGGCCACGGCGGATTCCACATCTCGACGGGCTTCGTCGGCACGCCGATCATCTGCGATGCGCTCATCCGCGCGGGGAGCGTCGATTACGCGTACCACCTGCTGCTGCAGCAGGAGCTGCCGTCCTGGCTGTACCCGGTGACGATGGGTGCCACGACGATCTGGGAGCGGTGGGACAGCATGCTGCCCGACGGCTCGATCAACCCGGGCGACATGACCTCGTTCAACCACTACGCGCTCGGCGCGGTCGCCGACTTCCTGCATCGCGAGGTCGCCGGGCTCGCCCCCGCCGCACCCGGCTGGACCGGCATCCGGTTCGCGCCGCACCCGGGCGGCGGGCTCACGAACGCGTCGGCCGCGTATGACAGCGTGCTCGGCCGGGCCGCATCAGGGTGGCGGCGCGAGGGGACGACGCTCACGATCGAGGTCGAGGTGCCGCAGGGCGCCACCGGCGTCGTCGTGTTCCCCGAGACCGGCGAGGAAGTGCCCGTCGGGCCGGGGGCGCACACCCTCACCACCACGTTCCGCTCCGTCGGCGACGATCCAGCGGCGCCGTTCTTCGGCTGGCGCCGCGAGCAGGTCGACGCCTGAGCCGTGGCGCACCGCATCCCTCCCATCGAACGGAATCCGCAGTGACCCTCTCTCCCCGCACCACGATCACGCCCGGCCAGGTCTGGCTCGACACCGCAGGCGAGCGCATCCACGCCCACGGGGGCTCGGTCATCGCCGTCGGCGACCGCTTCTACTGGTACGGCGAGAACAAGGAGTTCTCCACGCCCGGCAGCGGGATCTGGCACTGGGGCGTGCGCGCGTACTCGTCGACCGATCTGTGCAACTGGCAGGACGAGGGCGTCATCATCCCGCCCGACGAGGACGACGAGGAATCCCCGCTGCACCCGGCCCAGCTGCTCGACCGGCCGCACATCGTCTACAACGCCGAGACGCGGAAGTACGTGTGCTGGGTGAAGGTCATGACCAAGGGCTCGATCCAGCGCTCCACCGTGCTCGTCGCCGACGACATCCTCGGTCCGTACGAGATCGTGCGCACCTGGCTGCGCCCGCTCGACATGAGCGCGGGCGACTTCGACCTGGTGGTCGACCCGCACGACGGCAAGGGGTACTACTACTTCGAGCGGGTGCACTCCGAGATGATCTGCGCCGACTTGACCACGGACTACACCGGCGTCACCGGCTACTACTCGACGCACTTCCCGCAGCCGCAGCCGCCGTTCGTACGCGAGGCGCCGGCGTATTTCGCGCGCGACCGCAAGCACTACCTGCTCACCTCGGGGACCACCGGCTACTACCCGAACCCGTCGGAAGCGGCCGTCGCTCACTCGTACCACGGGCCGTTCACGGTGCTCGGAGACCTGCACCCGAGCGACTCGTCGCGCACGTCGTTCCACTCGCAGATCTCGTCGGTGTTCCGACACCCCGGCAAGAAGGACCTCTACATCGCGATCGCCGACCGCTGGCTGCCGTCGTACCTCGCGCACGGCGAGCGGGCCCACCAGGCGTTCGTGGAGCACTTCGCGCCGGGGCGCGACGGCGATGAGCCGATGGAGGAGTTCGCCGAGGTGAACACCTCGCTCGCCGACTACGTATGGCTGCCGATCTCGTTCGACGGCGACCGGCCCGTCATCGCCTGGCGGGACGAGTGGAGCCCCGACGAGTTCGAGGACGCGTAGCGGCCCTGGCTACTCGGCCGCGGCGTGGGTCCCGGTCTCCGGCAGGCTCTTCACCTCGACCGGCACGGACTTCGTGACCATGACGGCGGTCGTGCTGGAGAGGGTGTGCTCCCGCAGCGCGTGGAGCACGGCCTGGCGGATCGTCCAGTACAGGACGATGACGGTGATCATGGCCCCCAGCACCCACCAGACGATCGCGTAGAAGATGTCCATGGCGTCGAGATTAGCGGTGGCCGGCGGGCGCGCCGTCGACCGTCTCGGCGCCCAGTGCGCGGATCAGCGACTGCGCGTCGTACGGGCCGGTGTGCCTGCGGCCGTTGATGAACAGCGTGGGCACCGCCGTGATCCCCATGGCCTCCGCGTCGAGCATGTCGTCGCGGACCCGCCCTGTGACCTCCGGCGCGGTCAGGTCGCGCTCGAACTTCTCGACGTCCAGCCCGAGCTCGCGCGCCAGGCGCACGATGTCGGAGGGCCGCTGGTTCTCCTGGTCGGCGAACAGCCCCCGCTCGAACTCGAAGAACTTGCCCTGCAGCGAAGCCGCCTCCGCTGCCTCGGCGCCGGCGAGCGCGTTCGGGTGGAACTCGGTCAGCGGTGCGTGCCGCCAGATGTAGCGGAGTCGATCGCCGAGCACCTCGTGCACCTCCTGGATCGAGCCGGAGGCCTTCAGGCAGAAGCCGCACTGGAAGTCGCCGTACTCGACGATCGTGTACGGGGCGTCCATGGCGCCGAACACGTGGTCGCGCTTCGCGTCGACCGGGCGCGCGAGCGTCTGCCCTGCGTCGACGTCGGGGCGCATCGCATCCGACACCCGGAAGATCACCGTCGCGATGACGAACGCGATGACGGATGCGGCGAGCACCCCCACCCGGGCCTCGTTCTGGACCGCGGCGTCGTCGATGGCGATATCGACGATGAACAGCGAGATCGTGAAGCCGATGCCGCACAGCGCCGACCCGCCGGCGATGCGGTCGAGCGTGAGCCCTGGCCCGAACTCGCCGAGGCGCAGCAGGCGGAGGACGGCCGCTGACCCGAACACGCCGATGAACTTGCCGGCGACCAGCCCGGCGACGATGCCCCAGGTCACCGGCGACCGGACCGCGCTGGCCAGGATCTCCTGGTTGATCACGACGCCCGCGTTCGCCAGCGCGAACAGGGGGAGGATCACATACGCCACATACGGCGCGTAGGCGGACTGCAGTCGCTCGTTGATCGAGATGGATTCGCGCAGGCTGTTGGCGGCCGCGCGGGCGTACTCGGTGTTCGGCGACTGGCGGAACGTGCGGGCGAGGTCCAGGGCGTGCTCGACGTCGCGCCGATCGGGCCGGTACACCGGCACGAGCAGGGCGATCGCCACGCCCGCCAGGGTGGGGTGCACGCCGGAGGCGAGGAACGCGAGCCACACGATGACCGCGAGGGTCGCGTAGACGGGTCCGCGTCCGCCGCGGAGATAGCGCGTGAAGTAGACGCCGGCGAGGCCCAGGGCGGCGATGACGAGCGGCAGCGGCGAGAAGCTCTCGGTGTAGACGAGCGCGATGATGCTGAGCGCGCCGATGTCGTCGACGACGGCGAGTGCGAGGAGGAACACCCGGAGGCGGCCCGGCACCCGCGGCCCGATCAGCGCGAGCGCCCCGACGAGGAAGGCCGTGTCGGTCGAGATGACGACGCCCCACGCGTTCGCGTGACCGGATCCGGCGGCGATCAGGACGAAGAGCAGAGCGGGGACCGCGAGACCGGCGACGGCGGCGATGACCGGCACCATCGCCCTCGACCAGCTGGTCAGCTCGCCGATCGCGAACTCGCGCCTCACCTCCAGGCCGACCGTGAAGAAGAAGATCGCCATCAGGGCGTCGTTCACGAGCGCGTGCAGGGTGAAGTCGAGATGCAGGTCGCCGACCCCGACGGTCAGGTGCGTCTCCCAGAAGGTCGAGTACGACCCGGACGACACATTCGCCCACACGATGGCCGCCACCGTCGCGAGCAGGAGCAGCAGAGCGCCGATCCTGCTCTGCCCCATCGCGCGGATGCGCGAGGCGATGGATCGGCGCTCCCGTGCCCGCGCGTCGACCTGCTCAGGGTCGGGGGAGCGCTGGATGAGCGTCAGGTTCACCATAGATCCGCATTCTGCTGGACCTGCCGCGCAGCGACAACCCGGCCGACCGGAGAAGGACTCACAGGCGCCTCCCAGCCAGCAGGGAACCAATCGGGACCGGCATCCGTTCTCCTCTATGGCGCGGCAGCCGGCCGCGTCGGGCTACGGTGAAACCGCGAGCCGCCCGACCACTCAGGAGAACGCATCATGACCGACACCGGATCCATCACCCGTACGCCCGGCACCGAGACCGCGGTGCTCGCGGGAGGCTGCTTCTGGGGCATGGAAGACCTCATCCGTCGCCAGCCCGGCGTGCTCGACACGCGCGTCGGCTACACGGGCGGGCAGAACGACCACGCCACGTACCGCAACCACCCGGGTCACGCCGAGGCGGTCGAGGTCGTGTTCGACCCCGCCGAGACCACGTACCGCGACATTCTGGCCTTCTTCTTCCAGATCCACGACCCGTCGACCCTGAACCGTCAGGGCAACGACATCGGGTCGAGCTACCGCTCGGCGATCTTCCCGCTCTCGGCGGAGCAGGCCGAGGTGGCCCGTGACACGATCGCGGACGTCGACGCGTCGGGCCTCTGGCCCGCGAAGGCCGTCACCACGATCGAGCCCGAGGGTCCGTTCTGGGAGGCCGAGCCGGAGCACCAGGACTACCTGGTGAAGTACCCCAACGGCTACACCTGCCACTTCCCCCGGGCCGGCTGGGTGCTGCCCGCGCGGGATCAGGCGAACAGCGGCGTCTGAAACCGGCGCTCGTAGCGGCGGATGCACTGCGTGCGGCGCGCGAACTCGAACGCCCGCACGCAGTCGCGGTCGGTCCGCGACGCCTCGCGGTACACCTCGTACTCCGCGAGCGAGGGGAACGTGAAGAGCGCGAACGCCTCGTCGCTGTCGCCTTCGCTGGGTAGGAAGTAGCCGTGGTGCGTCCCGCCGAAGCGGGGCACCAGCCGGATCCACTCTCTGGCGTACTCGGTGAATTCCGCGAGCTTGTCCGGATCGATCTCGTAGCGCAGGTGGATGGTGATCATGGCCGGGGTCAGCAGGAGCAGCTGATCGCGTCGAGCGGAGCGGTGAGCGCATCCTTCGCCCGGGCGATCGGGCCACGGTCGTCCTCGGTCGGGTACCCCTCGCGCGCCCAGTACTCGAAGCCGCCGATCATCTCCTTGACCTGGTAGCCCAGGCGCGCGAACTCGAGCGCGGCGCGGGTGGCGCCGTTGCAGCCGGGGCTCCAGCAGTAGACGACCACCGGCATGTCGAGCGGTATCTCGTCGGCGGCGCGGGCCGCGATCTCGCGCGTGGGCAGGTGCACGGCGCCGGTGGCGCGGCCCTGGTTCCACGCCACGGCGGCGCGGGAGTCCACGAACACGAAGCGGGCGCCCGCCTCGATGTCGGCGTGCACGTCCGACGGGTCGGTCTCGAACGCGAGCTTCGCGCTGAAGTGGGCGACGGCTTCGGCCGTGGGGATGCTGGTGGCGCTGGTCATGTGTCGAGTGTGGAGGATGCGCGCGTGCTGTCACGACGATCCGGTGGCCGCACGGCATCCCTGTCCGGATCGCTCGCAACGATGGCAGGGCGCCTCCGTCCGGAAGCGCCCTGCCATCGAGGGATGCTCGTCGCCTACGCGCCGCTGGCGGGCAGCTCTTCCTCGAGGGCGTCGATGTGCACGACCTCGCGGTTGCGCCAGTGGCCGAGCGCGCTCAGCAGCACGCCCGCGATCGCCCATGCGCCGAGCACGAGCCAGGGCTGCGTCATGTCGGCGGCCGGGAAGTAGCTCAGGTCGCGGATGAGGGTGGCTGCGGCGCCCGGCACGAAGTACTGGCCGATCTGCCCCCACGGGCCCACCAGGAACTGCGCGGGCATTGCTGCGGCCGAGATCGGGTTGCCGACGAGCATCGTGAGGATCGCGCCGACCGCGATGCCGGGAGGGCCGATCAGGGCGTTCATGCCCACGATGAACGACGCCGTGCCGAGCATCGCCAGGGAGAGGCCGGTTGCCAGCGCGAGGAAGTCGCCGGGCAGGATGCCGAACCAGGTGTGCGCGATCAGGGTCACGAGCGTGCCGGCGGCCACCGCGTAGACGGCGAGCGCGGTCAGGCGCCGGGCGACGCCGGCCACGAGCAGGGAGATGAGGATGCCGCCCAGCATCCCGCCCAGCACGATCGGGAAGCCGATCGCGACGAGCCCCGATCCATTCGGGTCTTCATCGACGAGGGGCACGACGTCCGTGACCGCGACGGTGACGGAGGTCGGGTCCTGGCCCGCTGCGGCGAGCTGGGCCGAGACCTGAGCCTGCAGGGTGCCCGCCAGCGAGCGGAGCATCGTCGCGACGGCGGGGCTCGCGGCGCTGGCGACGATCACCTCGGGCTCGGTGCCGACGACGACGGCGCCGTACAGCTTGCGCTGCTCGATGGCGTCGACGGCCTCGTCGCGGGTGTCGTACGTGGTGGTGTCGAAGACGCCGTCGGCGTGCTCGTCGAGCGCGGATTCGACCTGGCTCGTCGCCTGCTCAGGGCCGACGAGCCCGAGGGGGACGTCCTTGGCCTCGGCGGTCACGACCGGCCAGAGGAAGGCGAGGACGATGACGGCGACGGCGATGGCGGCGGCGGCGGAGATCGCGATGGCGGCCGGCCAGCGCGTGACGAAGCGCCCGGTTCGCGGGGTGGTGGGCTCGGACACGACAACTCCTAAAAACAATGACCGTTCTGTTTGCTCCATCACTATACAGAACAGTTACTCTGTTTGGGTGCCGAAACTGACCGATGCCTCCGCGCAGGCCCGCCGAGACGAGATCGTGGCCGCTGCCGTCCGCGTGATGGGACGCAACGGGGTGGCTCACACGTCGATGGCCGACATCTCCGCCGAGTCGGGCCTGTCGAGCGGATCGATCTACTCGCACTTCGCCAGCAAGGGCGAGATCACCGCGCAGGCGGCCGACGCGATCATCGGCCGCCGCGCGGCCGGTGTCTTCGCGGCTGTGGAGAGCGGGCAGCCGCTCCCGCCCCGTGAGGTGCTTGCGCTGATGCTGTCGGCCATGGGTGACGAGGAGGTCCCCGTGATGCTGGTCGTGCAGCTGTGGGGGGAGGCGGCCGTGGACCCGGAGATCCGCGCGGTCGTGCATGGGGCTCTCGAGCGCGTCAGGAAGATGAGCGCCGGAGCCATCCTGCCCTGGGTGCGGGCGACGCAGCCCGACCTCGACGAGGCCGCCGCCGAGCGTCGGGCCGACCAGCTCGCCACCTCGATGGTCGGCGTGGCGCAGGGCTACATCGCGCGCCGTGCGCTGTTCCCCGACACCCCCTCGTTCCTCGAGTACGCCGAGGGAGCGCACGCGGCCCTGGGGTGAGGCTGGCCGTCAGGCCGCTCGCCACTGTCGCGCGATGACGACTTGGGCGCTGTCTGATAGCGGTTTCAAGGGGTGCTTGATAGCGGTTTCAGATTCGTGTACGGTCGCATCTTGAAACCGCTATCAACGGAGACGCGATGACAAGTCAGGCCCTGTCGACGGAGACCACCGAGGTCACGTCGTTCGTGTGGGGAAGCCCCCACCTGGAGCTGACCTTTGCATGGACGCCGGATGCGCCGGTGTGGTTGGCGGGCGCGATCGTCGGAGGTCGCAGCATCCGCTTCGCGCGCATCCCGCTCGTCGAACTCGTCACGGCATCGGGCGGGCACACGCCCGCGTCCGATCGGCTCGCGCATTCCACGGTCGGTGCACGGCTTCGCCACATCGAGCATCGCGAAGTGGTGGCCGATGCGGGCCGGGTACTTGTCATCGCGCAGTCCGACGGCGACCTCGAGGTCGTGATCCGGCTCGAGATGCTCGGCGCCGCCGCCGTCCGCTCGCAGGTCACCGTCGCCAACCGAGGCGCGGGTACCGCGGTGCTCCGATCCGTCTCATCGTGGACTCAGTGCTTCACCGACGTGGACGCCGACGCCGATCCGCTCAGCGGGTGGACCCGCATCACCGGTCGCAGCGATTGGCTGGGTGAGGGGCGATGGGAGCGCGAGAGCCTTCGGGGTGACGACTTCCCGCGGCTCGCAGAACACCTCACCGGCCACAACCCCCGCGGCTCTCTCGCCGTGACCTCCGACGGCACCTGGTCGACGGGTCGATCGCTTCCGACCGCGGCCCTCGAGCGCGACGGACTCGCGATCGCCTGGCAGATCGAGCACAACGGCGCATGGCGGTGGGAGATCGGCGAGGACACGACCGGCGGCTACATCTCGCTCTCGGGGCCGACCGATTCCGATTCGGCCTGGACCCTGCCGCTGGGCGCGGGCGCGAGCTTCACCTCGGTTCCTGTGACGGTCGCGTACGCCACCGACGCGACCGAGGCGTTCGCGGCACTCACCGACCACCGGCGTGCGGCGCGTCGCCCCCATCCCGACAACTCGGCGCTCCCGGTCGTCTTCAACGACTACATGAACACGCTCAACGGCGACCCGACGACCGAGAAGCTCCTTCCGCTGGTCGCCGCGGCCGCCGAGATCGGCGCGGAGATCTTCTGCATCGACGCCGGCTGGTACGACGACAGCGGGCACTGGTGGGACAGCGTCGGCGAATGGCGTCCGTCCACCACCCGCTTCCCCGGCGGCCTCGCCGAGGTCGTCGACGCGATCCGCGACGCGGGCATGGTGCCCGGCCTGTGGCTCGAGCCCGAGGTGATCGGCGTCCGCAGCCCGATGGCGACGCGCCTGCCGGACGACGCCTTCTTCCAGCGGCACGGCGTGCGCATCGTCGAGCACGATCGATATCACCTCGACCTCCGCCATCCCGCCGCGATCGCCCACCTGGATGAGGTCGTCGACCGGCTCGTCGCCGAGTTCGGGATCGGCTTCTTCAAACTCGACTACAACATCAACCCCGGCCCGGGCACCGACGTCGATGCGCCGAGCGTGGGCGCAGGACTGCTCGACCACAACCGTGCGCACCTCGCCTGGCTCGACGGGGTGCTCGACCGGCATCCCGACCTCGTGATCGAGAACTGCGCGTCCGGTGCCATGCGGATGGACTTCGGGATGCTGTCGCGCCTGGCCATGCAGTCCACGTCCGACCAGCAGGACTTCGCCAAGTACCCGCCGATCGCCGCATCGGCGCCGCTGTCGATGCTCCCTGAGCAGGCGGCGAGCTGGGCATACCCCCAGCCCGACATGACGGCGGAGGAGGTGGCGTTCTGCCTGGTCACAGGACTCCTCGGCCGCTACTACGTCTCCGGCCACCTGAACGAGATGGATGCGGTTCAGCGCGCGCTCGTCGCGGAGGCAGTCGGCGCGGCCAAGCAGCTGCGCGGGTCGGTCAGCGCCGGGCACGCGCACTGGCCGCTCGGCCTGCCCGCCTGGGACGCGCCATGGGTCGCCCTCGGCGTGAGCGGCGATTCGGACGACATCGTGTCGATCTGGCGCCGCGGTGGATCGGGCTCGACGACGCTCGCCCTCCCGCATCTGGCGGGGCGTGAGATCGCCGTCTCGACCGTCTTCCCGCAGCACCTCCCCGAGTGGCAGTCCGAGTGGGACGCCACGACAGGGACCCTCACCGTACACGCGACCGATGCCACCATCGCCGCGCGTACCCTCCGCCTCGCCATCAGCCCGAACCGGCCGGCGCAGGGGACAGCAACACCCAACCGATCAGAATGATCACACCAAGAAGGAGCAATTCAATGAAGAAGCGGTTCCGCGCGGCGGGTCTTCTCGCCGCCACTGCAACAGCCGCCCTCGTGCTGTCCGGGTGCTCCGACCCGGGCGCCGGAGGCACCGAGAGTTCCGCCCCCGCCGCATGGCCCGCCCAGGACACCAGCCTGGACGGCGTCAGCCTGACGGTCTGGGCGGCGCAGAACTCGAACAAGATCCCCGACAGCGTCGTGGCCGGCTTCGAGGAGCTGACCGGCGCGAGCGTCGAGGTCGTCACGATCCCCGACCCGTACGAGCAGAGCGTGCAGACGAAGGTCGCCTCGGGGGACAAGCCCGACCTGGCCTTCTGGCAGCCGACAGCATCCATGCTCACGGCGCTGAACGCGTCGACCAACCTGCAGTCGCTCGACGGAGCTCCGTTCATCGACAGCTACAAGTCCGAGCTGCGCGACATCACCGGGATCCTCGACGACACCCGCTACGCCGCGCTGATCACCACCCCGGCGGTCGAGGGCGTCTACTACAACAAGCAGGTGTTCGCCGATGCGGGGATCACCGATCTGCCCGCGAACTGGGACGAGTTCCTCGAGGTCGCACGGTCGCTGAAGTCCGACGGCGTGACGCCCTTCTTCGACTTCGGCGGCGGGACTCCCTGGGCGACCCAGTGGTGGGTGCAGGTGCAGCTCGCCGACGCGGCGAAGGACGGCCTGTGGGACCGTGTCAACGCCGGTGAGGAGAAGTTCACCGACGAGACGATCCAGGGTGCGATCGACGAGTACGACAGCCTGATCAAGGAGGGGCTGTTCAACGAGAACCTCAAGACGGCGACCTTCGAGGACCAGGGTGCGGCCCTGCTCTCGGGCGACGCGGCCATGGCGGTGCAGGTCAACTCGTTCTTCGGTCAGCTGCAGTCGCTGGCGGACACGGCCGAGCTGGACGAGAAGATCGGGTTCTTCCCGATCTCGCCGAGCGGCAACGTCGGTACCTTCATCCCGGACCAGTCCAACGCGCTCGTCGCCTTCAAGACCGGCGACGCGACCCGTGAGGCCGCTGCCCGCCAGCTGCTGACCTACTGGCTGGGCGACGGCTACGGCGACTTCGTCGAGGCGCAGTCGACGCCCTCGCTGCAGGACGGGGTCGACACCCCGGCCGGCGTGCCGCAGGCGCTGCTCGACGTGAGCGCCTCGCTCTCCGACTCGGTCGGCTCCATGCAGGCGCTCGCGATCGTGAACCCCGATCTGTACCTCAACCTCGGCGACATGATCCAGGGCACGAAGTCGACCGCCGAGGTCGGGCAGACGACGCAGGACCAGTTCGCCCAGCTCGCGCAGGCCATCGGCGCCAGCGGCTTCTGATCACCACCGGGGGTGCCGGCGTCCGCGCCGGCACCCCCCCTCTGGAAGGCACATCCCCATGACGACCACGCTCGGACTCTCCCGGGGCGCTGCGCACGCGCAGGGCATCGCGGAGTTCGCACCCAGTCGCCGAGGGAAGAAGGATCACCCCCTCTGGTTCCTGATCCCCGCGCTCGTGGTGCTGGTGGTCTTCTTCTTCATCCCCACCCTCTTCAACTTCATCTATGCGTTCACCGACTGGTCGAGCTTCAAGACGGACATCAACTTCGTCGGCGCACAGAACGTCACGCAGCTGTTCTCGAACGGCACCCTGCTCAACCGGCTCTGGATCACGCTCACGTACGCGGTGCTGGTGGCCATCTTCCAGAACGTCTTCGGCCTCGCCCTCGCCCTGCTGCTCGAGCGCGACACCGCGATCAACCGCGCGGTCCGGGTCGCCTTCTTCATCCCCGTGATCATGTCGGCCCTCGCCGTCGGGTACGTGTTCCAGGCGCTGCTCAAGCCGGAGGGGGCGGTCAACGGCATCCTCGGCTTCTTCCTCGGCCACCCCGTCGAGATCGCGTGGCTCGGCAGCACCACGTGGACGATCGTCGTCGTCGCGCTCATCCACGCGTGGAAGTGGATGGGACTGTCGATGCTGATCTACCTCGCGGGGCTCAAGACCATCAGCCAGGACGTGATCGAGGCGGCCCGCCTCGATGGAGCCGACTGGTGGACGACGTTCCGCAGCATCCGCTTCCCGCTGCTCGCCCCCGCAGTCACGTTCAACGTCGCCACGGCGCTGCTCGGCTCGATGAACGGGTTCGACATCGTGCAGGCGACCACCGCCGGCGGCCCGGGCGGCACGACCGAGCTCGTCAACATCTTCATCTTCCGCACCTTCGGCCAGGGGCTGTTCGCGCAGGCGACCACGATGAGCCTGGTGCTCTTCCTGATGGTCGCGGTGCTGGCCTTCCCCGTCATCCGGATGCTCCGCAAGCGAGAGGACGTGCTGTGAACGCCGCCGTCGCCACCCGCCGTCGCTTCCACCTCGGTCGCGTGCTGCAGCCCACGGCAGCCATCCTCTCTGCGATCGTGCTCCTGGGCATCCCCTTCTGGGTCGTGCTGGTCACCGCATCCAAGGATCAGGCGGGCGCGCTCAACCCGAACCTCGAGCTGCCGGACCAGTGGCACCTGTTCGAGAACTTCGCGACCGTCTTCACCGACGGCAGGATGCTGGCCGCCTTCGGCGGAAGCGTGCTCGTGATGGTGCCGTCGGTCCTCGGGGTCCTGATCCTCGGCTCGATGGCCGCGTGGATCCTCGGCCGCCGGAGCTCTCGAGCGCTCGCGTTCGTCTATGCGCTGGCCATCAGCGGGATCGTGCTTCCGCCGGCAGTCGTGACCATCGTGCTGCTGCTGCGACAGCTCGGTCTCGCGGGCACGCCGGTCGGCATGATCGGCGTCTACATGGGCATGTACCTGTCGACGGTGATCTTCTTCGTCACCGGATTCGTGCGCACGATCCCGATCGAGCTCGAGGAGGCGGCGCGGGTCGACGGAGCATCACCGGTGCGGGTTTTCCTCACGATCATCCTGCCGCTGCTGATGCCCGTGCTGGCGACCGCGACCATCCTGATCTGCCTGTACATCTGGAACGACGTGTTCTACGCGCTGTTCGTCGTGGGGGGACGCCTCGACACGCTGCCGCTCAACCTCTACCAGGTCGCGAGCTCGGGGCTCTACCTTCAGAATTGGCACCTGATCTTCGCCTACATCATCCTGATGAGCCTGCCGCTGCTGATCACCTTCATGGTCGCGCAGCGCAAGATCATCTCGGGGATCACCAGCGGGGCCGTCAAGTGACCGCGACCCGCGAGCGGAACACGAGAACGAGAATGACCACACCGTCGAAGGCGGCGACCATCGCCGATGTCGCCGCGCGCGCGGGCGTGTCCGTGCCCACGGTCTCTCGGGTGCTGACGGGTGCGGCGCGGGTCACGCCGGAGAAGCGCGAGCGCGTCGAGCAGGCGATCGTCGAGCTGAGCTTCCGGCCGAGCGCCGCGGCCCGGGTGCTCGCGTCCCGCAAGGCCCAGGTGATCGCGGTGATCGCGGGCGACACCTCCCGCTACGGTTACGCCGAGACGATCCGCGGAATCGAGGAGGGTGCGCGCGCCGAGGGGTACACCGTGATGATCACGGTGGTCGAGAGCCCCGATGAGGACGAGATCGACCGTGCCATCGCGGCGACCCTCTCGCAGCCGCTGGCGGGCGTGGCTGTGCTCAAGTTCGACCCGCCCGGCGTCGCCGCGCTGCAGCGCGTGCCCGACGATCTGCCGCTCGTGGTGCTGTCGGGGGTGCGCGACACGAGCCTTCCCCAGGCGGTGCTCGACGAGACACGCGCGGCCGAAGAGCTCACCGACTACCTGCTCGGTCTCGGCCACGCGACGGTGCACCATGTGCGCATCCCGCCCTCCCGCAAGGAGGACGGCCGGACCACCGGCTGGCGTCGTGCGCTCCGCCGGGCCGGCGCGCCGATCCCTGAGCCGCTCGACGCCACCTGGGAGCCCAAGAGCGGGCAGGCTCTCGGCGCGGTCCTGGCGGCTGATGAGGGTGTCACCGCCGTCTTCTGCGGGAACGACGAGATCGCGATGGGCGTCATCAGCGGCCTCACCCGCGCCGGGCGCCGCGTGCCGGAGGACGTCTCCGTCGTCGGCTTCGACGACCACCCGCTCGCCGAGATGTGGACGCCGCCTCTGACCACCGTGGATCAGGACTTCGCGGGCATGGGCCGCCGCGGATTCGAGCTGCTCCTCGCCGAGATCCGCGGCGAGCCGGGCAAGCAGTTCTCGTCCGAGCGACCGCGCCTCATCGTGCGCGAGAGCGCGGGGCGCGTGGGCGGCGCCTGACGCTCTGTGTGAGGCCGCGGCATCGTGTGCTCGCCGGAATTCAGGTGCCTCAGCATCCTGCGCCGTCGGTTCACCCCTCGTTCGTGAGGAGAATCGGCGAACCGAGGACGTGCGGCCGCCCGAACGTCCTCACTTCGCCGAAACTACTCGGCAGTGAGGGGGATCCGCCGGCGCCTGAGCTACTCGCCGCGGGAGCCTCAGCTCTTGCGGGAGAACAGGAAGTACGCCGCCGGCCCGAACCAGTTGATCAGGATGACGGGGATCCAGGCCGGCTTCGGGCCCTTGATCTGATCGGCCGGCCGGTTCGCGAGGTCCCAGAACGCGAGGAACGCGAAGGCCGCCTGGACGATGCCGAGGATGCCCAGGCCGATCCGGGCCGGGACGGGGGTTTCGGAGAGGTCGCGACGCGTCATGGTCATATCCTGCCCCGACGGCGCGGGGACGGCCAGCGGTGCGCGGGTTTGAGTCGCACGGGGATCGAGTACTAGGGTTGCCAGGTCAGGTTCGCCTTACCTAACTGCAGTCGTCGCTCTGCAGCCGCCACTCCGTTCTTCCGTCACCCGAGGTTCCCCCGTGCTCGCCACCTTCCTGATCGGCCTCCGCGAGGGCCTCGAGGCCGCCCTGGTCGTCGGCATCCTGGTGGCGTACCTCACCCGCGTGGGCCGACGTGATGTTCTTCCCCGCCTCTGGGCGGGCGTCGGCCTGGCCGTCGCGCTCGCGGTCGTGATCGGCGCGGTCCTGACCTTCGGCGCGTACGCGCTCACCTTCGAGGCGCAGGAGATCATCGGCGGGACGCTGTCGCTCGTCGCGGTCGCGATGGTCACCTGGATGATCTTCTGGATGCAGCGCACCGCGCGCACGCTGAAGAGCTCGCTCGAGGGCGGGCTCGACCGGGCGCTCGCCGTCGGCGGGCTCTGGGGCATCGTGCTCATCGGGTTCGTGTCGGTCGCCCGTGAGGGCGTCGAGACGACCCTGCTGCTGTGGTCGATGGTGCAGTCCTTCGGCGACGCGCCGGCGGCCCTCGTCGGGGCGCTCCTGGGGCTGGGGGTCGCCGTCCTGCTCGGCTGGCTGCTCGCCCGGGGCATGCTGCGACTGGACCTCCGCGTCTTCTTCGGCTGGACCGGCGCGTTCCTGGTCATCGTCGCCGCGGGGGTGCTCGCCTACGCCATCCACGACCTCCAGGAGGCCGGGGTCCTGCCAGGGCCGTTCACCGCCGCGGCCCCGATCGACCCTGCAACCGGCGCCGTCGCCATCGGCTGGGCCGCGTTCCCCTTCGGCTGGGCCTTCGACGTGTCGGCCGTCATCACGCCGGGCAGCCCGCTCGCCGCGGTGCTGCAGGCGACGGTCGGCTTCATGCCGCGGATGAGCTGGCTGCAGGTCGTCGCATGGACCCTGTACGTCGGAATTGTCGGCACCCTCTTCATCCGCGGCCAGCGTCGACCGCAACCCGCGCGGGCACCCGAGGCCCTCGTCCGGGAAGCACCCGTTCCCACCGCCTCGCAGCAAGGAGCAGCATGACCCCGCACCGCACCCTCACCGCCTTCGCCGCGCTGGGCGTGGCCGCACTCGCCCTGGCCGGATGCGTCGCCAAGAGCGATGTGGCAGCATCCGACGCCCTCACCGTCTCGTCGACCGACTCGGCGTGCGAGGTCTCGGCCGCGGACGCCACCAGCGGCACGCTGACGTTCGACGTCGCGAATGACAGCTCTGAGGTGACCGAGTTCTACCTGCTCGCCGACGACGGGCTGCGCATCGTGGGCGAGGTCGAGAACATCGCACCCGGGGCCTCCCGCACGCTGACCGTCGTGGCGCAGCCGGGCGAGTACTACACGCTCTGCAAGCCGGGCATGGTGGGCGACGGGGTCGGCAAGACGGCGTTCTCGGTGTCGGGCGACCGCGTCGAGGCGACGGGTGACGACGCCGAGCAGAAGCAGCAGGCCGTCGACCTGTACGCCGCCTTCGTGAAGGATCAGGTCGAGCAGCTGCAGCCTGCCGTGCAGGAGCTCGTCGACGCGTACGAGTCGGGCGACGACACGGCAGCGCAGGAGCAGTTCCCGCAGGTGCGCGCCTACTACGAGCGCATCGAGCCGGTGGCCGAGTCGCTGGGCGACCTCGACCCGCGCATCGACTATCGCGAGGTCGACGCCGTGGCGGAGGGCCTCGACTGGACCGGCTTCCACCGCATCGAGAAGGACCTCTGGGTGCCGGCGGACGACGCGCTCAACGCCGACGGGGAGACACCCGCCTGGCAGGGCTGGCAGCCCTCGACCGCCGACGAGCGGGCCGCGTTCGGCGACCAGCTCGTCGCCGACGTGCAGGAGCTGAACGACTACGTGCACTCCGACGAGTTCCAGGCCGCCCTCGACGCCCAGGGCGTCGCGGGTCTCTCGAACGGCGCCATCGCCCTGCTCGACGAGGTCGCCACCGGCAAGATCTCCGGCGAGGAGGACTGGTGGTCGGGCACCGACCTCTGGGACTTCGCCGCGAACGTCGAGGGATCGAAGATGGCGTTCTCGCTCGTGAGCGACTTCGCCGCCTCGCAGGGCGACGAGGGCCAGGCGCTGGTCGATGACATCACGGCCGGCTACACGGACCTCGAGGCCGCGCTCGCTCAGCGCGGTTCGCTCGCCGACGGCTTCGTGAACTACCGTGAGCTCACCGACGACGACAAGCGCGAGCTCACCGACCTCATCAACGCCCTGGCCGAGCCGCTGTCGCAGCTCACCTCGACCGTCCTGGAGTGACCACGAGTTCCGACCCATCGACAGGCTCAGCGGACGGGCGACCGGCCGCTGAGCCTGCCGACGCGCCCGCCGGCCTCAGCCGCCGCGGGCTGCTCGGGCTGGCGATCGGGGCCGGCGCGGCCGGTGTCGCCATCGGCGCGGGCGCGGGAGCGGCGGCCGGCGTCGCGGTCGGGCGTGCCAGGGAGCGGGATGCTGCCGCCACCCCGTACGCCTACTTCGGCGCGCATCAGGCCGGCATCACGACCCCCGTGCAGGACCACCTGCACTTCGCGTCGTTCGACATGATGGCCCGCACCGGCCGCGATGACCTCGTCTCGCTGCTGCAGGACTGGTCCTACGCCGCCTCCCGCATGACCCAGGGTCTCGATGTGAGCGCGACCGGGGCCGTCGGCGGATCGCCCGAGGCTCCTCCCGACGACACCGGCGAAGCGCAGGGGCTCGCGGCCAGCGGCCTGACGATCACCTTCGGCTTCGGCCCGACGCTGTTCCAGACGGCCGACGGCGAGGACCGCTACGGTCTCGCCGCGCGGCGGCCCCCCGCCCTGGAGCGGCTGCCCGCCTTCCTCGGCGACGACCTCGACCCCGGTGCCTCAGGCGGAGACCTCTGCATCCAGGCGTGCGCCGATGACCCGCAGGTCGCGGTCCACGCGATCCGCAACCTCAGTCGTATCGCGTTCGGGCGTTCACGGCTGCGGTGGTCGCAGCTCGGCTTCGGGCGCACCTCGCGGACGACCGCCGCGCAGGCGACCCCGCGCAATCTGTTCGGCTTCAAGGACGGCACCGCCAACATCCTCGCGTCCGACACCGCCGCGCTCGACGACCACGTGTGGGTCGCCGGTTCGGACGAGCCCGCCTGGCTCGCCGGCGGCTCGTACCTCGTGGCGCGCAAGATCGCGATGCTCATCGAGACGTGGGACCGCGTGCGCCTCGCCGAGCAGGACCGCATCATCGGCCGTGATAAGGGCGAGGGGGCGCCGCTGTCCGGTGGCGACGAGTTCACGGAGCCCGACTTCTCCGCGACGGATGCTGCCGGCTCGCCGGCGATCGACCCGGCGAGTCACGTGCGGCTGGCGCACCCCGACGGCAACGGCGGCATCCGCATCCTCCGCCGCGGATACAACTACGTCGACGGCAACACCGACCTCGGCCGCCTCGACGCCGGCCTGTTCTTCCTCTCCTACCAGCGCGCGCCCGAGCAGTTCGTCACGCTGCAGCGGGCGCTGTCCACCGACCTCATGGCCGAGTACATCCGGCACATCGGCTCCGGCATCTGGGCGATCCCGCCCGGCGCCGAGCCCGGCTCGTACGTCGGAGCTCCCCTGTTCGCCTGAGGGCTCGCCGATGCGCGACAGTGGGCCCATGAGCGTGCCCACCGTCCTGTTCGTCTGCGTCCACAACGCCGGACGCGCGCAGATTGCCGCCGGCTTCCTGCGGACGCTCGCGGCGACCGGATCGAGGGCCGGGCAGGGGATCGAGGCGGTCCGGCCCATCCGCGACGAAATCAGGGCCAGGGTCGAGGCGCTCATCGCGAGCCTGGACCCGGCGGCCTGACCGCTGGACGACATTGCCCTCGGCATGAGGTGGCAGTCGTGGTCGCCCGTAGCGGGCGCAGCGGCATGAACTGACCCCTGAAATCCGGGCGGCCACGGTGATGTGGCAGTTGTTGCCGCATGTCACGGGTGCAGCGGCACGAACTGACACCTGACCTGGGAGCGAGGACGGACAGAGGGATGCTGTCGCCCCGCGACACGCGCTCGTCCCTCAGCGCGCGCGGGCGAGCGCCCTGAGCCAGTCCGCGAAGCGGCCGTCCGGCAGGGGCGGCGGCACCGGTGCAGGGTCGGGCGTGGCCGCGATGCCCTGATCAGCAGTTCATCGAGCTGCCGGTGTGGTCGCGATGACCCGCATCCCTCCGGTGCCGGGTCTCGAGCCGGCGTTCGAGGTCGGCGTCGACCTGGCGCGGCGGGTCAGGTACACGGCGTACCGGGTGACCTGACGCACGTCGGGCGCGCTAGCCGCGCCCGACGAAGTGGTCCATCGACGAGTAGACCTTGAACACGCGGCCGGCCACCGCATCCCATGCCCTGGTGGGAAGGACGCCGCGCAGCGCCATCGCGAGCTTCACCGTCCACGGGCGCATGACCATCGGGGTGCCGCGGACCATGCCGCGCCAGGCGGCGTCGGTGGCCTGCTCCGGCGTCATGATCGGGGTGAGCAGCGGGCCGCGCGCACCCTCGAACATGCCGGTGGAGATGTAGCTCGGGCAGAACGTCGTGACGGCGATGTGGCGATGGCCCGCCCTGGCCAGTTCGAGCCGGACCGACTCGCTCCAGCCGATCAGCGCCCACTTCGACGCCGCGTAGACGCTCATGTTCGGGTTCGCGAGCGTGCCCGCCGCCGACGCGATGTTGAGCACCCGCTGCGGGCGGCTGCGGTCGGCGATCATGGCGGGGAGTACCTCGCGCGTCAGCCACATGGGCGCGAGCGTGTTGATGCGCATCGTCAGGTCGGTGTCGCGCTCGGAGTCGTGCTCCCAGAACGGCGCACCCCGGACGATCCCGGCGTTGTTGATCAGGATGCGGGGCGCTCCGAGATCCGCGACGACCCGCGCGGCCGCGGCGCGCACGGCGGCGAGGTCCGACACGTCGACGCCGTAGGCGCGGGCGTCGACGCCCGTCGTCGAGAGCTCCGCGGCCAGCGCGGAGGCGCGCTCCTCGTCGACGTCCCACAGTGCGATGGCGCGGGCGCCCTCGCGTGCGGCGCGGCGGGCGTACAGCTCGCCCATGCCGCGGGCGGCACCGGTGATGAGCACCGTGGCGCCGCGGATGGGGTCGATGGCAGGTCTCGGCATCAGGCCATTGTGTCGAGGATCGCGGTGAGGTGCTCGAACGTCGTCCGCGGGTTGAGGATCGCGAAGCGGGCGTTCGTGCGGCCGCGGTGGCTGCTGGGCACAACGAAGGCGTGCTGTCCGTCGAGCAGCCGCGACGACCACGCGTCGTAGTCGGCCTTGGCCCAGCCATCGCGCTCGAACACGACGACGCCCAGCTGCGGGCGGCGCACGAGGGTCAGGTCGGGGCGGCGCTCGATCTCGTCGGCGATGCGTGCGGCCAGATCGACCGAGGCGGTGATCGCCTCGCGGTACGCGCCGGCGCCGTATGTGGCGAGCGAGAACCACAGCGGCAGCCCGCGCGCGCGGCGGGTCAGGTGCGCGGCGTAGTCGGACGGGCTCCAGTCGCTCGTCTCGGTGAGCGTGTCGAGGTACTCGGCGTGCTGGGTGTGGGCGCGGCGGCCGAGCTCGGGGTCGCGGTAGATCAGCGCGCACGCGTCGAACGGGGCGAACAGCCACTTGTGCGGGTCGACGACGAGCGAGTCGGCGTGCTCGACGCCCGCGAACAGGTGGCGGGTGCGCGGCGACAGGGCGGCGGCGAGTCCGTACGCGCCGTCGACGTGCAGCCAGAAGTCGTAGTCGGCCTTGAGCGCGGCGATGCCGGCGAGGTCGTCGACGATGCCGAAGTTCGTCGAGCCCGCTGTCGCGACGACCGCGAAGACGCTGTCGCCGTGCTCGGCGAGGGCGGCGGCCACCGCATCCGCGCGCAGCACGCCGTCGTCGCCCGCGGGGACGGCCACGACGTCGACGTCCATGACGCGCGCGGCGGACGCGATCGACGAGTGCGCCTCCGCGCTGCACACCACGCGCCACCGGTCGGGCCGGGCTCCGCCGGCCGGTTCCTGAGCTTGTCGAAGGGCGCTGTCCTGAGCCTGCCGAAGGGCGCGAGCCGCGACCAGCGCGGACAGGTTGCCGAGCGTCCCGCCCTGCACGAACACCCCGCCGGCCGACGCGGGCAGTCCGAACTCGGCGGCGAGCCATCGCAGCACCTCGTTCTCGGCGTGCACCGCCCCCGCGCCCTCGAGCCACGAGCCGCCGTAGAGCGCGCTCGCCGAGACGACGACGTCGAACGCGGCGGCGGCCTTGGACGGCGCGGACGGGATGAACGACAGATACTGCGGGTCGTCCGTCGAGATGCACGCGGGCGCGAGCACGTGCTCGAAGACCGAGATCGCCTTGCGGGCGCCGATGCCCTCCTCCCCGATGGTGCGGCCGGCCAGTCGGGCCAGCTCGGCGGGGGGCAGCGGCTTGTCGAGCGGGGTGTCGCTCGACAGCAGCCGGTTGCGCGAGTAGTCGAGCACCAGGTCGACGATGGCGGTGGTCTCGTCGGACACCTCGTGCATGCGGGCCGGGTGGGTCATCGGATGCTCCGGGATTCGGGGTTCATGCGCGGGGTGCGCGGGGGTGCGGTGCGCCGCACGCCGGTCGCCTCGAAGGCGGCGGCGAGCTGCAGCAGGGCGGAATCGTCGTAGGCGCGGCCGGCGAACGTCAGGCCGACCGGCATCCCGATGTCGGTCATCGTGCCCATCGGCACGGTGACCGTGGGGATGCCCAGGTGGCGGATCGCGAGGTTGCCGTTCGCGATCCAGACCCCGTTGCGCCAGCCGAGGTCGGCGGAGGCCGGGTTCACGTCCATGTCGGCGGGGCCGACGTCGGCGACGGCGGGGAAGGCGACGGCGTCGAGGCCGAGCTCCTCCAGCCACGCCTCGAGGTCGACCCGGCGGGTGCGCTCGAGGCCCGCGAGACCCGCTTCCAGCTCGGGCATGTCGCGCCACGGGGTGGCGCCGGGGTGGTCGCGCACCCACCCCGGGTACTCGGCGATGTCGTCGTCGAAGCCCGTGTAGCGGTCGGGCAGGGCGCCCGCGGGGTGCGGGAAGATGCTCGCGCCGTCCACGCCGTCGAGCGAGGGCAGGCCGGGGTCGCCGTTCGCGCGCAGGAAGTCGTCCCACGCCCAGGCCGACAGGTCGACGATCTCGCGGTGCAGGAACTCGGGCGACACGAATCCGCGGGTGGTGACGGTCGGCGCACCCGGGCGGTCTCCCTCGTAGTTGGACACCACGGGGAAGTCGACCTCGAGCACCTCGGCTCCGGCCTCCTCGAGCGAGCGGCGCGCCGCATCCCACAGCGCGATGATCGACGCGCGCGTGTCGATGCGCTGCCCGGTCGGGCCTCCGATACCCGGATGCTGCGCAGTGCCGGCCTCGTCGTCGGCGTTGATGTACATGCGGGGCACGCCGATGCGCCGCCCGCGCAGCGACGCCGTTCCGGCGAGCTCGGGGTAGGACGACGGGCGCACCTCGGACGAGCGCGGGATCTCGACCCACGGCTGCGCGCGCCAGAAGTCGCCGCGGGAGTCGGTGTCGTCGGCGACGATCACATCGAGCACCTCGAGCAGGTCGGCCATCGTGCGGGTGTGCGGCACCACCACGTCCATCGTGGGCACGAGCGGCCAGTTGCCGCGCACCGAGATCACGCCCCGCGACGGGGTGTACGCGCACAGGGCGTTGTTGCTGGCGGGCCCGCGGCCGCTCGACCAGGTCTCCTCGCCGAGGCCGAACGCCGCGTAGCTGGCGGCGGTGGCCGTGCCCGAGCCGTTGGACGACCCCGAGGCGAACGGCGCGGTCAGGAAGTCCGCGTTGTAGGGGCTCTCCGCCCGCCCGTAGACGCCCCGCTGCATGCCGCCGTTGGCCATCGGCGGCATGTTGGTCAGGCCCAGGCAGACGGCGCCGCCTGCGCGCAGGCGCTCGATGGTGAAAGCGTCGCGCTGCGCGACGAGGTCGGCGAAGGCCGGGCTGCCGGCCGCGGCGGTGAGACCGCGGACGAGGTAGCTGTCCTTCGCCGTGTACGGGATGCCGTCGAGGGGCCCGAGTGTCGCTCCGGCGGCGCGCCGGGCGTCGGATGCGGCGGCCTCGGCCCGTGCGTCGGGGTTCGCGACGACGACCGCAGTGAGGCTGGTGGCCGTCCCCGCCGGGTCATAGGCCGCGATCCGCGCGAGGTACTCGTCGACGAGCGCGACGGCGGTGGTCTCGCCCGCCTCGAGCGCTGCCCGCAGCTCGGCGATGGTGGCCTCCACGACGTCAAACATGATGCCTCCGATCGACGGCAGCTGCGCCGGTTCCTGAGGAGGCCGCGCAGCGGCCGTCTCGAAGGGCCACGACGTCGATCATCGTGCGTCCAGGCTCGGCTGCTGCTGCGTGATGCAGTGGATCCCGCCGCCGCGGGCGAAGATGGGGCGCGCGTCGACGGTCGTCACCTCGCGCCCCGGATACGCCTCCGCGAGGATGCTGCGGGCCGCAGCATCCGCCCGCTCCTCGCCGAAGCCGCACGCGATCACCCCGCCGTTGACGACGTAGTGGTTGACGTAGCTCCAGTCGACGACGCCCTCGCTGTCGCGGAGCGTCTCCGGGGCGGGGAGATCGATGATCTCGAGGCGGCGGCCAGCGGCGTCCACCTGGTCGGCCAGCAGCGCGCGCAGCTCGAGGGACACGGCGTGGTCGGGGTGGGCGGCATCGCGCTGCTCGTGCAGGAGCACGCGTCCGGGCGAGGGCATCGCGGCCACGATGTCGACGTGCCCGTTCGTGCCCATGTCGTCGTAGTCGCGGGTGAGGCCGCGGGGGAGCCAGATCGCGTGGGTGGTGCCGATCGTCCGGGCGAGCTCCGCTTCGACGCGCGCCCGGTCGGCGAACGGGTTGCGCCGAGGGTCGAGCTGCACGGTCTCGGTGAGCAGCACGGTGCCCTCGCCGTCCACGTGGATGCCGCCGCCCTCGTTCACGAGCAGCGAGCTGACGAGGTCGGCTCCGACCTCAGCGGCGATGAGGCGGGCGTGCGCGGCGGAGAGCTGCCACTGCGCCCACTCCGGCGCGCCCCACCCATTGAAGATCCAGTCGACCGCGCCCAGGCGGCCCGTCTCGTCGTCGATGACGAACGTGGCGCCGTGGTCGCGCATCCAGAATTCGTCGACCGGCGCCTCGATCAGCTCGACCTCGCTCGGCAGCATGCGCCGTGCGCGGGCGGTCTCGCTGGGATCGACCAGCATCGTGAGCGGCTCGAACGCGGCGACGGCGGTCGCGACGGCCGCCCAGGCGGCGTAGCCCTCCTCGCGGAGCGCTGCCGTGTCGCCGAGCGTGAGGCCCTCCCGGGGGAAGGCCATCCAGGTGCGGTCGTGGGGCGCGGTCTCGGCCGGCATGCGCCAGGTCATCGCGTTCTCCTCGGTGCTGAGGTAGGTTATTGATCAATTGACCAACAAGACACGAGGGTACCCACTCCATGGCCGGCACGTCAACGTCACCTCGGGTGCGACGCTCACCCGCGCAGCGCCGCGCCGAGCTGTCCGCGACCGCCCGGTCGATCGCTCTCGATCAGGGACTCGCGGCCATCACGGTCCGCGCGGTCGCATCGGGCATGGGTGTCGCGCCCGGGCTGGTCGGGCACTACACGTCGAGCATGGACGAGCTCGTCGCCGACACGTTCGCCGAGATCGTGGCGGCAGAGCTGCGCGACGTCGCGGCTCTGGCGGAGGCGCAGGACGCGGCAGTCGCACGGCTGCGCCACGTCCTCGACACCCTGCTCGACGGCTCCCGCGACGACATCACGCTGGTGTGGGTGCAGGCGTGGGCGCTCGGCGTGCGCAACGAGGCACTCGCGGCGCGCGTGCGCGAGCAGATGGACGCCTGGCAGCGGATGCTGGAGGCCGAGATCGTGCGCGGCCTCGAGGCGGGCGAGTTCACGGTCGCCGGCGGGCCGGCCGACGCGGCAGCCATCGCCTGGCACCTGCTCGCGATGATCGACGGCCTCAACGCGCACTCGCTGGTGCGGTGGGGACAGCATCCCGACCGCGCAGCGCTCGCGAAGCGCTCGCTCGCCGGGCTCCTCGGCGTCGATCCGGCCGCCTTCGGCTGACCAGACCCGGGAGCTCAGCGCGCGAAGCGCTCGCGCAGGTCGGCCTTGCGCACCTTGCCGCTCGCGGTGCGCGGCAGCTCGTCCACGAACACCACATCCCGCGGGATCTTGTACTTGGCCAGGCGCCCGTCCAGGTGCGCGCGGATCGCCTCCGCGGTCTCGCTCGCCCCGTCCCGCAGGGCGGCGACGGCGAGCGGCACCTCGCCCCAGCGCTCGTCGGACCGTCGCCGGGCTCGAGGTGCTGGCGGAGGCGCGGGTCGCCGTCGGGCGTGCGGAGCGGGAGCTGCACTCCGGCCTCAGCGAGTCGGAGCGGGCGACCCTGGCGGCCCTCCTGCGCCGCACCGCCTTCCCGGCGTAGCGGAGCGCACGCGAAAGGGCGGCGGACGACCCGATGAGTCGCCCGCCGCCCTTTCGCGTCTGCCTACGGGGTCGGCTTCAGCGAGAACGTGAAGCGCTTGCCCGACTCGATGAGCGTGGGAGCCACGTCCTGAGCCTTGCCCGTGTAGCGGGTGCCGTTGAGCCTCGTGTACGACCGGGTGCGGTCGACGATGTCGTAGCGCTGGTTGGCGTCGAGCGCCTCCACGAACTGCCGGAAGGTCTTCGCGTCCTCGGGGAACTCCATCGACTCCTCCGGGGTGCCGACGCTCAGCTTCACCAAGCCCTTGGCGGCCTTCGGCACGGTCGCCGTGAACGGGACGTACTCCGTGACGCGCGTCGAACCGGGGACGGGGGACAGGACGACCCGGAACGAGTAGTTCCCGGGGGCGACCTTCCAGTAACTGTCCCTGATCATGTCGCGCCAGGCGCCGCTCTTCCACATCTGGACCCCGGTGATGCGCGCCGCGCGGTACCCCTCGGTGAAGTGGGCGCCCACGGTCACGCCCAGGATGGTGACCTCTTCGAACGGGTTCGTCTGGAGCATGGCGATGTCATCGGCCATGTCCCAGCCGACGTACTCCGCGATGCCGTCGGCGGTCGAGTACCGGCTGGTGTTGCTGAGCGTGGCCTGCTGGCCGTTCTCACGCTGGTAGGCGATCTTCCAGGTGACCTTCGCGGTGCCCTCCCACTGGTTGTCGAGCATGCGCAGCGCGTCGGTGCCGAGCTGCTCCACCGCCGCGGAGGCGATGACCAGCGGCTCGGAGATGTGGCTGACGGCCGTGCTGCGCGCGTCGCCTGCAGTGACCTTCGTGGTGATCGGGATGGTGGGGGCTCCCGCACCGAGCTTCCCGCGGATGCCGGCGAGGCGATCGTCGACGAGGTGGCCCTTCACTTTGCCGATCGCGCTCACCATCTTGTAGGAGCCGCCGAGGTTGGGCACGATGCGTGCGGCCGAGGCGCCGTGGATGTTCACGGAGAGAGCGGAGTCCCACTCGTTGGGGTGGCCGAACGCGTAGACGTCGTCGCCGCATACGGCGGTGACCGTTCCGACGCTCGCCGAGCCCACCGCGCCGTACCCGTACGAGACGGCGATGTTGCCGCCCGCGACGATCGGGTAGTCGGCGCCGTCGTCGGCTCCGCCGCCGATCGCGAGGCCGCGCGAGGCGACCGGCCGGTATCCCTCGACGTTCTTCGCGATGCGGCTTCCTGCCGCGTCGAGCCTCGCGGCGGTGGTGCCCGTGGTGACGCGCACCGGCTGGAGCTGGCGGATGGTCGCGGTCGCCGACGTCGTCGCCGTCTCGCCGGCCATCCTCGTGACCTGTCGCTGGGCGGCGGGGCTGAGCTTCTTCGTGAGCGGCAGGTCGCCGATCGCCTTCATGTAGGCCGCAGGGGTCACGCCCGCCACGTTGTCGGGCAGGTTGCTGAAGCCGTAGGAGACTGCGCCGATGAGGGCGCCGTCGGCGTCGTACACGGGAGACCCGGAGGCCCCGGCCCAGACGCCCGCGGCGAGGGTCCCGTCGGCGCCGTTGACCACGTCACCGTCCAGCTTCACCAGGAGCAGGTCGCGGGGCTCGCCCTTCGCGTCGTAGCCGAGCCCGTTCTCGAGCTTTCCGACGTACTCGCCGGTGAACTCGGTCGGCGTCACGCCCTTCACCGTCGAGAGCCACGTCACCTGCTGGCCGTCGGCGAGCCCGGCGACCGGCGCGATCGACAGCTCCTGACCCGGCACCTCGCAGAAGGCGTCCAGTGCAGGTGCCGCCTGCGCGGGTGCAGCGGTCAGCGCGCCGACGAGCGCGGCGAGTACGGCGGCGGTCAGACCGGTGCGCGCTGCCGTGCGCCCGTTCATCGCCAAGTGCGTGGCCATAGGGGTCCCCTTTGATCGGTGCCATGCGGAACCCGTCCCGAAGTGCCGCCACAGAAGTATGCGTGATGTCGGGCTGAAGTTCCTCTGAGAGGAGTATCAGTGGGCGCGCCCAGATACCACGTCAGCCACGCGAGCGAACGGCGACGTGCGCGCGCCGCCGCGCGCCTCGTGGGCATCGGCCAGGTGGTAGGCGGCGTAGATGCCCTGCACCGCGAGCCATCGCAGCGGCTCGATCTCCCAGCGCCGCGCGCGATGCCCGACCCAGGGCAGGCGCAGGAGCTCGGTCTCCCGCCCGAGCACGAGATCGGCGAGTGTGCGTCCGGCGAGGTTCGTGGTGGCCACCCCGGTGCCGACGTAGCCGCCGGCCCACCCGAGGCCGGACGCCCGATCGAGCCCGACGGTGGGCGACCAGTCGCGCGGAACCCCGAGCACGCCCGCCCAGGCGTGCGCGATGGGCACCTCCGCACCCGATGACGCGCCGGCCGCGCCGGGGAAGAACCGCCTGAGCAGGGCGGTGAGGTTCTCGATCGTGCGCTGCTGGGTGCGCCCGTCGCTGTCGACGCGCGAGCCGTAGCGGTAGGGAACGCCGCGCCCGCCGAAGGCGATGCGGTCGTCGGCGGTGCGCTGCGCGTACATGTAGACATGCGCGAAGTCGCCCAGTGTGCTCCCGCCGGCCCAGCCCACCTCGTCCCAGAACGCCGCAGGCAGCGGCTCGGTGACGACCATCGACGAGTTCATCGGCAGCCAGGTGCGGTGCTCGCCCTTCAGATCCGGCGTGAACCCCTCGGTCGCGCGGATCACGAACGGCGCCGTCACCGTGCCGCGATCGGTCACCGCGCGCCCTGATTCGATCGCCTCGACCGTGGTGTCCTCGTAGATGGTCACCCCGAGTCGCTCGACCGCCTCCGCGAGCCCGCGCGCGAGCTTCGCGGGGTGGATGGCGGCGCAGTGCGGATGCCAGATGCCCCCGATCGCCCCGTCCACGCGCACATGCGCGGCGGTGGCGGCAGCATCCCACCGCTCGACATCGGTGTGCGGCCAGGCCGCCTCCTCGTCGAACGCCGCGAGCAGCCGCGCCTGCTGTGCGGCGTTGCGCGCGATCTCGAGCTCCCCGCCCTTGCGGATGTCGGCGTCGATGCCCTCGACCGCGGCGACCCTGATGACCTCGTCGACCGTCTCGTTCATCGCGCGCTGCTGGTCGATGGCGGCGCTGCGCCCGTGCGACGTCACGTACTGCGCGCGGCCGCCGGTCACCGAGTTGGTGAGCCACCCGCCGTTGCGCCCAGATGCGCCGAATCCGGCGAACCGGCGCTCGAGCACCGCGATCCGCAGATCGGGCTGGAGCGACTTCAGGTAGTACGCCGTCCACAGGCCGGTGTAGCCGGCGCCGACGATGCACACGTCGACGGCGAGATCCCCCTGCAGAGGCCGGCGCGCTGACGGCAGCCCGATCTGCTGCCACCAGAACGAGACGCCGCCGTTGCCGGTCATCGCGGGTCAGTCTCCCTCAGAGCGCGGCGTCTGCGGCGTCGAGCGCCGCATCGATGATGTCGAGTCCACGCACCAGATCCTCCTCCGAGATCACCAGCGGCGGGGCGACATGGATGCGGTTGAAGTGCGTGAACGGCCAGAGCCCCGCCTCCTTGCAGGCGGCGGCGACGGCGGCGACGGGGGCGGCGTCGGCCCCGGCTGCGTTGAACGGCACCAGCGGCTCGCGGGTCTCGCGGTCGCGCACCAGCTCGATGGCCCAGAACAGCCCGCGCCCGCGCACCTCGCCGACGGACGGGTGGCGCTCCGCGATGGCGCGCAGCCGCGGTTCGACGACGCGCGCGCCCAGGTCGCGCACGCGTTCGAGGATGCCGTCGCGCTCGAACACCTCGAACGTCGCGACGCCGGCCGCGCACGCGAGCGGGTGGCCGGAGTAGGTGAGGCCGCCCGGGAAGGAGACGGTGTCGAAGTGCGCGGCGATCCGGTCGGAGATGACGACCCCGCCGAGGGGCACGTACCCCGAGTTGACGCCCTTCGCGAAGGTGATCAGGTCTGGCGTCGCGTCGAACGCCTGGAACGCGAACCACTCGCCGATGCGGCCGAAGCCGACCATCACCTCGTCGGCGATGTAGACGATGCCGTACTTGTCGCACAGCGCCCGCACACCGGGCAGGTAGCCCGGCGGCGGCACGAGGACACCGTTGGTGCCGACCACCGTCTCGAGGATGATCGCGCCGATCGTGGAAGCGCCCTCGAGGATGATCGTCTGCTCGAGGTGCTCCAGCGCGCGGTCGGTCTCCTCCTCGGGGCTCGAGGAGTGGAACGGCGATCGGTAGGCGTACGGACCGAAGAAGTGCGCCACCGACCCGTCGGCGGGCTCGTTCGGCCAGCGGCGAGGGTCGCCGGTCAGCGTGATCGCCGTCGATGTGTTGCCGTGGTAGCTGCGGTACATCGACAGCACCTTGCGCTTGCCGGTCACCAGGCGCGCCATCCGCACGGCGTTCTCGTTCGCGTCGGCGCCGCCGTTCGTGAAGAACACCTTCGAGAACCCGTCGCCGGCGACCTCGCTGATGCGGCGGGCCAGCTCGCCCCGCACATCGTTGGCCATCGAGGGCTGGATCGTGGCGAGACGCCCTGCCTGCTGCTGGATGGCGGCGACGAGATCGGGATGCTGGTGCCCCAGGTTGAGGTTCACGAGCTGCGACGAGAAGTCGAGGTACGCGGTGCCCGCGTAGTCCCAGAACGTCGCCCCCTCGCCGCCGGCGACCGGCAGCGGGTCGATCAGCGCCTGCGCGCTCCAGGAGTGGAACACGTGGCCGCGGTCGTCGGCGCGCACCTGGGCTTCGAGGTCGGGTCGGACATCAAGAGTCGTCATGGGGTCTCCGCTCAGTGGTTGCTCGGGAAGCCGAGGTCGATCTGCGACGGCGTGTGGTCGGGCCAGCGGGTGGTGACCACTTTCGACCGCGTGTAGAAGTGGATCGACTCGGGTCCGTAGATGTGCGAGTCGCCGAACAGCGAATTGCGCCAGCCGCCGAACGAGAACGCGCCGATCGGCACGGGGATCGGCACGTTGACCCCCACCATCCCGACCTCGATGTCGAACTCGAACTGGCGGGCGGTGCCGCCGTCGCGGGTGAACACCGCGGTGCCGTTGGCGAACGGGCTCGCGTTGATGAGCTCGACGGCCTCGGTGTAGCTCTCGACGCGCACGACGGAGAGGACCGGCCCGAAGATCTCGTCGTCGTAGACCTTCATGCCCGGGGCGACGCGGTCGATGAGCGAGACGCCGATGAAGAAGCCATCGCCGTCGAACTCGTCCGCGGTGCCGTCCACGACGACCGTCGCGCCCTCGGCGGCGGCGCCCGTGACGTACGAGGCGACCTTGTCGCGGTGCTCGCGCGTGATGAGCGGGCCCATCTCGCTGGCGGCGTCCGTGCCGTCGCCGATGGTGAGGCCGGCGACGCGCTCGGCGACCTTGGCGACCAGGGCGTCTGCGGTCTCGTCGCCGACCGCGACCAGGACCGAGACGGCCATGCAGCGCTCGCCGGCCGACCCGTACGCGGCGGAGACCGCGGCGTCGGCCGCAGCATCCAGGTCCGCGTCCGGCATGACCACCATGTGGTTCTTCGCCCCGCCGAGCGCCTGCACGCGCTTGCCGTTGGCGGCGGCGCGCGCGTAGATCGAGGTCGCGATCGGGGTGGAGCCGACGAAGCTGACGGCCCGCACGTCGGGGCTGTCGAGGATCGCGTCGACCGCGACCTTGTCGCCCTGCACGACGTTCAGCACGCCGGCGGGCAGGCCCGCTTCCTCGTACAGCGCGGCGAGGAAGAGCGCGGCGGACGGATCCTTCTCACTCGGCTTCAGCACGACGGTGTTGCCGCAGGCGATGGCGGACGCGGTCATCCACAGGGGCACCATGACCGGGAAGTTGAAGGGCGTGATGCATCCCACGACACCCACCGGCTGCTTGACCGAGTGCACGTCGACGCCGCGCGAGACCTGCTCCGAGTGCTCGCCCTTCAGCAGGTGCACGAGACCGGCGGCGAACTCGACGTTCTCGATGCCGCGGCTGATCTCGCCCTTCGCGTCGGAGAGGACCTTGCCGTGCTCGCTCGTGATGATCGCCGCGAGATCGTCCTGCCGCTCCACGAGCAGGTGACGCAGGCGGAAGAACACGTCGGCGCGCTTGATGAGGCTCGTCGCACGCCAGGCCGGAAGGGCGGCGGATGCTGCGGCGATCGCCTGCTGCGTCTCGTCCGTGGTCGCGAACGCCACCTCGTGCTGCGCGACGCCCGTCGCCGGGTTGAAGACCGTGCCCGTGCGCTCGGCGGCGCCCGCGGGCTGACCGTTGATGTGATGGCGGATGAGGGGCATGCTGATCCTTCGTGTCGGTCCGCCGGACAGATCGACCGAGCGTCGTCTAGGCTGACGAGTCCCAGTGTGTCAGAGCAGAGGAGGGGCATTCGATGGCTGACCGTCATGAACCCACGGCGATCCGGACGGATCGTCCGACGGTCGAGGCGAGCCTGCCGAGCGTCCGGGAGGTGCTCGCGCTGGACGCGTTTGCGGCCGGGGTGCCCGAGGTGCTCGTCGGCGACGACACCCTGGACGCACGGGTGCGCTGGGCGCATGTGTCGGACAGCGCGGGCGTCGCCCGGCTTCTCGACGGCGGGGAGCTGCTGCTGTCGACCGGGTCGGGGTGGCCCGCCGAGCCCGACGAGCTCGCGGCCTTCGTCGAGGGACTGCGAGCGGCCGGGACCGCCGGCATCGTGCTCGAGCTCGGCACGCACTACCGGTACGTCCCCGGCGTGGTCGTCGACACTGCGCGGGACTGCGGGCTGGCGCTGGTCGCACTCAACCGCGAGGTCAAGTTCGTGACGCTGACCGAGGCGGTGCACAGCCGCATCATCTCGGAGCAGACCGCGGCGCTGCGCGCGCGGGATGAGGTGCGCGAGCGGTTCACCGCGCTGGCGCTGCGCGGGTCGCCCGCCGACTTCGTCGTGCACCAGCTCGCCCAGACGCTGCAGGCGCCGGTCGTGCTCGAGAACCTCGCGCACGAGGTGGTCGCCGCGGATGTGCCCCTGGCACTCCAGGAGGAGCTCTTCACCCGCTGGGAGGTGCGGTCGCGCATCGCGCACCGCGAGCGGGCGGCGCGCGCGGACTCCTGGCTGATCGTGCCCGTGGAGGCGCGGGGCGTGCGCTGGGGGCACCTCGTCGCGCTGCCGGGGCCACCGCATCCGGCCGGACGCGCGAGCGTGCTCGAGCAGGGCGCGATCGCCCTCGCGCTCGGGCGGCTCGCCGACGGCGACGTCGACGAGTGGGGGCGGATCGGGCGCGGCCAGCTCGTCGACGGACTGCTCGCCGGCCGGTTCGCCGGCCCCGGTGGCGCCGCCGCGCGGCTCGAGGCGGCGGGGCTGCCGGTCGAGGCGAGCGCGCTCTACGGCATGGTGGCGGCCGGCGCGCCACTGGCACCGGAGGTCGCCGATGCCGCCGCCCGCGCGCTCGGCGGCCGGGCGCTGACCGGCTCAGCGCCGTCGGGAGTGGCGGCGCCGGCCGCCCTGCTGCTGGTGTCGCTGCCGGCGCGGGCGGCGCTCGACGATCGTGCGGCGCTCTCGTTCGCACGGGCGCTGACGCCGCAGCCGGAGCGCCTCGTGCTGTCGATCGGCTCGCGCGCAGACGGCTTCGACTCCGCGCTCACCTCGCTGCAGGAGGCGGTCGACCTCGCCCGCGGGCGCGGGCCGCGCGCCGGCGGACCGCAGCTGCGCCGTGCGGAGGACCGGCCGCTCGCGCGCCTGGTGACGGCGCTGCGCGACGACCACCGGGTCCTCGAGCACGGCGAGCGGATGCTGGCGCCCCTGATCGAGTACGACCTCGGCCGCGGGGGAGACCTGCTCGACGTGCTGGGCGCGATGCTCGCGCATCCGGGCAACCGGACGGCCGCCGCATCCGCGTCGCACCTGTCGCGCTCGGTCTTCTACCAGCGGATCGCGCTCATCCAGGATCTGCTCGCCGCCGATCTGGACGACGGTGAGGTCCAGGCCGCGCTGCATCTCGCGCTGCTGGTGCGGCGCTCGGCCGCCCGCTGACCGCGTTCCCGCTCCGGGAGCCGGGGCTCAGCCGCGGGGCTCAGCCGCGGGGCTCGGCGATGACCTCACGCGTCGGGATGACGCGGGCGTAGCCGCCCGCGAGTGCGGCCATGAAGCTCGCGTGCACCGTCGCGCCGGGGATCTCGGTGTCGCCGAAGGAGAGGTCGGGCGCGGCGCAGGCGTCGTGGGCGACGGTCACGGCGTAGCCGAGGTCGGATGCGGCGCGCACCGTCGAGTCGACGCACATGCTCGACATCATCCCGCAGACGACGAGTCGGTCGACGCCGATCTCCTCGAGCAGCACCTGGAGCCGGGTGTCGAGGAACGAGTTGGGTTCCGCCTTGGTGACGACCGGCTCGTCGGCCTGAGGTGCGACGAGTGTGTGGATCTCGACCCCCGCGGTGCCAGGTCGCATGAACGGGGCGTCCGGCGCGTCCCAGATGTGCTGGACGTGCACGGCCGGCCGGCCGACGGACCGGAAGTGAGCGAGAAGCTCCTGCGCGTGCTCGGCGGCCTCGACCGGGCCGGAGAGCGGGTGCGCGCCGCCGGGGAAGTAGTCGTTCTGGATGTCGATGATCAGCAGTGCCTCGGTCGTCGGCAGCTCGCGTCGGGTCATGAGCTCAGCTTAGCCGGGCTGGGCCGGGGTGCCGTTGCCGCAGATTCGAAGATATGGACGAGTGAACCGAAATGCGTGCGGGATGCTGGGCGCGGTCGATGTCGGAGGCCATCGCTACCATCGAAACTATGAACGATGGTGCGCGGGAGAGGGTTGAACGGGCGACCGACGACGATGACCTCGCCCGCCTGGCCGAGTTCGATCAGTGGGTCGCCGAGCAGGCACTGGTCGACGACGAGATCGCGGCCTACCTCGACGCGCTCGCGCAGCCGGCGACGGTCGTGTCGCCGGCTCTCGGGGTGACGCTGGCGATGGACGAGATCGAGCGCGTCGCGCACCGGCAGCGCGAGGCGATCGCCGCGCAGTACGCCGCGATCGGCGAGGTGCTCGCCGACGCCCGCGAGCATCCGGAGTTCTGGCTCGGCTCCGACCCGACGCTCGACCCCGCGTGGCAGGATCCCCGCGGCCGTTCGGTCGCGGCGGTACGCGCCGAGCGTCGGCAGGTCGCCGCGCGCGCCGCGATCTGCGACATCGCCACGCGCCTGCATCTGGCCGAGACCACCGTGTCTGCGCGGGGCGCCCATGCCGCGACGCTGCAGGAGCGACTGCCCGGTCTGTGGCGCGAGTTCCTCTCGGGTGCTGTCGATGAGCGCAACGCGGTGACGGCAGCGACACTTGCCGCGACGTTGCCGGACGTTGCCAGCGACAGTTGGACGCTGTTCGACGCGCACGTGACTGCGATGGCCGGGCGTCTCACCCCGGGCAAGTTCCTCATGAACGCCCGGGCTGCGCGCGAGCGCATCCACCGGGAGTCGCTGCAGGAGCGGCATGTGCGCGCCGCGGCCGAGCGGGCCGTCTGGCTCGACCCGAACCTCGACGGCATGGCGACGCTCACGGCGTCCCTGCCCGCGATCGAGGCGCACGCCGCCTACCGCCGCGTCGACCAGACCGCCCGGCACCTGCGCGGACTGCCGGGCGAGACGCGCACGCTCGCGCAGCTGCGCGCCGACATCCTGGCCGATCTGCTCATCGACGGCGAGACCTATCCGCTGCCCGATGACACCGCGGCCGCCGCGGACACGGCGGCCCCTGCATCCGGCCGTGCACTCGTCGTGACGTCCTGCGTCCCGCCGCACCGCCGTCGCAAGGCCCAGATCGCGATCACGATCCCGGTGCTGTCGATCCTCGGGCACTCCGACGAGCCGGCGACGCTCGACGGCTACGGTCCGATCCCGCTCGAGACAGCGAAGAGACTGGCGGGGGAGTCAGCCTCGTGGATTCGAGTGCTGACGCATCCGGTCAGCGGAACCGTGCTCGACCTCGACCGGAAGACCTATCGGGTGCCGAGGGCGCTCCGGCGATGGCTCGAGGCGCAGCATCCGGTCTGCATCTTCCCCGGCTGCGCCCGCGCGGCCCGCGACTGCGATATCGACCATCGGCTCGAGTGGGCCCGCGGAGGGCCGACCGCCGCCGGCAACCTAGGCCCGGAGTGCGAGCCGCACCACGGGGTGAAGACCGAGTCGCTGTGGCGATTCGATCCCCGCACCGGTGCGGTCGTCTGGCTCAGTCCGACCGGCCGCGAGCATGCGCTGGATCCGCCGCCGTTCTGAGCGGGCGATCAGCCGGCGACGTACACCTTCCGCAGCGTCTCCCGCACGGTCCACACCGTGTGCATGCCCGCCTCGAGCCGCACGATCGAGCCGGCGCGCAGCTCGATCGCCGGCAGCGCCGGATCGGTGAACTCGACCGTCGCCGACCCCGACAGCACGATGAACACCTCGTCCGACTCGACGTCGCTCATGGCTCCCGGTGTCATCTCCCAGACGCCGATGCCGACGCCCCGTGCATCGTCGAGGTCGACGTAACCGGTCGAGGGCGTCCCCGCGACGACCTGCTCCGCGGGCACGGGCTCGTGACCGAGCGTCAGGCCGGCAGCATCCGTCACCGCCCCCGCGGTCAGCGCGGTCACGAGTCGAACCCGAGGCCGAGGCGGTCGAGGGTCTTCAGCAGCAGGTTGCGGCGTCCCTCGTTGTGGTCGGCGCGGTCGAGCGACCAGCGCGTCGCGTTGATGCCGATGGATGCGGCGGGCTCCGGTGGGAAGGGGAGGGGACGCTTGCGCACCATCTCGAGCGTCGTCTTCTCGTTGACCGTGCCGTCGAGCAGGTCGAGCATCACGTCGGCAGCGAACCGCGTCGATCCGACGCCGAGGCCGGTGAATCCGGCGGCGTAGGCCACCCGTCCGCGTCGGGCGGTGCCGAAGAACGCCGTGAACTGCGTGCTCGTGTCGATGGCCCCTGACCACTGATGCGAGAATCGCAGGCCCTCGAGCTGCGGGAACGTCGTGAAGAAGTGGCTGGCGAGCCGTGCCCACACATCCGGCCTGTTCTCGTACGCCGGGTCGACGCGGCGGCCGTAGTGGTACAGCGCGTCGTAGCCGCCGAACAGGATCCGGTTGTCCTGCGACAGCCGGTAGTAGTGGAACTGGTTCGCCATGTCGCCGATGCCCTGCCGGTCGCGCCAGCCGATCGCGGCGAGCTGCTCGTCGGTCAGCGGCTCGGTCATGAGGGCGTAGTCGTACACGGGCACCGTCATCAGGCGGTTCCGGCGCAGCAGCGAGGGGAACACATTGGTCGCGAGCACGGCGTGCGCCGCATCGACCCGGCTGTCATCGGTGACGATCGAGACGCCTGCCCCATCGGTGTCGAGACTGCGCACGTGCGACCGCTCGAAGATCTCGACACCGCGCTCCTCGGCGGCGCGGGCGAGCTCGGCGGCCAGCCGGGCCGGATGCACCAGCCCGCAGTTGCGCTTCTCCCACAGCGCGGCGAGGTAGGTGGGCGAGGCGACCGCGGCCTGCGCCTCCGCCTCGTCGAGGAACACGACGTCGTCGCCGGTGGGCACCTCGCGCAGCCACTCGATCTGATGCGGCTCCGTCGCGGGCGCGAGCTGTCCGGTCCGCTCGAAGTGGAAGTCCAGACCGTAGTCGGCTTCGGCGGCCTCGATGGCGTCGAGGTTCTCCATCCCGAGTCGCTCGATCAGCGGCATCTCGTCGGGCCAGCGGCTCATGCCGTTGTCGTGCCCATGGGTGAGGCTCGCCTCGCAGAACCCGCCGTTGCGGCCCGACGCCGCCCATCCCACGCGATTTGCCTCGACCACGACGACGCGCCGGCCGGGGTCGCGGGTCTTCGCCAGCAGTGCGGTCCAGAGCCCGGTGTAGCCGGCGCCGACCACCACGAGGTCGGCCGCGACGGCACCCCGCAGCGGCGCTCGATCGGGACGCAGCCCCTCGGGCAGGTCCTCGGTCCAGAACACCCCCGACCGGGTGGTCTCGAGGCTGCGGCTGATCACGGATGCCGAGGGCACGCGTCGTTCGAAGACGGTGGTTCCCACGGGTATCACTTCCTATCGGTGTTGGCACTGCGGGTCGTTGAGCGAGGAGCGGAGCGACGAGACGAAGCGGGGTCAGCTGTCCGACGCGTCGAAGACGCGGACGCCCTCGACGAAGGTCTGCAGCACGCGGGTCGCGCCGATCTGATCGGCGGGACCGGCGAACGGGTCGCGATCGAGCACGGCGAGATCGGCGTACTTCCCGACCTCCACGGTGCCGGTCTCGGCGTCCAGGTGGTTCACCCAGGCGGACCCGGCGGTGTACGCGGTGAGCGAGGTGGCCAGGTCGATCGCCTGCTCCGGCAGGAACGGCTCGTAGTCGCCCTCCTCATACCCGGGCGCCGCCTGCCGGTTGACGGCCGTGTGGATCGCGGCGAGCGGGTTCGGCGACGACACCGACCAGTCGCTGCCCGCCGCGAGCACGGCGCCCGAGCGCAGCAGGTCGCCGAACGGGTACTGCCACGCGTCGCGCGGCGAGCCGAGGAACGGCAGCGTCAGCTCGACCATCTGCGGCTCGAGCGTGGCCCACAGCGACTGCATGTTCGCCGCGACGCCGAGTTCGCGGAAGCGCGGCACGTCGTCGGGGTGCACGACCTGGATGTGGGCGATGTGGTGCCGGTTGTCGCCGCGTCCGTTGCGGTCGATGGCGGCGGCGACGGCGTCGAGGCACTCGCGCACGGCGCGGTCGCCGATCGCGTGGAAGTGCACCTGGAATCCGAGCGCGTCGAGCTGCGGCACGGCCTCTGCGAGGATCTCGGGCGCGACGAACGAGATGCCCGAGTTGTCGGTGAAGTGCCCGTGCCCGTCGTGGTACGGCTCGAGCATCGCCGCCGTGAAGTTCTCGGCGACCCCGTCCTGCATGACCTTGATGCTCGTCGCCTGGAACCGCCCGAGCGAGAACCGCTCCCGCCGCTCGACGAGCGAGGGGATCTGCTCGAGCCCGGCGGTGCGGTCCCACCACAGCGCGCCGACGACCCGGCCGGTCAGCGAGCCGTCCGCCGCGGCCGCCCGGTACGTCTCGCCCTGATCGACGAGGTCGCTGTAGTCGCCGATGATGGCGTCCTGCCACGCGGTGATGCCGTACGAGTGCAGGTAGCGCTGTCCGGCCAGGAGCGCCTCGTGCAGGAACTCCGGCGACGGGTCGGGGATCAGCCGGTTCACCAGCGACATCGCACCCTCGTGGAGCGTGCCGGTGGGGCGGCCGTCCGCATCCCGCTCGATGCGTCCGTCGGCGGGGTCTGGGGTGTCGCGATCGATGCCGGCGCGGCGCAGCGCGGCCGTGTTCACCCAGGCGCCGTGTCCGTCGCGGTTGGGCAGGAAAGCAGGGCGGTCGGGGAGCACGCGGTCGAGGGCCTCCGAGGTCGGGGTGCCACCGGGGAACGCCGACATCGCCCACCCGCCGCCGGTGATCCACTCCTCGTCCGGATGCGCCTGCGCGTAGGCGGCGACCGTGTCGAGGTACTCGGCCTCGGTCGACCCCTCGCTCAGATCGCACCGCAGCAGCTCCAGCCCGCCGGAGACCGGATGCACGTGCGCGTCCTGGAAGCCGGGCACCAGCATCCGTCCGGCCAGGTCGACGACCTCGGTGCGGGGGCCGATCAGCTCCCGGATCTCATCACCGCCCACGGCGACGATGCGGCCGCCCGACACGGCGACACCCGTCGCGCGCGAGCGCACGGTGTCCGCGGTGAAGACAGGGCCGCCGATGAAGACGAGCTCGGCGTGGGTCATGGTTCTCCTACCCGCCCGCCATGGTGCGGGCGATGTCGGTGGCGGAATCGCCCGCACGGCGCAGCACCAGGGCGACGACGGCGAGGGCGACGAGGGTGAGGATCAGCATGATCGTCGACACCGCGGCGATCTCGGGTCGCAGCCCCGACCGCAGCGAGCTGAGGATGTAGACGGGCCAGGGCGTCGAGCCCGACACCTGAACGAACGACGAGACGACGGTGTTGTCGAGGCTGAACGTGAACGCGAGCAGCGCGCCGGCGAGCACGGCCGGCATCGCGAGCGGCAGCGTCACCCGGCGGAATGTCGTGAACGGCGTCGCATACAGGTCGGCCGAGGCCTCTTCGAGGTTCTCCGGCAGCCCGACGAGACGGGCGCGCACGATGTAGGTGACCACGGCGACCGAGAACAGCGAGTGGCCGACGACGAGACGGACGGTGCCGTCGTTGAACACCGACATCCCGAGGTCCTGGCCGAGGAACACCAGCCAGGGCAGCAGCGACACCGCGTCGACGATCTCGGGCGTGACCGACACCAGCAGCAGCAGTCCGATGAACCACCAGGTCCACTTCCCCGGACGGCGGGCCAGCGAGATGCCGGCGAGGGTGCCGAGCAGGGTCGCGAGCACCGCGGCGATCGCGCCGGTGCGCAGCGACACCATGACGGCGTCGCTCAGGACCGACTTCCGGAACAGCGCGAGATAGCCGTCGAACCCGAACTCGGTGAACGCCGTGAGCAGCCGGCCGTTGTTGAACGAGTAGGCGACGATCACCACGATCGGCAGGAACAGGAAGACGAAGACGAGGATGCTCCACACCTTCAGCAGACGGTCGGTCACGACGCAGCCTCCCCGAGGACGAGACGGTTGCGGGAACGGAACGGCAGGCTGACGAGCCACGCCAGGGCACCGAGCAGGGCGACCGAGCCGAGGATGATGAGGATCAGCATGACCGCCATCGCCGAGCCGAGCGCCCAGTTCTGGGCGGTCTGGAACTGACTCGCGACGAGCTGCCCGACCATGTTGCCCTTCGCGCCGCCGAGCACCGTCGCGGTGATGTAGTCGCCCATCAGCGGGATGTACACCAGCAGCACGCCGACGATCACGCCGGGGCGGGCGAGCGGGAACGTCACCCGCAGGAACGTCCGGATGCTGTCGGCACCGAGATCCTTCGACGCCTCCCGCAGCGGCAGGCCGACCCGGTCGAACGCGACGAACAGCGGCAGGATCATCAGCGGCAGGTAGTTGTAGACCACGCCCAGCAGCACCGCGGGCCGGGTGTAGAGGATCTCGAGCGGCGCGAGCCCGACCAGCTGCAGCACGTGCGAGACGATGCCCTCGGGTGCGAGGATCACCTGCCATCCGATCGTTCGCACCAGGAAGTTCGTCCAGAACGGCACCAGCACGAGGGCGATCAGGAGTCCCTTGGAGCGCGCGGGCGCCTTGAGGGCCATCCAGTAGGCGACCGGCGCGCCGATCACGAAGCACAGCGCGGTGCCGCCGAGCCCGATCCACAGCGTGTTCAGGAACGTGTCGAAGAAGGTCGGCGTCAGCACCTCGGCATAGCGGTCGAAGGACAGCACGTCGTTGGCGTGCGTGCCGAACATGCCCGGCTTGTAGCCGAAGCTGTACCAGAAGACGACTGCGACCGGCAGGACGAAGAAGACCAGCAGCCACGCCCACGCGGGGATCGCGAGGGCGAACCCCGGCAGCCGCAGCCTACGCACCCGCTGCGGCCTTCGCCTTGTTCCAGATGTCGACGGTGCGCTGCTGGGCTTCGTTGACTTCGCCGTCCTTCATGGTCGCGAGCTGCTCCGGCGTGAAGAACACGAGATCGAGGCGCTCGAGCCCCTCCTCCTCCGCCGTGGACTGGATGTCCTTCGCGCCGGTGTGGTAGCCGATGTAGTCGAGTTCGGCGATCGCGTTCTCGGGCGTGAGGACGTAGTTGATGAAGGCGTGCGCGGCCTCGGGGTGCGGGGCGCTCGCCGAGATCGCCCAGTTGTCCATCCACAGCTCCGTCGTCGGCGACCCGAGCACCCACTGCCACTTGTCGGGGTCGGACGAGTTCAGGATCCCCTGCCGCGCATCGCCGTTCCACACCTCGATCAGGGCATGCGTGCCCTGCGGGATGGCGCCGGAGCCGGGGTACGAGTCGAACGCGGCGATGTGCGGTGCGAGCGTGTTGACCACGAAGTCCTCGCACGCGTCGATCTCTGCGGTGTCGGTGGTGTTCCAGTCGATGCCGTTCGCCCAGTAGTACATGCCGGTGATCTCGGCGGGGTCGTCGAGCACGCTGGTCTTGCCGCTCGCCTCGTTCTGCGCAGCATCCAGGAAATCGGCCCAGCTGGTCAGCTCCCGGGTGATGACGGTCTTGTCGTAGACGAACCCCGTCGTGCCCCACGCCTTGCAGATCGAGTACTCGTTCTCCGGGTCCCACTCGCGGCCGAGGTACGCGGCATCCATGTGCTCGAGGTTGGGGATCAGCTCCTTGTTGAGCTTCAGCAGCAGTCCGTTCTCGATCATCTGCGGGATGAAGACGCCGGTCGGCACGATGATGTCGTACCCGCCGGTGCCCTTGGCCGCCACGAGCTTCGAGATGAGCTCCTCATTCGACCCGAACGAGTCGACGGTGATCTTCGCGCCGAACTCGTCGGTGAACGAGGTGAGCACCTCGGGGGCGTCGTAGTCGCCCCACGAGTAGATCGACAGTGCGTCCTCGACGTCGCCGCCGGTGGCGACCGGCGTGGGCTTGCTGCTCGGCCCGGCGCACGCCGCGAGGAACGCGGTGCCGCCGGCGATGGCGGCCAGCGAGAGGAAGCGCCGACGCGTCAGCTCCTGCACGATGACGGGCGCCGCGGCGCGGCTGGCGAGGATGCGGACGGGGTTCTGCTCGGCCATGGGGTTCCTCTCTGGTGCTTACAGGGACTGCGCGGTGCGGACGGTGCGGGTGGTGGGCGGGTCGACGTGCCCGGCGGCGGCAGCGAGATCATCGTGCGGGAACACCTGCACGGATTCCGGTCGCCACGAGCACCACACCGAGTCGCCGACGGCCACCCGTGGCGCGTCGGGGGTGGGTCGCCGCGAGAGCACGGCCTGCTCGGCGTCCAGCTGCACGAGGAACTGCATCGTCTCGCCCAGGTGCGACAGGCCGATGATCCGGCCCTCGGCGGCGTTGGCGTCGGTGTCAGGACGCGTCGTCGCGAGCTCGACGAACTCGGGCCGCACGGCGGCGCGGGCCGGGGCGCCGGGAGCGGGGGAGGTGATCGGGGAGGCCGGCCGCACGAGCACGTGCGGCGTGGCGACGGATGCGGCGTCCGCCGCGACTGTCCCGTCGAAGAAGTTCTGCTGGCCGACGAACGCGGCCACGTAGGCCGATGCCGGCGATCCGTAGATGGTGTCGGAGTCGGCGAGCTGCTCGATGCGCCCGTCCCGCATGACGGCGATGCGGTCGCTCATCGACAGCGCCTCGCCCTGATCGTGGGTGACGAAGACGAACGTGATGCCCAGCCGCGACTGGAGCAGCTTGAGCTCGAGCTGCATCTCCTCGCGGAGCTGGCGGTCGAGGGCGCCGAGCGGCTCGTCGAGCAGCAGCACCGATGGGCGGTTGACGAGTGCCCGCGCGAGCGCGACGCGCTGCTGCTGCCCGCCGGACAGCTGGGTCGGCTTGCGGTCGGCGAAGCGGCGCATCTGCACCATGTCGAGGGCCGTGGACACGCGTTCGCGCACCTCCGCCTTCGGCACGCGGCGCTGCTGCAGGCCGTAGGCGACGTTCTCCGCGACCGACATGTGCGGGAACAGCGCGTACGCCTGGAACACCGTGTTGACGTCGCGCTTGTGGGGCGGTGCGCCCAGGACGCTCGCGCCCGAGATGAGGATGTCTCCGGCATCGGGATGCTCGAAGCCGGCGATCATGCGGAGGGTCGTCGTCTTGCCGCAGCCCGACGGGCCGAGCAGCGAGAGGAACTCGCCCTGCTCGATCTGCAGCGAGAGGTCGTCGACGGCGACCTGATCGCCGTAGCGCTTCGTGACTCCCGCCAGCACGACCGAGCCGCGTGTGCCGCTGTCCGCTCCGGCGCGCTCCGTCGTCGTGTCTGCAGCCGTCACGAATCCTCCGCTCCGCGCGCCGCCGTGGCGCGTGCCGCCATTCAATACGTCCGGGGCGGACCCTGCAATGGCCGCAAGGGCGGAACCGGACGAACCCGCGCCTCACAGCGCCGCCCCCGACACTCCGTCCGACGCCTCGTAACGCCCCCGTAACCCCGAGCCCAGCCCCCAACCCGTTTACGGACGCGACACGCCGTCTGATCCGGGCGGCACGCGGCGTGTCGCGTCCGTAAACGGAGCGGGGGACGTTGCCGAGCGCCAGGGTGAGCACGCCGTACGCGGTGCGCGCCCGGTCGGCCGGCGACGCATCCGGGAATTTCTGGGCGACGAGTCGCTCGAGGGTGCTCTGCGTGCCGACGTAGGCCGCGACGAGCACGGGCCGGATGCCGTCGATCACCCGCGCCGCCTCGACGAGGGCGAGCGGCGGCGACTGGTGGGTCGCGCGTGGCGACACGGTGCAGCTGGATGCCCGGTACGTGCTCGAGGTCGACGGCGGATTCGTGGATGTCGTCAACGGCGGCTACTGGCGCGCCGAGCCTGATGTCGCCGCGCGGCTCTTCGCCCGCGAGCAGGTGTCGGAGCGGGAGCTGTACTACCGCACCGCATTCGTGTTCCAGACCGGGTCGCCGGCGCACCGCTGGCTGGCCGAGTCGCAGTTCGTCGGCTACGCGCGACCCGAACCCGGCCTGGTCTGCATCCGCGTGTTCCGGCTGGTCTGACGCCGGGCGCGGCTCGCACCACGCGATTCCGGAACTTCCGGCACATCGGATGTGCGGGACTGCCGCGGTCTCGCGATAACGTTGCGTCGACTGCCACCGCTGGGGGCTGGCGTCACTTTTCTTGGGGAAAAGGCTGGGATGAACCTTCGCAGAGCGGTTTCCGCTGTCATCATCGGTGCGCTGATCGGGGCCGGCGTCGCCGCGGCTCCCGCCTTGGCCGCCGGACCGTCATCGCCGTCCGGCCTCGCCGCCGACGCCTACGTCGACGGGACCGTCCACTTCGCGTGGGCCGCGTCGCCGGGGGCGAGCGCGTACCGGGTCGAGTGGTCGGCGGATCCGACGTTCCCCACGGGTGCGGTGTCGATGGTCGACACGTACGGGCTCGACCATGTCACCCGCTCGCAGCCGAATGCCTCCTCACCGGCGGACGCGCCCGCGGAGATCTACTGGCGCGTGACCGCGTTCGGCACCGGCACGAGCACCTCGACCCTCGGAGAGCCCTCCGGCGCCAACCTCGTGGAGGTCGGGCTCGACTCCGCCCCCGAGACCCTCCGGCCAGGCGCAGAGGACGCGGTGGAGCACATCGCCTACCCCGATCCGACGGTGTTCTCGTGGGAGCCGGTGGTCGGTGCGATCTCCTACCAACTCGAGTACACCTCGGACACGCTGGGCGGGGGCGCCAGCGTCACCCAGGCCGTGGCCGGAACGCAGTTCGCCCCGGTGAACCCGCTCGCCCGCGTCGACAGCAGCGGCAACGTGCTCACCTGGACCTGGCGCGTGCGGGCGCAGTTCTACAACGGGACGACCTCGGCCTCGCCGGCGGTCTTCGGCACGTGGTCGCCGGCCCGGGAGTTCCAGATCACCTGGGATGACGCGCCGTCCGACCTCCACCCGGCCGACGAGGTCGCCACGGTCCACTCCGACCTGGCGTTCAGCTGGGACGCCGTCCCCGGTGCCGCGAAGTACCGCGTGACCTTCGGCGAGGCGGCGGACGGCGTCGGCGCGAACCGGACGATCCTGAACCCGCGCACGATCGACGTGTTCACCACGACCTACATCCCCACGGTGCAGGTGTCCGACACCACCCGGTTCTGGCAGGTGACCCCGCTCGACTACGCCAACAACCTCGGCACCCCGTCGGCGGTGCAGCAGTACAAGAAGAAGTGGACGACCTCCGACCAGGCGTCGCTCCCCTCCGATCCGGGCAACGCCGCCCCGGTCAGCGTCACCGGGTCGACCAGCTCGCTCACCGCCCCGACGACCTACCTGTCGGACTTCGAGCTCGCCTGGCAGCCGCTGCCCCGTGCGACGTTCTACGACCTCGAGGTGCGCGACACGTACAGCAACGTCTACGTGTGCCGCACCGCATCCACTTCGGCGACCATCCTCGGTCGGTACGAGAGCGGTCTCGACAACTCGGGTGCCGGCGAAGTGCTGAAGAGCGTGGGCGACTGCCTGTGGGACACCACCAATACGCTTCAGAAGGGAACGCCGATCCAGCCCGGTCGCACCTACAACTGGCGCGTGCGGGGTGTCGACCTCACCGGATCATCGACCACGTCGATCACGGCCGCGCTCCCGAGCGGCGCGCAGATCTCCAACTGGTCCGAGACCCGCTACGTCACCGTCAGCCCCGAGGATCGCCCCGTCCCCGAGACGGTCGCCGTCGACCTCGACCTGGACGCCTTCGCGACAGACAATCCCTCGAGCGCGAGCGGCCAGCCGGCACCGCTCATGTCCTGGAGTCGGTCTGGACGCATCGTCGATGAGGCATGGGCGAACGCCCCTGCCTACCTGGTGACCCTCTACAAGAACCCCCAGCGCACGGCTGAGATCGCCAGTGTGGTCACGACCAGCACCACCCTGCGGCTCAACGGTGTTCTTGCCGACAACGTCACGGCTGAGCCGTATTACGCCTCGGTGCACCCCGTCGCCTTCGCGATCACCCAGTTCACCGGTGGAATCCTCCTCATCGGCGGCGTCGACAACGAGAGCCACGATTCCTTCGAATGGCACAAGGAGAGCCACTCCCTCACGGGTCTGAGCACGACGGCGCTCACCGACGGCTCGGTGCGCCTGTCGTGGAACCCTCAGAGCGTGACCGGCCTCCAGGACGGCGGCAGTCGCGGGTACCAGGTGCGGGTCTTCAACGGAAGCGTCCAGCAGGGCATCGCGAAGGAGGTCGAGTACCCGTTCTTCATGGCGCAGAAGCCGGCCGCCTCCAACGACGCGTCGTTCCCGTCGACCGCGACCGATGTGCCGCTCGCGCCGGGGACCAACTACTCGTTCGACGTGGCCCCGCTCGACGCGAACGGCAATCCAGGCCCGGTCAGCAAGTCGTCGACCTTCAGCGTCGGGATCGCGACCCCGGCGGTGTCGGCGCCCGCCTCCGTCGCCGGCGGCTCGGCGGCCCTGACGTGGGCCTCGGTTCCTGGCGCGCTCAAGTACTCGGTGCAGTACCGCCGTGTGGGCGGCACCTGGTCGTCCGCCGTCGTCGTCTCGCAGACGGCCGCGACCATCACCGGCCTGGACCAGGGCAGCTACGAGTGGCAGGTGCGCACGCACGATGCTTCCAACCTGACGACCAACGTCAGCCCGTGGAGCACGACGCAGACGTTCAGCGTCGGCAGCGCACCAGGCGGTGTGCAGCTCGAAGACGCGACCGTGCTGCCGCTGAACGACCGCGTGCTGTACTGGGCGTCCACCGTCGACGGCGCCACGCGCTTCCTGGTGCAGATCGCGGAGGATGTGGCCTTCACCGCGGGCGTCAAGAACTACGAGACCGTCGCCACCTCGTTCGCGATCCCCGACGCCCTCGTCGCGAACAAGCAGTACTACTGGCGCGTGAAGGCGCTGTCCGAGCCTGTGGGCGCGTCGTCCGCGCTGCGCGTGCTGGCGGTGTCCGCGGCGGACACCTTCACCGCGCGCACCGTTCCCGCGAAGGTCTCGGGGCTGACCCTCACCAAGGTGGACACGGGCCTGACGGCGAAGTGGACGCTGCTCACGGGTGCCGCCACAGGCACCGATGTGCCGATCAGGTATGTCGTGGCGTACCGCGAGAAGAGCTCGGACGGCGATTGGTCGGGCGCCATCCAGACGGAGACCGGGACGGCCGTGTCGAGCTTCGGGGTGCAGAACCTCGAACCGGGGATGGTCTACGAGTTCCGTGTGGCGGCCACGAACAGTGAGGGTCTCGGCCCCTGGTCCGACGTCAAGGAGCTCGCGACCGCGACCGCTCCGACCGGCGCGCCCACGCTGACGGTGACGCCCAAGCTCGGCGAGCTGTCGCTCAAGATCGGCTCGGTCTCCGCCAACGGCGGCAGCGCGATCACGGGCTACCGGGTCAGCTACCGCGTCAGCGGCGCAGTCACGTGGACCACGAAGGACATCCCGGTGTCGTCCACGTACGCCCTGACCGGCCTCGAGAACGCCACCGGCTACCAGGTGTCGGTCGCCGCGATCAACGTGATCGGCGAGGGCCCCGCGACCGAGGTCTCCACACGGACGCTCGGGTACTCCTCGGCGCCCCAGACGCTCAAGGCGACCCGCGGCGACACGAAGGCGACCGTCACGTGGACGGCCCCGGCGACGCCGAACGGCACCGTCACCGGCTACGTCGTCGAGAAGCGCCTCGGCACCACGGGCACGTGGACCGCGGCGGCCACCACCTCCGCGAGCACCCTGACCGCGGCACTGACGGGCCTCACCAACGGGAAGACCTACCAGATCCGCGTGGCGGCCAAGACGAGCGTCGGCGTGGGCACGTACGCGGCCGCCGTGAGCGTCCTGCCTGCGGGCAAGCCGCTCGCGCCCACCAAGGTGACGGCCGTCTCGGACCGGAAGGGCACCATCACGGTGGCGTGGCCGAAGGCGTCGTCCAACGGCTCCGCGATCACGTCGTACGTCGTGAAGTACTCGACGAACGGGTCGTCCTGGTCCACCCTCAAGACCGTCTCGGCCAGCACGCTCAAGGTCGTGACGACCAAGGGCTCGCACGGCAAGCGCGTGTACTTCACGGTGTACGCGAAGAACGCCCTGGGCACGTCGCCGGCCAGCGCGAAGGTGAGCGTCATCCGAAAGTAGGGGAGTCGTCATCGCGAGGGGTTGACAGCATCCGTCCGCAGTCGTAACGTACAACCAAATGGTTGTACAAATCGAACTCAGCGACGACGCGGTGGACCGGATCTTCCGGGCCCTCGCCGATGCGACGCGACGCGACATCGTCCGGCGCACCCTGGGGGGCGAGGCATCGGTCTCCGACCTCGCGGCCTCATACGACATGTCCTTCGCCGCAGTGCAGAAGCACGTGGCCGTCCTCGAGGGGGCGGGTCTGGTGACCAAGCATCCCCACGGCCGCGAGCGCATGGTGCGCGGCAACCCCGAAGCGATCAGGCAGGCGCAGATCCTGCTCGACCGCTACGAGCAGATCTGGCGAGGACGCATCGGCAAGCTCGATGCGCTGCTCGCCGACGACATCACCCCCGGCGTCTGAGCCGGCACAGAAAGGCACCGTCATGCCCATCACCTCTGTCAGCAAGAACCCCGACGCGCTCACGATGACCGTGGTCGCCGATTTCGCCGCCCCGGTCGAGCGACTCTGGCAGGCCTACGCCGACCCGCGTCAGCTCGAGCGGTTCTGGGGCCCCCCGGGGTGGCCCGCCACCTTCTACCGCCACGACGTGTACCCGGGCGGGCGGTCCAGCTACGCCATGACCGGGCCGGACGGCGAGAGCTCGAACGCGTTCTGGGAGTTCCTCGCGGTCGACCCCGGCCGCAGCTTCGAGGTGCGCGACGGGTTCGCCACCGCCGACGGCTCGGAGAACACCGACATGCCGAGCATGCGGATGAGCTTCACCTTCGAGGGAACCGACGAGGGCTCGCGGGTGACCACGACCACCTTCTTCCCCTCCGCCGAGGCGCTCGACCAGCTGCTCGGCATGGGCATGGAGGACGGGATGCGGGCGGCCATGGGGCAGATGGACGACGTCCTCGCCGACCTCGCCTCGTTCGCCTCCGACCGGGCGACCGAGGCCCAGATCCTCGACGACACCCGCGTGCGGGTCGCGCGCACCATCCGCGGCACCCTCGACCAGGTCTGGCAGGCGCACAACGACGCCGCGCTCATGAAGCGCTGGCTGCTCGGCCCGGACGGGTGGGAGATGACGGTGTGCGACATCGCCGATCAGGTCGGCGACGGCTACCGGTACGAATGGGCGCCGATCGGCGGCGGTGAGGGCGGCTTCGGCTTCGAAGGCGAACTCGTTGCGTCGGATGCCCCGTACCGGGCGGTGACGACCGAGCGCATGATCGGCATGGAGGGCCCGGGCACGCTGAACGAGCTCACCCTGACGCCCGTGGACGGGGGCACGCTGCTGAGCATCGTGATCACCTATCCGAGCGTCGAGCTGCGCGACATCGTGCTCGCGACCGGCATGACCGACGGCATGGAAGCCAGCTACGCCCGGCTGGAGTCGCAGCTCGTTCCGGCGTAGAAGAAGAGGGAGCGGTCCGGGGCTCGCCGATCATCGGCTATGATGATTTGATGGGCTTGTCCTCTACGCCCGATCCGATGCGGAATCCTCCGCACTCCGGCGAGCTCCACCGCCACCCTCGCATTCGCGTCACAGGCTGATCGCCTCACGAACAGATCGTTTCTCATCTCCTCTGTATTCACCCCCCTCTGCCCCTCCGGCACACCCGTCACCTGGCGCCAAGCGGACGACGACGTCTTCGCAGCGACCACGGCCGACGGCTTCGCCGGCTTCATCACCGTCGACGCCGACGGCTACACCCTCCACGACGCGCTCGCGCGACCCCTCGGCTGCTATGCCAGCCTTCCGGTCGCGCAGGGCGCGCTCGGCGTTGCGCGCCCCCTGGCGTCGCACACACATCTTCCGCCTCGACGCCGTCGTCGCGGGACACGGGGCCGCTCGCGCGGCCCTCGCTCAAGAGAGAAGGAATCCATGGCTTTTGGAACTGTGAAGTGGTTCAACGCGGACAAGGGATTCGGGTTCATCGAGCCCGAGGACGGTACGCCCGATGTGTTCGCGCACTTCAGCGCGATCGAGGGTGGCGGCTACCGCTCGCTCGATGAGGCTCAGCGCGTCGAGTTCGACGTCGAGCAGGGCCCGAAGGGCCCCCAGGCATCGCGCATCCGCGCCGTCTGAGACCGCCACGCCGACTCCGGCCGCGTCGCCCATCGGGGTGACGCGGCCGGAGTCTGCCTTTTGTGCGGGCAGTCGGATCAGACCGCGATGACGCGCCCGCCGTGCAGCTCGCGGTGCAGGCGCTCCATCCGGGTGTCGAGGTCGGCGGCGGTGTCCGCTGCGTCCTTCAGCTCCGCCAGCAGCCGGTCGGGGACCTTGCTGTCGAACTTGTAGTAGATCTTGTGCTCGAGACTGGCCCAGAAGTCCATCGCGATCGTGCGGAACTGCACCTCGACCGGGACGTCCACCCGGCCGGACGACAGGAACACCGGCACGTCGACGACGACGTGCAGGCTCTTGTAGCCGTTGGCCTTGGGCTCGGCGATGTAGTCCTTGACCCGCCGGATCGTGATGTCGTCCTGCTGGGTGAGCAGGTCGAACAGGCGGTACGCGTCCTTCACGAAGCTGCAGGTCACACGCACCCCCGCGATGTCGGTGATCCCGGCGCGGATTGCCTCGAAACCGGGCTCGATCCCCTTGCGCTCGACCTTCTCCACCAGGCTGTCCGCGGACTTGAGCCGGCTGGAGACGTGCTCGATCGGGTTGTAGTCGTGCATGTGCTGGAACTCGTCGCGCAGGATCGCGAGCTTCGTCTCGATCTCGCGCAGCCCGAACTCGTAGGGCAGCAGGAAGTGCTGGAACTCGTCGCGCATCGATCGCAGCTCCTGCGGCGAGAACGTCATGGTGCCTTCGTCGGAGATGACCGCCATGGTGCGGGTGTCCGCAGGTTGCTGCATGCCTCCGACGCTACCCACGCGACCTCGGCGCGACCTGTGAGCGGTGAGAGGTTCCGCCGATACCCGGACCGCCGGGCACTGGCTCGCGCGGCGGTGGACTGATTGGCTGGGGGCATGCGCGCAGCCTTCATGTACTCCGCCGGTGACGTCCGTATCGAGCAGATCCCCGACCCCGTCATCGAGCGGCCGACCGACGCCGTCGTGCGCGTGGTGCGCTCGTGCATCTGCGGCTCCGACCTGCATCCGTACCACTCCCGCACCGAGAACGACGCCCGCACCACGATGGGCCATGAGTTCGTGGGCGTCGTCGAGGATATCGGCGCGGAGGTCGCGACGGTGCGCACAGGCGACTTCGTGATCGCGCCGTTCGCCTGGTCGGACGGCACGTGCGAATTCTGCCTCGCCGGTCTGCAGACCTCCTGCGTGCACGGCGGCTTCTGGAACGACGCCAGGCACGGCGTGCTGGGCGGCCAGGCCGAGGCGGTGCGGGTGCCGCTCGCCGACGGCACCCTGTTCGCGGTCCCCGGCATCGCGGAGGACTCGCCGCTCGTGCCGTCGCTGCTGACGCTGTCGGATGTGTACGGCACCGGCTGGCACGCGGCGAGGACGGCCGGCGTCGGCGCGGGCGACACCGTGGTCGTCATCGGCGACGGCGCGGTGGGACTGCTCGCGGTGCTGTCGGCCAGGCAGCTCGGCGCCGATCAGATCATCCTGATGGGCCGCCACGAGGTGCGCACGGACCTGGGTCGCCGTTTCGGTGCGACCGACGTCGTCGCCGACCGCGGCGCGGAGGGCATCGCCCAGGTGCGCGAGCTGACCCCCGGCGGTCTGGGCGCTGCGAAGGTCCTCGAGGCGGTCGGGCACATGCCCGCGTACCGTCAGGCGGTCGGCGTGCTGCGCCCCGGTGGGACCATCAGCCGCGTCGGCGTGCCGCAGTACGAGGAGGCGCCGGTGGGGTTCCGGTCGCTGTTCGGCAAGAACGCGACCCTGACCGGCGGGCCGGCGCCGGTCCGCGCCTACATCGAGGAGCTGCTGCCCGCTGTGCTGTCCGGTGAGGTCGATCCTGGTCTCGTCTTCGACCGGACCGTCACGCTCGACGAGGTGCCGAGGGGCTACCGCGAGATGGACGAGCGGACCGCGCTGAAGGTGCTCGTCACGCCGTGACCGGCCGCTCACGGCTGGACGCCTGAGCGCGTCGCCCACGGCATGATGGCGGAGTGAGCGAAAACCCGGTCGGGCGTCCCCGGCAGACCACGCACGACGAGATCCGCCGCGTCGCGTTCGGCCTGTTCGCCGAGCGCGGGTACGCCGCGACGTCGCTCGCGCAGATCGCGGCCGGCGCCGGAATCAGCCGCACGACCCTGTTCTCATACTTCCCGGCCAAGCGCGACCTGCTCTGGGAGGACCACGAGCGCGCCCTCGAGCGACTCCGCGACACCCTCGCCGAGCAGCCCGGCGTCGCGGTGGTCGACCTGCTCGTCGCGGGGATGCTGGCGATCGCCCACTACGAACCGGCCGAGCACGCGGCGCTCGCCGCCCGCCGGCGCATCGTCCAGGACGATCCGGACCTGCGCGCGCACTCGGTCTCACGCGCCGAGGAGCTCGTGGAGATGCTCGTCGATGCGTGTCTGCGTGCGCATCCGGGGGTCGACGCCGAGCTCGTCGACAGCGTCGCCAGAGCCCTCATGGCGGTGGCCTCGCGGTGCACGGAGGAGTGGTCGCTGCGCTCATCCGCCGATGAGCCGCTCGACGCCTTCACGGCCCGCCGGCTGGGTCCGCTCGCCGTCGCCCTACAGCCGCTGCTGCCCTGAAGATGTCTAATTTCCGAACAGAGTTCGGAAACGATAGCATCGAGGGCATGAAGACACTGATGGTGACCGCACCCGGCACGGCCGAGTGGGTGGAGACCGAGCGCCCCGTCGCGGGCCCGGCAGACGTGGTCGTGCGGATCAAGGCGTGCGGCATCTGCGGGTCCGACTCGCTGTACGTGCACGTCGGCGGCATCCCGCCGCGGCAGGGGCAGACCCCGCTCGGCCACGAGCCTGCGGGCGAGGTCGTCGAGGTCGGAGCCAATGTCCACGGCGTCGCGGTCGGCGACCACGTCGTCATCAACCCCATGGCCGCGCGCGACGGCATCATCGGCAGCGGCGGCGCGCAGGGCGCCCTCTCGCCCGAGGTCGTGCTGTTCGACGCGCAGGCCGGCGTGCACTTCCGGGTGATCCCCGCGGAGATCCCCTGGGAGGTGGCCGCGCTGAACGAGCCGATGGCCGTCGCGTACCACGGCGTCAACCGCTCGGGCGCGGGCGAGGGCTCGAAGGTGGTCGTCTTCGGTGCGGGCCCCGTCGGCCTCGGCGCGGCGATCGGCTTCAAGAGCAAGGGCGTCGCACACGTCGTCGTCGTCGACATGGTGCCCAACCGCCTCGAGAAGGCGCTGAAGGTCGGGGTGGATGCGGTCATCAACTCTGCGGAGGAGGACGTCGTCGCGCGGCTCAAGGAGCTGCACGGCGAGGTGCCCGGGTTCATGGGGCGCCCGTCGAAGCCCGCGACCGACGTCTACTTCGATGCCGCGGGCGCGGCTGTCGTCGTGGAGACGGTGCTCGCCGCGGCGAGGAACCGTGCGGTGCTGACGATCGTCGCCGTGCACAAGAAGCCCGTCGAGATCGACTTCCAGGCGATCCTCACCAGCGAGATCGACATCCGCATGTCGATGGGCTACCCGACCGAGATCTTCGAGGTGACGGACTCGATCATCGAGCACTGGGAGAAGTACCAGCACATCATCAGCGACGTGCTGCCGTTCGACGAGGCCGACCGTGCCCTCGCCCTGGCTTCCACGCCCGGCGCCACCGACAAGGTGGTCGTCGTCTTCGACTGACCGGGGCGCCCGCCCCGCACGCCCCGCGCCGCTCAGGCGATGCGGGAGTGCTCGCCGAGGCGGTGCCAGGAGCGGTTGTGATAGACCAGGGCGTCGCCCGGCTCTCCCGCCGGGACGTCGCGGGCGATGCTCGACTGCAGCGCGTGCGCGGCGATGACGGTCGAGCCGCCCGCCTCCATCCGGCTCACCACGGCGCACCGCACCCAGGCGCGCACGCCGTTGTACACCGGTTCGCCCGATACCAGCCGGGTCCAGCGGCCGGGGTCGGCGAAGCGGTCGACGCCGCTCGTCGCGCCCAGCTGGGCGAGCTCGATGTCGTGCACGTCCAGCAGGTGCACGACGATCGTGGCGGCCGACGCCACGGTGGCCGTCGCCGACGAGAGCGCCGACAGCGAGAACACGAGCAGCGGCGGGTCGGCGCTGACGGACGACACCGAGGTGGCGGTGAGCGCGACCGGCCCGTCCTCGCCCTCTGCGGTGATCACCGCGACCCCGCCGGGGTGTCCGCGGAACAGCGACTTGAAGTCATCGGCCGACAGCGACGGACCGAGCCCGTGCCGGCGCGGCCGAGTGGCGGCGTCGGTGTCGGAAGGCTGCGGGGATGTCGTCGAGGTCATGCCGCGACGCTACGCCTCCGAGCTGTGACCCCCGGTGCGCGAGACGCAATGTGTCGGACGTGGTCGTCTGTTTGCGCCATGTTTCATCGACGCTCACGCCCCGGGCGGCTCCGCCGGGAGACTCGTGCTATGTCCCACCTGATCAGCGTCGGAGATCTCACCGCGCAGCTCGATGGCGGTCGCGCCGTGCGGCTGCTCGACGTGCGCTGGCGGCTCGACGAGCCGGAGGGACGCCCCGCCTACCTCGCCGGGCACCTGCCCGGCGCGGTGTACGTCGACCTCGAGCGTGAGCTCACCCGGCGCGGGCACCCGGAGGAAGGGCGTCACCCGCTGCCGAGCGTCGACGCGCTGGGCGCTTCGCTGCGCCGCTGGGGCGTCCACGCGGGCGACCTCGTCGTCGTGTACGACGACAACGACGGCGTCGCCGCGGCCAGGGCGTGGTGGCTGCTGCGCCGGCGCGGCATCGAGGTGTCGCTCCTCGACGGCGGCTTCCGCGCCTGGGTGCAGGCGGGCTTGCCGCTCGAGAGCGGCGACCGCGCCGTCGCACCCGGCGACGTGGAGCTCACCGACACCGATCCGGGCACCGTGACGATCGACGAGGCGGCGCGACTGCCGCAGACCGGCATCCTCGTCGACGTGCGCGCGCCCGAGCACTACCGCGGGCGCACCGCCGCGTTCGACCCCGCAGCCGGGCACATCCCGGGGGCGATCAACATCCCGACCATCTCGCACATCGACTCGGCCGGACGCTTCCGCACGCCCGACGAGATCCGGGCCACCCTCGCGGCGCACGGGATCGCGGCGGGGGTGCCCGTCGCGCTCTACTGCGGCTCGGGCATCGCGGCGACCCATTCGGCGCTCGCGTTCGCGCTCGCCGGCGTCGACGCCCTCGTCTTCCCCGGTTCGTGGAGCCAGTGGTCGCGCACGCGCGGCCGGCCCATCTCGACGGGAGCCGAGCCGATCGGCGCGATCAGCGCCGTCTGAGCACGGGCCCGATGTGCGGCCACGCCGCATCGGCCCACTCGCCGACGATGCGCGCACGCTCCTCGACCGCACCGGCCGGGAAGGCGATGCCGCGCGTCGGCACCGAGGCGCCGAGCTCCACCAGCAGCGGACGCAGCGCCACCTCGACGGCCAGCGCGTGGGTGGGCGCGCCGATGGTGAGCACCGGCACGGCGGTCACGGACGCGAGCGCGTCTGCGCCGTACCGGTCGAGGAACGCCTTCAGCAGCCCGGTGTAGCTCGCCTTGTAGGTGGGGCTCGCGATCACCGCCACGTCGGCGGCGGCCACTCGGGCGAGGAGGGCATCGATCCGATCAGACGGGAAGGTGAAGAGCTCGTCGGCCACGTCCGCGAGCTCGATCGTCTCGTCGACCGAGACGTCCCGCCCTGCGCGCTCGGCGAGCTGCCCGGCCACCTCCTCTGCGACGAGGCGCGTGCGCGAGTGCGACTGCGGGTTGCCCACTACGACGACGATCGACGGCATCCGGTCTCCTTCATCCCCCGCGATTGAAGCGGGCTCCGCCTGGCGGGACAAGCCGCTGCGCAATGCGCGGTAACCGTGCGTCACGATGCGCCTGAGCCGGTCGCGCCGGCGTCGCGGACCGCGTAGGGTGGTGCCCGTGCTGACCTGTCGTTGCTGTCGCTGAGTGCCCTCCGCACTTCTTCGCCGACCCCCGACAGCCGCCGCGCCCTCCGCGCGGCCTCTCCCAGGAGCACCTCCGTGCGTTACGCCCACAGCATCGCCGATCTCGTCGGCAACACCCCGCTCGTCCGCCTGAACCACGTCACCGACGGCATCGGCGCGACGGTGCTCGCGAAGGTCGAGTACTTCAACCCGGGCGGTTCCGCCAAGGACCGCATCGCCGCGCGCATCCTCGACGCCGCCGAGCGCGACGGGCTGCTGCGGCCGGGCGGGACGATCGTCGAGCCGACCAGCGGCAACACCGGCGTCGGGCTCGCGATCGCGGCACTGCAGCGCGGGTACCGGATGATCTTCGTCGTGCCCGACAAGTTCGCGGGAGAGAAGGTCGCGGTGCTGGAGGCGTACGGCGCCGAGGTCGTTGTCACCGACACGCACGTCGAGCCGGAGGATCCGCGTTCCTACTACAGCGTGTCCGATCGGCTCGCCCGCGAGATCCCGGGAGCGTTCAAGCCCAACCAGTTCGCGAACCAGAACGGCCCCCGCAGCCACTACGAGACCACCGGCCCCGAGATCTGGCGCGACACCGACGGCCGCATCACCCACTTCGTGGCGGGCGTCGGCACCGGCGGCACCATCAGCGGCACCGGCCGCTACCTGCACGAGGTCTCGGACGGCCGCGTGCGCGTGGTCGGCGCCGATCCGGAGGGCTCGATCTATTCGGGCGGCCCGGTGCACGGCTACCTGGTCGAGGGCGTCGGCGAGGATTTCTGGCCGGAGACGTACGACCGGACCGTGGTGGACGAGTTCCACCGCGTCGGCGACGCCGAGTCGTTCGCGATGACCCGCAGACTCGCCCGCGAGGAGGGCCTGCTCGTCGGCGGCTCCAGCGGCATGGCGGTCGTCGCCGCCCTCCGCACCGCCCGCGACCTCGACGATGACGCCGTGGTCGTCGTGCTGCTGCCCGACCACGGCCGCGCCTACCTGTCCAGGATCTTCGACGACGACTGGATGTCCGCACACGGCTTCGACACCCCTATCGACACGCACGACACCCCCGGGAGCAACGCATGAGCATCGACCACCTTCGCGGCTTCGACAGCCTCGCCGTGCACGCCGGCCAGGAGTTCGACCCGACCACCGGCGCGGTCATCCCGCCCGTGCACTTCTCCACGACGTATGCCCAGGACGGCATCGGCGGACTCCGCGGCGGCTACGAGTACGGCCGCAGCGGCAACCCCACCCGCACGGCGCTCGAAGCGCAGCTGGCGGCCATCGAGGGCGGTGCGCACGCGTTCTCGTTCGCGTCGGGCCTCGCCGCAGAGGACGCGCTGCTCCGCGCCGCGCTCCAGCCGGGAGACGAGGTGCTGCTCGGCAGCGACGTCTACGGCGGAACCTATCGCCTGCTCTCCCGCATCCTGGGTCCGTGGGGGGTGCGCCTTCGCATCGTCGACATGAGCGACCTGGATGCCGTCGCCGCCGCCCTCGCGGAGCACCCGTCGCAGATCGTCTGGGTCGAGACGCCGAGCAACCCGCTGCTGCGCATCACCGACATCGCCGGGCTCGTCCGCCTCGGCCACGACGTCGGCGCCCTCGTCGTGGTGGACAACACGTTCGCCTCACCCGCGCTGCAGCGCCCGCTCTCCCTCGGCGCCGACGTGGTCGTGCACTCCACCACGAAGTACATCGGCGGCCACTCCGACGTCGTCGGCGGCGCCCTGGTGCTCAGCGACGACGCGCTCGCTGAGAAGGTGAAGTTCCTGCAGTACGCCGTGGGCGCGGTGTCCGGGCCGCTGGACGCGTGGCTCACCACCCGGGGCATCAAGACCCTCGCGCTGCGCATGCAGCGGCACAGCGAGAACGCGCAGGAGATCGCCGAGTTCCTCGCAGGGCACGACCGGGTCGCCCGGGTGTACTACCCGGGGCTGCCGCAGCACCCCGGCCACGACATCGCCCGCGCGCAGATGAGCGCCTTCGGCGGCATCGTGTCGGTCGCGCTCGCCGACGGGGCCGCGGCCAGGCGGTTCGCGGAGTCGACCAGGGTGTTCCAGCTGGCCGAGTCGCTCGGCGGCGTGGAGTCGCTCGTCAACTACCCAGACGCGATGACCCACGCCTCGGTGCGCGGCACCGAGCTCGCCGTGCCCGAGGAGGTCGTGCGCCTGTCGGTCGGCATCGAGTCGGCCGAAGACCTGCTCGCCGACCTCGACGCCGCCCTCGCCGCGCTCTGAGCCGGAACCAGGCTCAGAACGACCCGAGGTTCGCGGCCAGCCCTCCGCCGGAGTAGTCCGCGCGGAGGATGCCGCGCCGGCGCAGGATCGGGACCAGCTCGTCGAGGTTGCGGTGGATGGTCACGGGGTGAAGGTCGCCCGAGAAGATGAAGCCGTCGTTGCCCGCGTCGTCGCCGAGCTCTTCGATGACATCGGCGATCTCGTCGGCGGTGCCCACCGTGCCGCCCCGCCCGTCGGTGACCCGGCCGAGGCGCGCCTTGCCGGCCAGGATGGCGCGCAGCGGCACGTCGGCGAAGGAGTCGAAGCCGCCCTGCAGCCCGCGGATCGTGCCCTTGGACACGTGGTCGCCGAAGATCGCCGGGTCGAGCGGGCGATCGAGGTCGAGCGCCGTGAGATCGGTCTCCAGATCGCTGGACCATGCCTCGGCCACTTCGCGCAGCACACCGTCGTCCGGTGTCTCGGAGGCTCGGACGATGCGGTCGGCCTCCTCGACGCTCGGCGCCACGATGGGCTTGATGACGAAGAGCACCTTGATCTCGTCGGGGTCGCGGCCGTGTGCGGCCGCCGAGTCGCGGACCTTCTGGCGATAGGAGCGGATGCTGGCGACGTCGAGGTTCGACAGTGCGAGCTGGATCTGCGAGTTGGTGCCGGCGAAGTCGATGCCCCGCGGCGAACCGCCGGGGGAGGCGACGACCGGGTCGCCGGCCGGGAGGGGCTCGGCGTTCAGCGGGCCGTCGAAGGAGAAGTACTCGCCGCGGTGCTGGACGGCCCGGATCTTGGAGCCGTCGGCGTAGATCTGCGTGTGCGGGTCGGCGATGAGCGCGTCGTCGTCCCAGCTGTGCCAGAGCAGCCGGAGCGCGTCGAGCCACTCCTGCGCACGGTCGTAGGCGGCGTCGTGCGGCAGGCGGTCCGTGCCGAAGTGGTGAGCGCTGCCCACGTCGGTGACGACGTTGATGCCGAGCCGGCTCGCGGACAGGTGCTGCAGGGAGGCGAACTGCCGCGCCGCGAGGTACGGGTGGTGGGATGCCGGGTTCGCCGTCGGGATCACCCCGAGGTGCTGCGTCGCGGCGAACAGGTACGGCGCGAGCGTCCACGGGTCGTGCTTCGGACCCCCATAGGCCTTACGTACCCGCAGACCCAGGGTGTCGGGGGTGATGCCGATCGAGAGGGCGTCCTCGATGAGCACGAAGTCGAACCCTGCCTGCTCGAGCTCCCGTGCGGACTGCTGGTACAGGTCGGGCCGCTGCCACTGGTAGCCCCACTCGTAGTAGGGCCGTGCCCAGCCGTGCGGGCCGAAGCCGCGGGAGAGGAACCAGCCGAAGTGCTGGGGTCGGGTCATGTCAGTCCTGCTCTGGTGAGGAGTTCTTCCGCGGCGACGGCGGCGAGCGCCTGGTCGAGGTCGGCGATGAGGTCTTCCGGCTCCTCGATGCCGATCGACAGGCGCAGCAGCCCCTGCCCGATCCCGCGAGCGGCCAGCTCGTCGTCGGTGCGCAGATGGTGGGTGGTGGTGGCGGGGTGCAGCACGAGCGACCGCGTGTCGCCGAGGTGCGTCATGCGGGTGAACAGGCGCAGCGCATCGGTGAACGTGCGCGCGCCCTCGCGGCCGCCCTGCACCGTGAACGAGAACACCGAGCCCTGACCGCGCGGCAGGTAGCGCTGGGCGAGCGCGTGGTGCGGGCTGGTGGGAAGACCGCTGTAGTCGACCGACTCGACAGCGGGCTGCTCTGCGAGCCACTCCGCGATGCGCAGCGCGGTGGACGACTGCCGCTGCACCCGCAGCGACAGCGTCTCGACGCCCTGCTGGATGAGGAAGGCGTTCAGCGGCGACGGCACGGGGCCGTACCGCATGGCGACGCGGCGGGCGTACTCGAGCAGAGCGAACCGGCCGGCGCGCTCGACCACGGTGCGTCCGTCGTGTCCGCGGTCGCGCGCGAGCTGCGGGTAGCGATCGGGCTGCCACTCGAACCGCCCGCCGTCGACGATGACGCCGCCGAGCACCGTGCCGTGACCGGCGAGGAACTTGCTCGCCGAGTGCACGACGATGTCGGCGCCGTGCTCGAGCGGGCGCAGCAGATACGGTGTCGCGAGCGTGTTGTCGATGATCAGCGGGATGCCGTGCCGGTGCGCCAGGTCGGCGAGCGCCCGCACGTCGAGCACGTCGTTCTTGGGGTTGGGGATCGACTCGGCGAACAGGGCGCGCGTGGAGGGACGGATGCCGCCCTCCCACGCCGCGAGATCGTTGTGGTCCTCGACGAAGTCCGAGGCGATGCCGAGGCGGGCCAGGTCGTCGCGGAACAGCTCCCTGGTGCCCTCGTAGATGCTCGACGACGACAGGATGTGCTCGCCGCTGGAGACGAGCCCGAGCACGGCCGTCGAGGTGGCGGCCTGGCCGCTGGCGACCAGCAGGCCGCCGATCCCGCCCTCCAGGTCGGCGATCCGACGCTCGGCGGCTGCGACCGTCGGGTTGCCGACCCGAGAGTAGCTGTAGCCGTCGTCGGTGCCCGTGAACCGGGCGTGGCCCTGGTCGAAGTCGTCGAAGACGAACCCTGCGGTCAGATGGATCGGCGTGGCGCGCGGGCGGTGCGGGTCGGTGTCGTCGAGGCCCGCGTGGACCTGTCTGGTCGCGAAGCCCCACTGCGGGTCGGTCATGCGAGCGCCCCCGCCGGCTCTGCCCAGACCCCGCGCGCCGGGCGCGCGATGCCGAGTCGCTCACGCAGCGTGGTCTCCTCGTAGGCGGTGCGGGTGAGTCCGCGGCGCTGCAGCTCGGGCACGACCAGGTCGACGAACTGCTCGAATCCGAGCGGCTGCGTGAGCGCCTGCACGATGAAGCCGTCGGCCGCCCTGGTCGCGAAGCGCTCCTCGATCTCGTCGGCGATGGCGGTCGGCGACCCCACCGCGACCGACTCCCAGAACTCCTCCGCATACAGCTCGCGGGGCGTCAGCCGCTCGCCGGCTACGAGGCGCGCCACGCGGCGGTTGGGCGACTGCGACTCGTTGGCGATGTCGACGCTCGGCGCGAAGTCGATCGGTGCGTCCGGGTCCGCCGAGAGGGGCTGGCCGATCGAATGCGCGACGTCCTCGACGATGATCGCGTCGGGCGTCGAGGCGAGGATCTCCTCCGCGAGGCGCCGGGCGGCAGCATCCGTCTCCGCCACGACGGGGCGCAGCGACGGGAGGATCGAGACGTCGTCCGCCTCACGGCCGGCCGCGACGACGCGCGCCTTGAGCCCGGCGTAGAAGGCGCGGGCGGCGTCGATCGGCAGCGCACGGGCGAACACGGCGTCGGCGGTGGCGGCGGCCAGATCCTGGCCGGCGGCCGATCCGCCCGCCTGGAACAGGACGGGGTAGCCCTGCGGCGGGCGCGTCACGTTCAGCGGGCCGCGCACGGTGAAGTGGTCGCCGCGGTGGTCGGGCGTGTACAGGCGGCTCGCGTCGGCGAAGAGCCCGCTCTCGCGATCGGCGAGGATCGCGTCGTCGGCCCAGCTGTCCCACAGCTGCTGCACGACGCGCACGAACTCGGCGCCGCGCTCGTAGCGCAGGGCGTGGTCGAGGTGCGCGTCGCCGCCGAAGTTGCGAGCCTCCTCGTCGTAGCGGGAGGTCACCAGGTTCCATGCCGCGCGGCCCCGGCTGATGTGGTCGAGCGAGGCGAGCGCGCGGGCCACGTGGTAGGGCTCGTTGTAGCTCGTGGAGACGGTCGCCGCCAGCCCGATGCGGGACGTGCGCACGGCGAGGGCCGACAGCAGGGTGAGCGGCTCGAGGCGGGTCTGCCCGTAGTGGTCGACGCCGGAGGCGAACCGGTCCCAGAAGTAGAGGCCGTCGGCCAGGAAGATCGTGTCGAAGACTCCCCGCTCGGCGGTCTGCGCGAACCCGGCGTAGTAGTCGATGTCGACGTGGCGGTGCGGCTCGGCGCTCTCGTGGCGCCAGCCCGACACGTGCGATCCGCCCGGGTGGAACAGGAACGCCCCCAGCAGCAGTCGACGGCTCATGCCGCGTACCTTCCTCTCGGTCGCGCGAGCCCCAGATGATCGCGCAGGGTGTCTCCCTCGTACTCGGCGGGGTAGATGCCGTGGTCGGTGAGGCGGGGGACGATCTCGCCCACGAACGCCTCGAGCGTGTCGGGCAGCGTCGGCGCCATCAGGATGAAGCCGTCGGCCGCGCGCTGCTCGTACTGCTCGATGAGGTGGGCGGCGAGGGTGTCGGGCGTGCCGAGCGTGAACCTGCGGCGCAGCACCTCCCACGCCAGCTCGCGGATGGTGAACGACCCTTGCGCGCTCAGCGACTGGATCGCCGCGTAGCCCGACTTGGACTGGTTGAACGAGTCCAGGTCGAACTCGAAGTCGAACGGCCCGTCGAGGTCGCGGTCGCCGAGGTCATGGCCCAGGTAGTGCGAGAGCAGGTCGACCTGCACGCGGTCGGGCGTCAGCCGGGCGAGCTCGCGGAAGCGCTCCTCCGCCTCGGCCGCGGTCGCGCCGATGATCGGCGAGAACCACGGCAGCACGGACAGGTCGTCGCCGGTGCGCCCCGCGGCGACCGCGCGGCGCTTGTAGTCGTCGTACTGCGCCCTGCCCCCGGCGAGGTCGCCGCCGCCGAGCGTGAACACCGCGTCGGCGGTGCGTCCGGCGAGGTCGCGGCCCGCCTCAGACGCGCCGGCCTGGAACAGGGGAGGGTGCCCCTGCACGGGGCGCGGGATGTTGAGGGGCCCGCGCACCGCGAAGTGGTCGCCGCGGTGGTCGAGGACGTGCAGCTTCGAGCGGTCGGCGAACCGGCCGGAGCGCTTGTCGAAGACGAAGGCGTCGTCGTCCCAGCTGTCCCACAGGCCGTTGACGACCTCGACGAACTCGGCGCCCCGACGGTAGCGGGTGGCGTGCTCGAGGTGCGCCTCGCGGCCGAAGTTGCGGGCCTCCTCGTCGCTCGCGCTCGTCACCAGGTTCCAGGCGGCGCGGCCGGCGCTGAGGTGGTCGAGCGAGGCGAGCTTGCGGGCCGCGTGGTACGGCTCGTTGTAGGTCGTCGACACCGTCGCGGCGAGCCCGATCCGCGAGGTGACCTGCGACAGTGCGCTCAACAGGGTGAACGGCTCGAGCCGGACGTTGACGCCGTGGTCGATGCCCGATCGGAAGCGGTCCCACACGTACAGCTCGTCGGCGAGGAACAGCGTCGCGAACCGCCCGGCCTCCGCCGTCTGCGCGAACCGGGTGTAGTAGTCGATGTCGAGGTACGCGGTCGGCTCCGCCGCGGGCGATCGCCAGCCGGTGATGTGCTCGCCGCCCGGGTAGAAGACGCCGGCGGCGAAGATGAGCGGTGTGCGGGTCATGCTGCCACCGCCTCACGCGCCCAGCCCAGCTCGGGGGCGACCTGGGAGGTGAACAGCCCCAGCGCCTCCTTCTGCTCGTCGAGGTTCCGGTACAGACCGTCCAGCTGCAGCTGCAGCTGCGTCGTGTGGCCGAACGCGGGATGGCCGGAGATGGATGCGGCGATGTCGGCCGGGCTGCCGTAGTGCAGGTTGAGGCGCTCGGCGATCTGGGCGACGGAGTCGGCGCGGGGGAGGAAGTCCTTCGCCCACTCCCACTTGGCGCGAAGGCCGTGTTCGGCGCGACGCAGCGCCTCGTCGCGGTCGCGGCCGGGGAAGATCCAGGTCGACAGGCCGAGGCGGGGCGGGACCCCGTCGGCGAGCCCCCGGTGGTAGGCCGCGGCCGACACCTCGGCCGGCACGACCTGGGTGGTGCCGATCAGCACGCCCTCGCCGCGCTGGCCCGCCTCGAACGCGCTGCGCTCGGTGAGGGTGGCCTGCCAGATCCGGTCGGCGAGCCCAGGGCGCGCCGGCACGATGACCTCGCCGTCGGCGGTGATGGCCTCGCCGCGGAGCGCGGCGGCGACCTCGTCGACCTTGTCCAGATAGCTGCGGCGCCGGGCGACGGGGTCCTCCGCGGCGGGCAGGCCGAGCCGCGAGACGAGATCGGGCTGCCCGCCGTTCGCGAGGCCCAGCTCGACCCGGCCGCCGCTCAGCGCATCGAGCACGGCCGCATCCTCCGCCACCCGCAGCGGCAGCTCCAGCGGGAGGGTCACGGCCGCGGTGCCCAGGCGCAGCGTGGTCGTGCGCCCGGCGAGCACGCCGAGGAAGACGAACGGCGACGGCAGGCCGCCGAATCGGCCGGCCGCCGGCTTGGCGAGGTGGAACTGGCGCACCCAGGCGGATTCCACGCCGACCCGCTCGCCGAACTCGAACAGCTCGAGGAAGTCGAGGTAGGTCTGCTCGACGGCGGCGCGGTGCTCGGCGAGGTGCGCGAACAGGCCGATGCGCAGCGCCTGCACTGCGGGCGCGGATGTAAAGGACATGGCCGTCACAGTAGGTCGGCCGGGGGCGACAGCATCCGATCGTTCGTCACGGAACGACATGCGATGTCACCTCGCGCAATGCGCGCCCGCCCGCGCCGGGGAGGGGCTTTCATGGCCGCCATGACCGAGATCCTGACTGCACCCACCGCACCCGCCACGGGCCGGACCGTTCCGGTCCGGCCCGTCTCGTCGCCGGCCCTCGTGCGCCGCGACCCTCCGCCGCCCGCCACCTGGACGTGGGAGCCCAGCCAGCGGTGGCTGCGCGGGTATGCCGCGGGCCCGGGCGGGGAGGTCGCCGTGGTCGACAGCCGCCGGCCGATCCTGGTGTGGGAGCCGGGCGCGAAGGTGCCCGAGTACGGGTTCCCCGCCGCCGATGTGCGCACCGACCTGCTGGTGCCGGGCGAGGCGCCCCGCGAGGCCTACTACCGGCCCAAGACGCCCGCCCGCCGCTGGTTCGATCTGCAGCTCGAAGAACGCCGCATCCCCGCGGTCGCCTGGGTGTGGGACCACGACGGCCTGGACGGCTTCTTCGGGGTCACCTGGTATCCCGGTGTGCTCGACCGCTGGACCGAGGAGGACGAGAGGGTGTTCGCGCACCCCCGCGACCCGCACAGCCGCGTCGACACGCTCCGCTCGAGCCGTCGCATCGTGGTGCGCGACGGCGACAGGGTGCTCGCCGACTCCGTCGCCAGCGTGATCGTCTACGAGACCGGGCTGCCGCCCCGCTATTATCTGCCGCGCGAGGACGTGGTGTCGGGTGAGCTGGAGAGCGTCGACCGCTGGAGCGAGTGCCCCTACAAGGGGGAGGCGACCGAATACTGGGCGACGGTCGGCGACCCCGAACGCGAGATCGCGTGGTCGTACCCCGACCCGCTCGAGGCGGTGAGCGCGCTCGCCGGGCGGGTCGCCTTCTACTCCGAGCGCGTGACGGTCGAGGTCGACGGCGTCCAGGCCGGACGATCGCAGCCCGCGCGTGACGCCGTGTGACACCGGGTGTCGCCGGACGTCATCGCCGATTGGCCGCGTGCCCTCGCCCATCCCACGATTCCCTGACACAGCTCGAGCCGGCCGCCCTGCGCGCCGGCTGACCCGACCGAGAGGAACCCCATCATGACCAGCACCCGATTCAGTCCGGGAGCGCGCGCCGCCGTCGCGGCGCTCGCCGTCGGCGCCGTCACCGTCGCGCTCGCCGGCTGCGCGACCGGCACCGACACCACGAACACCGCGGCGAACAGCGACGCCGACGCCGTCTACCGCATCCCGATCACCGACCCCGGGTCCGAGATCGACCCGCTGACCGTCGCCGACTACAACGCCCAGCTCATCAGCGGCCTGGTCACCGAGCCGCTCGTGAGCCTCGACGCCGACGGGGCGCTGAACCCGCGCCTGGCGACGGCCTGGGAGGCGTCGGAGGACGGCCTCACCTGGACGGTGACGCTCCGCGAGGGCGCGCTGTTCAACGACGGCTCGCCGGTCACGTCGGCCGACGTGGTCGCGACGTTCGAGGCGATCACCGGCGAGGACAGCCTGTCGGCGGGTCGGAGCGCCTTCGAGGGCATCCTCGACTCGGTCGCCGCGGACGGCGACGGCACGGTGGTCTTCACGCTGGCCCGGGCGTTCTCGGACTTCCCGCTGCTGCTCACCGGCACGAACACGGGCATCCTTCCGGCGGACTACGAACCAGGCACGTGGCTGGACAACCCCGTGGGCGCCGGCCAGTTCCTCCTCGAGGACTACACCGTCGGCGAGGGCGCCACCTACGTGAAGAACCCCGACTACTGGGATGCCGACGACATCCTCGTGGACGGCGTCGAGCTGAAGATCTACGACGACTCGCAGGCGTCGCTGCTCGCCTTCCAGGCCGGCGAGATCGACCGCATCGCGCTCACGTCGGATGTCGCCGCCGCCGTCGACGAGTCGCAGTACCAGGTGATCTCGTCCGGCTACAACAAGTTCGACGGCATCTTCCTGAACGTCGAAGCCGCGCCGTTCGACGATCCGGCCGTCCGGGAGGCGCTCGCGTGGGCGATCGACCGACAGGGGCTCATCGACAACGTGTACGAGGGCAACGCCGACATCGCCAACGACGTCACGTTCTTCCCCGACTACGAGCTGCAGCCGGCGGGGCTGGAGCAGCGCGAGCAGGATCTCGACAAGGTCGCCGAGCTGCTCGACGGCCGCACCGTCTCGTTCACGATCACGACGGACAACCAGCTGTACGGCGAGGTGCTGCAGCAGCAGCTCAACGCCGTCCCCGGCTTCGAGGTCGACCTCGACGTGCTGACGGGCGAGCAGTACTACGCCGACGGCGATGCCACCCCGTGGCTGAACGCGCCGCTCACCATCACGAACTGGGCCAAGCGCGCTCCGTCGCAGTACATCTCGCTGATCTACACGGCGGATGCGGCGTGGAACGCCTCGCACTACGCGAACCCGGAGATCGAGCAGCTCGGCCAGAGCTTCGACGCCACCACCGACGAGGCAGAGCGCCAGGGCCTGGCCGATGACATCGCGGCGATCCAGTGGTCCGACCTGCCGGTGATCATCCCGACCTTCGCGAAGGGCAGCGTGCTGCAGAGCACGCGGATCGAGGGCGAGTTCGCCGGCGACCTCGACTTCGACACCGGGTACTCGTTCGCGGGCGTCTCGATCTCGGAGTGACGGGCATGGGAGGCGGCCGGCAGCACTACCGGATCATCGGCCAGCGGGCCGTGCAGATTCCGCTGGTGCTGCTGGTCGTCTCCGTGCTCGTGTTCTGGCTGGTGCAGGTGGTGCCGGGCGACCCTGGTCGCAACGCACTCGGTCCGTACGCGACGCTCGATCAGGTGCAGGCGTGGAACGCCGAGCGCGGGCTGGACGGGCCGCTGGTGGCCCGCTACCTCGCCTGGCTCGGCGGGTTCGCCACCGGCGACTGGGGCACGAGCCTGGTCTACGGGGATCCGGTGGTCGGGCTCGTGCTCGAGCGGCTGCTCAACTCGTTCGCGCTCGGACTCTTCGCGTTCGCGATCCTCGTGCCGGTGGCGCTCGGCCTCGGGGTGCTCCAGGCGCGCACCGAGGGATCCCGCACCGACAGGGCGCTGACCGTCCTGCTCATGTCGCTCGCCTCGGTGCCCGAGTTCGTTGTCGGGGTGGTGCTGCTCATCGTGTTCGCGCTGCTGCTGCCGGTGCTGCCGATCCAGTCGGGTGCGGGCGTCGGCGAGGGGTTCCTGCCGCAGCTGCGCGCGATGACCCTTCCGGCGATCACCCTCGCCCTCGGCTACGTGTCGGTGGTCGCGCGGATGACGCGGACCGGCGTCGTCGAGACGACCGGCTCGCAGTTCTACCGGACCGCCGTCGTGAAGGGCGTGCGCGGCCCCGCCCTGTTCGGCGGGCACGTCGCCCGCAACGCGCTCATCCCCACCGTGTCGCTGCTCGGCGTGTATCTGGGCGCACTCCTGGGCGGGAGCGCCGTCGTCGAGACGCTGTTCGGCTACCCGGGGCTCGGGGAGCTGCTGGTGACGGCGACGCAGGAGAAGGACATCTTCGTGCTCGAGGCCGGTGTCATGATCACCGGGCTCGTCGCCCTGACGGCGCTGCTGCTCACCGACATCGCCTTCACGCTCATCGACCCGCGCGTGCGCTACGCGAGGAAGGACTGAGATGACCGCGGAAGCCCTCGCGCCCGAACGCGTCGCCGTGGCGCCCGTCTCCCACAGCGCCGTGCGGTACGCCCGCCGTGCGTCGACCTGGGGCGCCCTGCTGCGCCGGCCGACCTTCACGCTGTGCGCGGCGATCGTCGTGTTCTGGGTGGTGGTCGCGATCACCTGGCGGTGGCTCGGCGTCGACCCGTTCGCGGACACCGGCGCGAAGCTCGCCCCGCCGAGCCCCGAGCACTGGTTCGGCACCGACCGGATCGGCCGCGACGTGTTCGCGCGCGTGCTCGCCGGCGCCGAGTCGGCACTGCAGATCGGCCCGGCCGGCACCATCATCGCGACCCTGCTCGGCGCGGCGATGGGCCTGGCGGCCGGCTACCACCGCAGCTGGATCGATCAGGCCTTCATGCGCGTGTTCGACGTGTTCCTCGCGCTGCCCGGCATCATCTTCCTGCTCGTGGTGGTCGGTGCCTTCGGCAGCAGCCCGCTGGTGCTCGCGCTCGCGGTCGGGGTGCTCTTCGCCCCGGGGATCGCGCGCATCATCCGCGCCGAGGTGCTCGTCGAGATGGGCAAGGACTATGTGACCAGCGCTCAGCTGCAGGGCGAGCGCACCGGGCGCGTGCTGCTCAAAGAGCTGCTGCCCAACGTCTGGCCGCAGGTGCTGGTGCAGGCCACGCTGAGCCTCGGCGCTGCGGTGTTCGTCGCCTCCTCGCTGTCGTTCCTCGGCCTCGCCGCCGCTCCGCCCTCGCCGGACTGGGGGCTCGCGGTCAACGAGAACCGCGCGTATCTGCAGGGCGCGTGGTGGACCCTGGTGTTCCCCGCTCTCGCGATCGCCTCGCTGGTCGTGTCGGTCAACCTCATCGGCGACAACCTGAAGGAGGTGCTGCGCCGATGAGCGGAGGCATCGTCACCGCGGGCGACCGCATCGTCAGCGCACGCGGGCTCACCGTCGACTACCTCGTCGACCGCGAGCAGCGCCGAGCCGTGCACGGCCTCGACCTCGACATCCGCGCGGGCGAGGCGTTCGGCCTCGTGGGGGAGTCCGGCTCGGGAAAGAGCACGGTCGCGCTCGCGCTCACCCGCTACCTGCCCGCCGGCAGCCGGGTGCGGGCCGACGAGCTGCTCGTCGACGGCGTGGACGTGCTCCGGCTCGACGCGGCGCGGCTGCGCGCATACCGCCGCGATCGCATCGGCGTCGTCTATCAGGAGCCCGCACGTGCGCTGAACCCCACCGCGACCGTGGGTGCGCAGGTCGCCGAGACGCACCGCCTGCGCGGCATCGACCGCCGCGACGTGCGCGCCCGCACCGTGCGCTCGCTGGAGGAGGTCGCGCTCCCGGACCCCGAGCTGCTGGCCGGCCGCTACCCGCACGAGCTGTCGGGCGGGCAGCAGCAGCGCGTGATGATCGCGATGGCGCTCGCCGCCCGGCCGCAGCTGCTCATCCTCGACGAGCCGACCACCGGCCTCGACAGCGAGGTACAGGCGGGCGTGCTCGCCCTGATCACCCGGCTGCAGTCCGAGATCGGCTTCGCGAGCCTGCTGATCAGCCACGACCTGCCGCTCGTCGCCGCGCACTGCGACCGCGTCGCCGTGCTCGAGAGCGGCCACCTCGTCGAGACCACGACCTCGGCGGAGCTCACCGCGGTGCCCGCTCATCCGTACACGCGCGAGCTGGTCGCCGCGATTCCCCCGATCGACGGTCCGGCCCGTCCTGAGCCCGCTCGCGTCGGGTCGCCGATCCTCACCGCATCCGGCATCTCGAAGCGCTACGGCGCGCACCTCGCCCTCGACGGGGTCGACTTGCAGCTGCACCCGGGGGAGACGCTCGGGGTGGTCGGGGAGTCCGGCAGCGGCAAGACCACTCTCGGTCGGGTCCTCGCCGGACTCGTCTCCCACGACGGGACGGTGGCGGTGGACGCGGCATCCGCCCCTCCGCCGGTGCAGGTCGTGTTCCAGAGCCCCGACGCGTCGCTGAACCCCCGGCGCTCCGTGCGGCAGACCCTGCGCCGCTCGATCCAGCTCCTCGGCGGCGACACCACGCCGGAGGAGCTCGTCGTGCGCACCGGCCTGCCGCTGGACGTGCTCGACAAGCTGCCCGGTCGCCTCTCGGGCGGGCAGAAGCAGCGCGTCGCGATCGCGCGGGCCTTCGCCGGCCGCTCCCCGGTGATCGTGTGCGACGAGCCGACCTCGGCTCTCGACGTCAGCGTGCAGGCGACGATCCTCGATCTGCTCATCGAGCTGCAGGAGCGCACCGGCGTCGCATACGTGTTCATCTCGCACGATCTCGCCGTGGTGCGCCGCATCTCGCACCGGGTCGCCGTGATGCAGCAGGGCCGCATCGTCGAGACCGCCCCGGCCGCGTCGATCTTCCGCGACGGACAGCACCCGTACACCCGCCGGCTCATCGCGGCAGCGCACCGCCTGGCGCCGGCCGTCGCGGAGTGATCAGGGGCAGACTGGGGCGGTGACCCAGCCGAGCGTCGTCGTCTGCGGGCCTGCGGCGTGGAACCACCTGATCCAGCTCGACCGCCTGCCCGAGCCCGTCCCGCACATGCAGTTCGCCGAGCGATCGGTGCGCACGGTCGGCGGCACGTCGGCGGGCAAGGCGGTGCACCTGTCCGCGCTCGGCGTCGACACCGAGCTGCACGCGCTCCTCGGGGAGGACGACGAGGGCGCCAGGGTGGCCCAGGCGCTGGCGGCTGCCGGCGTGCGCCTGCGGCAGCATCCCTCCGTGCGGACCGAGCAGCACGTCAACCTCATGACCGCGCACGGCGAGCGGGTGTCGCTCTACGTGGCGACGCCGTCCACCCCTGCCGACGAGACGATCGCCCTCGTTGAGTCCGCGCTCGCCTCCGCCGGCATCGCCGTGGTCGACCTGAGCGAGCTCGGCGCGCTGCTGCTCGCACGTCGCTCCTGGTCGGCCCCCGCGTGGATCGACCTGCACGATTACGACGGGTCGTCCGCGTTCCACGAGCCGTTCGTCGCGGCGGCGGACGTCGTGTTCATGAACGACGACGCCGTCGACGATCCATGGATGCTGATGGCCCGCTGCCTCGAGCGCGGCCCGCGCCTGGCGGTGTGCACCCTGGGCGCCCGCGGCGCGATCGCCCTGCGCGCGGACGGTCGACGCGCCGAGGTGCCCGCCGTGCCCGCCGAGGTCGTCGACACCAACGGCGCGGGCGACGCGTTCATGGCCGGGTTCCTCGCCGCCTCCCTCCGCGGCGCCGATCTCGACGCGTGCCTCGAGGCCGGCGCTGCGCAGGCGGTCGTCGCGCTCTCGAGCGCGCACCTGCACCCGCGCCTCGTGCGCTGACCTCTGCGTGTGACGGGAAAACCTTTGAAGTAAGGTATTCAGACCACTGCAAAGGAGCACAGCGTGAGCGCACCGGAATGCCGCGACCTGCGGGTCGAGTACGCACGCGCACCGCTGGCGGTCGCGACCGATGCTCCCCGGTTCACCTGGACCGTCGCACACACCCAGGTCGCCGCACGCATCGTCGTGTCGGATGCGGCGGGGAACGCCGTGTGGGACACCGGCCGGCTCGCCGGCGCGGGCACGAGCCTCATCCCCTATGCGGGTGAGCCGCTGGCCTCGAACGCCGACTACGGCTGGACCGTCGAGAGCTGGTCGGCCGACGGCGGGCGCGCCACCGCGGCGTCGATCTTCGGGACCGCCCTGCTGCGTGCCTCCGACTGGACCGCTGCACGCTGGGTCGAGCCGACGCAGCAGCCCACGGCGCTCGAGCGCTGGAGCCTGCTCGACTGGATCAGGGGAGCGGCCGGAGACACGCCGCCGGAGGACCGGCTGCGCCCCGTGCAGCTGCTGCGGCAGACGGTGCGGCTCGATGCGGCGCCGCTGCGGGCCCGGCTGTTCGCGACCGCGGAGGGGGTCTACACCGCGAGTGTCAACGGGGCCGAGGTCGGCGATGAGGTGCTCGCGCCCGGATTCGACAGCTACGCGCACCGGATCAGCGTCCAGTGCTACGACGTCACCGATCAGCTGGTGGCGGGTGAGAACGTCGTGGGCATCGCGCTCGCGGACGGCTGGTGGGCCGGCCGGATCGGGATCACCGGCTCGAGCGCGCAGTTCGGCGACCGCACCGCCGCGCTCTGGCAGCTGCACCTCGACCTCGCCGACGGCACCAGCCGGGTCATCGGCTCGGGCGACGCCGCCCGCTCCGCCCCGGGACCGTGGCGGTATGCCGACCTGTTCGTCGGCGAGTGCTTCGACGCCCGTGCGGTACCGCGCGGATGGGATGCGGTGGGCTTCGACGACGCCGGCTGGACGCCCGTCGCCGTGCGGGACGGCATCCCGGACAGGCTCGTGCCGTTCGCGGGCGAGCCGATGCGGCGCGTGGCCGAGCTCCCCGCCGTGACCTCTCGAGAGACCGCGGGAGGCACCGTCGTCGACTTCGGGCAGGTGATCGCCGGCCGCGTCCGGCTGCGGCTGACCGGCGCTGCGGCAGGCGACCGGGTCACCATCGAGCACACCGAGACGCTCGACGCGCAGGGGGAGTGGTTCGACAACATCCGCGGCATCAACAAGGAGCAGACCGACGTCTACGTCGCCGCGGGCGGCGACGAGGTCTACGAGCCGGCGTTCACCTTCCACGGGTTCCGCTACGCGCGCGTCTCCGGCGCGGCCGGGTTCGAGGCCACCGCGATCGTCATCGCGAGCGACCTCGAGCAGACCGGCACCTTCACGACGTCGGATGCGCGCCTGAACCGCCTGCACGAGAACGTGGTGTGGAGCCAGCGGGGCAACTTCGTGTCCATCCCGACCGACTGCCCGCAGCGCGAGAAGGTGGGCTGGACGGGCGACGCCCAGGTCTTCGCCCCCGCCGCGACGAACAACGCGCAGGTCGTGCCGTTCCTCTCGCGCTGGCTCGCGAACCTCCGTGCCGATCAGCTGCCGGACGGCGCCGTGCCGATCACCTCGCCGCGCTCCCCGTTCGACGTCGAGGCCGCCGCGAGCGCCACGGGGCTCGGCGGCATCGAGTGGGCGGCGGGGTGGAGCGACGCGATCGTCTTCGTGCCGTGGACGCTCTACGAGCGCACGGGCGACGTCCGCGTGCTCGAGGAGAACGTCGACGCGATCCTGCGCTGGGTCGACTTCCAGGCAGGCGCCACCGGTGATCAGTTCGGCGACTGGCTCACCCCCAGCACGCTCGAGGGGCTGCCGCCGCACGAGGGGATGGCCGTCGCGCCGCGGCTGACCGGTGAGCTCGTCGTCCCGATGTTCCGGGCGCAGTCGCTCACCCTCGCCGCCCGGATCACCGCCGTGCTCGGCCGCGACGACGAGGCCGCCGATCTCGCCCGTCGGGCGGCGGCAGCGCGAGCCGCGTTCGCCGACGAGCACCTCGATGAGGCCGGCGACCTGCCCGTGCAGCTGCAGGGTGTGTATGTGCTCGCCCTCGCGTTCGACATGGTGCCCGACGCCGTCCGCGCGCGCACCGCGGCCCGCCTGGTCGAGCTCGTGCGTGCACGCGGCGACCGGCTCGACACCGGCTTCCTGTCGGTCCCCTACCTGCTCGACGTGCTGTGGGAGTCGGGCCACCGCGACCTGGCGCGCACCCTGCTCTGGCAGAGCGAGATGCCCTCGTGGCTGTACGAAGTGGACGCGGGTGCGACCACGATCTGGGAGTCATGGGATGCCGTAGCCTCCGACGGCACGCCGCGCCCCGTCTCGCTGAACCACTACGCCTTCGGCTGCGTGGACGACTGGCTGTACCGCCGGGTCGCCGGCATCCAGGCCGCGGCCCCCGGCTACCGCGCGGCCCGCATCGAACCGGACTTCGACGCAGGGCTCACCCACGTGAGCGCCTCCGTCGCCACGCCCGCCGGACGCCTCGCGGTGGAGTGGACGCGCGAGGGCGACACTGCCACCATCTCCTGCACGGTGCCGCACGGCGTCACCGCGACGCTCGAGGCGGCGGGGCGCAGCATCCCGCTCCCCGCCGGGCAGTCGACCGTCGCGGTGGCGCTCGCGGACTGAGTCAGCCGCGGTGCGCGACGACGAGTCGCGCGTACTCGGCCGCGCTCGGCTTGGGGGTGCGGGCGAACGTGACGGGGTCGACCTCGTGCAGGCCGAGCTTCGGGCCGTAGCCGAAGATCCACTCGAAGTTGTCCATCAGCGTCCAGTGGCAGTACCCGAGCACGGGGACGCCGTCGGCGATCGCCTGCGCGAGCCCCTCCAGCGACGGCTGGATGAACGCCGTTCTGACGGTGTCGTCGTGCGTGCTGACGCCGTGCTCGCTGACGAGGATCGGCACGCCGCTGACGTCATAGGCGTACTGCACCGCGCCGCGCAGCGAGTCAGGATCGACGGGCGTCCCCATGCCGTTGAGGATCGCCCCCGGCTCGGGCGGGAGAAGGCCCTCCGGTCCGTAGTGCAGGCGCTCGTAGTTCTGCACGCCGACGAAGTCGTCGTCACGGGCGAGCTCGAGCCAGTAGTCGTAGACCTCGGCGCGCTTGCGGTCGCGCAGCTCTTCGCCGCCCGGCGCGGCGACGTCGTCGCACATCGCCAGCGAGAGCCCGACCGGCAGGTCGGGACGATGGGCCTTGATGGCGGCCGTGGCGGCGCGGTGCGCGGCGGTCATGCCCGCGCGCATGCCGGCGAAGTCCTCGCGCAGCATCACGTTGCCCGCGCGATAGCGCTCGACGCCGGCAGCCTTCTCCGCCGCGGCGAGGGTGGCCCTTTCCAGGTCGGCCACGAACGGGGGGAGGTCCGCCCACGTCAGCATCTCGGGCAGATCGGGCTCGTTGAAGGTGACGGCGAGGCGGATGCGGTCGCCGAAGCGATCCATCACGACTCCGACGAAGCGGGCGAACAGCGCGGGCGCGTCCGCGTCGAGCCACGCTCCGCGCGCGGCGAACCAGTGCGGCGACGTGAAGTGGCTGAAGGTCACGATCGGAGCGAGACCCCGCGCGATGCAGCCGTCGACGACGGCCTCGTAGTGCGCGAGCGCCTCCTCGGAGAACTCGCCCTCGACGGGCTCGATGCGGGCCCACTCGACGGAGAAGCGGTACGCGTTCAGGCCCATGCCGGCGACGAGGTCGAGATCGGTCTCCCACAGCTCCCAGCCGTTGGCGGCCTTGCCTGAACGCTCTTGGAAGACGGTCGGGGTCACGTTCTCGAGGAACCACGTGTCGCTCGTGACGTTGTCGCCCTCGTTCTGATGACCGGCGGTGGCGACGCCCCAGAGGAAGTCGACGGGGAAGGAGGTAGCAGGCATGGTCGTCCTTTCTGAACTCTGTGCCATGGTGACACACTTGTTCATTGAATGAAAGCGTGTTTCACTGAGAACAAGTCAGTGCGAGCGCATGTTAGGCACTCGCTAACGCATCGCCCAGCGGATCCGAATGGCCAAATCGGTCGACCGGGGTCACTCTGGACCGAAGGATCGCTTCCCGAGTGTGCGGTCCGCTCGACACCGAAGTCCGCAGCAGCACATCGATCACAGGAGATCAGGATGTCTCGAATCACGACAGCACGCGGCGCCGCCGTCCTTGCGACGGTCGCAGCCTCAGCCTTGGCGCTCAGCGCCTGCACCGGTTCAGGGGGAGGCGGAGAGAGCGGGGGAGCCGTCGACACGTCGAAGCTCATCATCGCCCTCGACTCCGACCAGGCCGCCCTCGGGTACGACCCCGCCCGGTACGGGAACGGCCAGCGGATGTTCTTCGAGGGCATCTACGACTCCCTGTTCGTCCTCGATGAGGAGGGCAAGGTCGTCCCGCAGCTCGTCACGTCCTTCGAGTACAACGCCGACCAGACCGAGCTCACGCTGGACCTCGACACCACCGCGACCTTCGACGACGGCTCGACGCTCACCGCCGACCTCGTCAAGCAGAACCTCGACGCCCGGGGGAACCCGGATCTCTCCGCCTACAGCGGCTTCGCGAAGGGCGGCCAGAACGAGATCTCCGAGGTGACCGTCGTCGATGACGACACCGTCACCCTCAGCTTCTCGGCAGGGAAGCCCGGATTCGAGGCGAACCTCGTGCTGCCCGCGGGTGCGATCGTCGGGCCGACCGGCGCCGCCGACCGATCGAGCCTGGACGCGACGCCGGACGGGTCGGGCCCGCTCAAGGTCGACGACGCGACGGTGAAGGGCAACTCCTACCTCCTCGTCAAGGACGAGGACAACGCCGCAGCGGCGGACTACCCGTTCGACTCCTACGAGTTCCGTCCCATCCTCGACCCGCAGGCGCGCGTCAACGCCGCCATCTCGGGTGAGGTCGACCTGGCCTACGTCACCTCCGACACGAAGGCTCAGGTCGAGTCGGCGGATGTCGGCCTGGTGGTCAACGGCGGCACGATCCAGAACCTCATCGCGTTCGACAAGGCGGGCGCGACTGCCCCGCAGTGGGGTGATCCGCGCGTCTTCCAGGCCCTCTCCATGGCGATCGACCGTGACGCCTACGTCGGCGCCGTTCACCCGGGCGAGGTCCCGACCGCCAACGCCCTTCCGGCGGACAACCCGGGATACGTCCCCGAGCTCGACGACGAGTACGCCTACGACCCGGACGCCGCCAAGGCGCTGCTGGCCGACGCCGGCTACCCCGACGGGTTCAGCTTCGACTTCACCATCACACCCGCGAGCCAGCGCGACCTCGAGGCGATCCAGCCGTACTGGGAGGCCATCGGCGTGACCGTGAACCTCAAGAACGCGGCGTCGACGGAGGAAGCATTCGCGGTGGTGCAGACCGAGCCGCTGGGCGGACCGATCCCGCTGACGTGGACCAACCCGCTCGGCAACGTGTACGGCGTGCTCTTCGGCTTCGCGAACTTCCACGAGGCTCAGAACGACCAGATCCAGGCTGCCGCCGGCGCCCTCGGCGCCGCCGGTGAGGACGCTGCGGCGCAGGAGACGGCGCTCAAGGATCTCAACCGTGCGATCGTCGACTCCGGGTGGCTCATCCCGCTGTACGAGCAGCTCGCACCCTGGGCGTACAACACGGCGAAGGTCGCCGAGCCCACGTTCCCGGGCGCCGAGGTCTTCCCGATCCTCGCGTCCCTCCAGCCCGCGTCTTGACCTGATGCCGGTGCCGACGGCGTCCCGTCGTCGGCACCGGCACCGCTGGGAGTGATGATGCTCATCTTCGTGCTGAAGCGGATCGCATGGGCGATCCTGACGCTGCTGGTCGCGTCGGGCATCGCGTTCGTGCTCGTCCACCTCTCCGGCTCCACGCCGGGCGGTGTGGCGCTCGGCCAGTCGGCGACGCCGGCGGAGGTCGCCGCCTACAACGAGTCCGTCGGCTGGTTCGATCCATGGATCGTGCAGTACGCGACGTGGGTCGGCCATGTCCTGCAGGGCGACCTCGGCGTCTCTCTGATCGACGGGCGCGAGATCGGCCCCGACATCGCCAAGCGGCTGCCGGTCACCGCCGCCCTCGCGGCGGGCGGCACCCTGCTGAGCGCGCTGCTCGGCGTGGTGCTGGGCGTCATCGCCGCGGTGCGCGGCGGCGCCGTCGACCGCTTCATCACGGTCCTCACCGGCATCATGCTCTCGCTGCCGGCGTTCTGGCTGGGTATCGTGCTCGTCTACGTCTTCGCCGTGCAGCTCAGGCTGCTGCCGGCCACCGGGTTCGTGCCCTTCGACGTCTCGCCCGAGAAGTGGTTCAAGTCGCTGGTGCTGCCCGTCCTCACCATCGCCATCACCTCCGCGGGCTTCATCGCGCGGCAGACGCGCGCGTCGATGGCCGAGGCGCTCGCGCAGGAGCACATGCGGACGCTGCGGGCCGTCGGAACGCCGAGCTGGCGCATCATCTACGTGCATGCCCTGCGCGGCGCGAGCCTCCCGATCCTCGCCACGGTCGCCGTGCAGTTCATCGTCCTGTTCGGCGGCTCGGTCATGATCGAGCTCCTCTTCGCGCTCCCCGGCATCGGCCAGGCCATGCAGTCGGCGGTCGGCTCGGCCGACCTGCCGTTCGTCCAGGCGCTCGTCCTGGTCGCCACCCTCGTCGTCGTGATCGTGAATGTGGCGCTCGAGACCCTCAACCGCACCCTCGACCCGAAACTGCGCACCTCATGACCGTCTCGACCACCGCGATCCTCACGATCCGCCGCGCCGACCGGATCCGCGCCAACCGCCTCTTCCGCTCGCCCACCGCCGTCCTCGCCCTCATCTGGCTCGTCGGACTCGTCGTGGCGTCCCTCACCGCGCCCCTCTGGCTGCGGTACGGACCACTGGAGCAGGACCTCACCGCCGTCCTCCAGGGGCCGTCCGCCGCGCACCTCCTCGGCACCGACGAGCTCGGCCGCGACCTGCTCTCCCGCATCGTGACCGCGGGCGCGTCGACGCTCGCGCTCGCGTGCATCCCGCCGATCGTGGCCGTCCTGATCACGGTGCCCGTCACGCTGTGGGCGGTGCGCAGCGCCCGCGCGGAGGGCGCCATGAACCGCGTCAGCGAGATCGTCCTGTCGCTGCCCGGAACGGTGATCATCCTCGCGTTCATCGCCGCGGTGGGCACGAACATGCCGCTCGTGATGACGCTCCTCGGCGTGCTGCTCTTCGGCGCGCTGTACCGGATCTTCTTCGGCCAGGCGAAGGCGCTGCAGAAGCAGCTCTTCGTCGAGGCCGCCGCCATCGACGGCGTGCGCCCCACCGCCGCCAGCTTCCGGCACGTCCTGCCGAACATGTCGACCACCGTGATCGTCCAGTTCGTGCTGTTCTTCGGCGTCGGCATCATGATGCAGGCCGGTCTGGCGTTCATCGGCCTCGGTCCGCAGCCGCCGGAGCCGACGTGGGGCGGAATGATCCAGGCGGCCGCGCGCTTCATCTTCCAGCAGCCCTGGATGATGGTGCCCACCGGCGCGGTCCTGGCGCTCACGATCATCGCCGCGAACGCCCTCGCCGACGTCCTCTCGGGCGGCGCGGCGACGCCCCCGCCGCTCGTGGCCCTCCGGCAGCGCGCGAAGAAGACGGCGAAGAAGCCGGCGCAGGAGCCCGCACAGTCGGTCCAGGTCTCGGCGCCGGTCGCCCTGGCGGCGGCGGACGGCGAGCTCATCATCGACGATCTCGTCCTCGGCGTCGACGGCGGCCCTGCGCTCGTCACGGGGGTGTCGCTGCGCGTCGGACCCGGCCGGGTCATGGGGCTGGTCGGAGAGTCGGGGTGCGGCAAGAGCGTGACCTCGTACGCGATCCTCGGTCTCCTCTCGCCGGGGCTCTCGGTGCGATCCGGGCGCATCCAATGGGGAGGGGTCGACCTCGCCCAGGCCGACGAGAAGACCCTCGCGAAGGTCCGCGGGCACGAGATCGCGTTCATCTCCCAGGAGCCCAGCCGGGCGCTCGACCCGATGTTCGCGGTCGGATGGCAGCTGTCCGCCGCGATCCGGCGCCTGCGCCGGGTCGGCGCGGCCGAGGCGAAGCGCATCGCGGCCGGCCTGCTGGAGGACGTGGGCATCGTCGACGTGCCGCGGGTGCTGCGCAGCCACCCGCATCAGATCTCCGGCGGGATGGCGCAGCGCGTCGCCATCGCGCTGGCGCTCGCCGGATCACCGCGGCTTCTGGTCGCCGACGAGCCCACCACCGCGCTGGATGTGACCATCCAGGCCGAGATCCTCGCCCTCCTGCGGGGACTCGTCGCATCGCGCGGGATGTCGGTCATCCTCGTCACGCACGATCTGGGCGTCGTGGCCGACCTCTGCGACGACGTGTCGGTGATGTACGCGGGCCAGATCGTGGAGACCGGGACGGTGCGCGATGTGCTCGTGCGCCCCGAGCATCCGTACACGATGGCCCTCCTGGCCGCCGACCCGCACACGATCCTCGACTTCGAAGGCACCACGAGGCTGGCGTCGATCGCCGGCCAGGTCCCGCTGCCCGGCTCGTGGACGGCGGGATGCCGGTTCGCCCAGCGGTGCAGGTTCGCCCGTGACGAGTGCATGACCGCTGTTCCGCTCCTGCCCCGCGCCGTCGGCGACGGCGGCGTCCGGTGCATCCGGCGGGACGAGGTCCGAGGCAGGCAGGACGAGTGGCGGCAGCCCGTCGCCATCGGAGGAGGAGACCTGTGAGCACGCTGCAGCCGGCATCGGAGCGGGCGGTCGGCATCGACGCGCCCCTCCTCGAAGTGCGCAACCTCGTCGTCCGCTACGGCAAGAAGGGCCCGGCCGCGGTCGACGACGTGTCGTTCACGATCGCGCGCGGCGAGACTCTCGGACTCGTCGGAGAATCCGGGTCGGGCAAGACGACGATCGGGAGGGCGATCCTCGGGCTGCAGACGGTCACGAGCGGGCAGATCCTGTTCGAGGGCCGCGACATCACGAAGGCGCGCGCTGCAGAGCGCCGCTCGCTTCAGGGTGACCTCCGCGCCGTCTTCCAGGACCCGTTCTCCTCACTCAACCCGCGCCGCCCGATCGGCGACGCCCTGACCGAGCCGCTGCGCGTGGCGGGCGTGCCCCGCACCGAGCGCGAGCAGCGCGCGAGGGAGGTGCTGGATGCCGTCGGCCTGGCTCCGGGGTCCGAGACCAGGTTCCCGCGCCAGTTCTCCGGCGGTCAGCGTCAGCGCATCTCGATCGCCCGCGCACTCGTCACCGACCCGCGCCTCGTCGTGTGCGACGAGGCGGTGAGCGCCCTCGATCTGTCCACGCAGGCGCAGGTGCTGAATCTGCTCGCCGACCTGCGTGCGGGCACGGATCTCGGCTACCTCTTCATCGCGCACGACATGGCCGTCGTCGAGTTCCTCGCCCAGCGCGTCGTGGTGCTCAACCGGGGCCGGATCGTGGAGCAGGGGCGCACGGGTGAGGTCATGCGCAATCCTCAGCACCACTACACGCGCGTGCTCATGGCCGCATCCCCTGTGCCGGATCCCGATGAGCAGGCGCGACGCCGGGAGGCATGGCGCGCGCTCAAGGCGTCCGCCGCCGCCCCGGCCGCGTAGACCGCATCCCGTCTCTAGTGGAACGTGCCCTCGACGAGCGGTGACAGCGCCTGGGCGGTCGCGCGGAAGGTCTTCACCATCGGGTTGGGAGTGTCGGTGAGACTGCAGAGCACGATGGTGGCCGGCTCGATGTCGGACACCGGCACGAACGCGAGCTCGTCGCGTCGGTACTGTCGCGAAGCCGACTGACCGGCGATGTTCACGCCGGCGCCGGCCGCGACCAGCTCGAAGAGGCCGTCCACGCTGTCGGCGGTGGGTCCGCGCCTCGGGCGCGTGCCGTCCGGACGGGGGTCGACGATCCACCAGTCGACGACCTCGGGCACTCCGCCGGCGACCGCGACGAACACCTCTTCGTTGGTCTCGCCGATGGTGACGGACTCCCGTTCGGCGAGGGGATGGTTCGCCGGTACGACGAGCACGCGCGGCTCGAGCCACAGCGGCTCGATCCGGATCCGCGGGGGCAGGGGCATCGGCGCCGGCGCGAACACCACGTCGACGCGGCCGCTCTCGAGTTCGGCGGCGACGTCGAAGAAGCCCAGCCGGCGCATCTCGATGCGCGCGTGCGGGATCGCCTGCATCGTCGCGGCGATCGCCGCGGTCGTGAGCGACCCCGCGCCCGCAGCGACGACGCCCACGCGCAGCAGCGGCGTCCGTTTGTCGCGGCTGACGGAACGGGCCCAGTCGAGGATCTGATCGTGGTCGTCCTGGACGCGGCGGGCGAGCGGAAGCAGGTCGCGACCGTACGCCGTCAGTTCCACCTTGCGGGGGCTCCGCTCGAACAGCCTGACGTCGAGCTGCTGCTCGAGCCGGCTGATCTGCTGGCTCAGCGACGGCGGGGTGATGCTCAGGCGCTCGGCGGCGCGGCCGAAGTGCAGCTCTTCGGCGAGCACACAGAAATAGCGGATCACGTGGATAGGCACATCCATGCTCGGATCTTAGTCGCAGGCTAACGTCGGGTAGGAATGTCGAACTTCCTTCCGGTCGTCCCCGCGATGAGACTTGAGACACCGCCTAACGGCGACCACTGCTTTACAAGGAGGTAAGCATGACTCTCTTTCCCGCGGACGATCCCGACAAGATCCCCTTCGCCGGCGTCCTTCCGGCCGCTCCTCGGCCCTATGTGCTCGGGGAGGGCCAGGGCGAGAAGTCGCTCGTGTTCGACCAGCTGTTCGAGATCCTCGCCTCGGGTGACGAGACCGACGACCAGTACGGCGCGTGGACGATGAAGGCGCGGCTGGGCGACCGCATCCCGGCGCACGTCCACCTGAAGACGCACGAGTTCTTCTATGTCGTCGACGGCGAGATCACCGTGTGGATGGACGACCAGTCCGACTACCACTCGCGCACGACCCTCACGACGGGCGACTTCGCGTTCGTGCCCGCGGGCATCGTGCACGCGTTCAAGATCGAGAACACGACGACCGTCTTCGGCGCGGGCACCGCCGGGTTCGAGCGGTTCTTCCACGCGATCGGCCGCAAGACCGACCTCACCGAGCCGCAGGGCGTGTTCGTGCCGGACTTCTCGGTGATGCGCGCTGCCGGCGAGAAGTACGCGACGGTCTTCATGCCCGAGTTCTCCTTCCGCGACTGAGCCGGCCGTGTCCTCGGTCCTCGAGATCGACTTCGCCTGCCCGATCGGGTTCCGTCCGCTGTCCCTCGACCTGCGGACGCCGGATGTCGCGGACGCGCCCGTCGTGGTGTTCCTGCATGGCGGCGGGTGGCTGCGCGGCAGCCGGCGGGTGTTCACACCGGGCATCGATGACGCGCACTCGTTCGATCGCATCGTCGCCGCAGGCTTCGCCATCGCATCCTGCGAATACCGGCTGAGCGGGGAGGCGCTGTTCCCCGCCCAGCTCGACGACGTCGGTGCGGCGATCGACTGGCTGCAGGCGCACGGCTCCGCGTACGGCCTCGATGCGTCGCGGCTCGTGCTGTGGGGAGTCTCGGCCGGCGCGACGCTCGCCGCGCTCACGGCCCTCCGGGGCCGACGCGTCAGCGGAGTCGTTGACTGGTTCGGACCGACCGACCTCTTCGCAATGGCCGAGCACGACATGGGCGACGCACCGAGCGAGACCCGTGAAGCGCGGTGGATCGGCGGTCCGGCGGCCGAGCGGCCCGAGATCGCGCGTGCCGCGAGCCCGCTGCACCAGGTCGGTGCCCACCTGCCTCCCGTCCACATCTCGCACGGCACCGCGGACGAGCACGTTCCGTTCGCGCAGAGCGAGGCGCTCGCCGAGGCCCTGCGTGCTGCGGGAGCAGACGAGGTGGAGTTCCACCCTGTGCCCGGGGGCCGGCACTTCTGGGCCGGTCTGGACGACACGGACGCCGTGTTCGACCGGGCCATCGACTTCGCCCGCCGTGTGACGGCGCGCTGACCCTCTGACAGGACCCCGATGCCCCGCGCGATGATGATCACCCCCGGCAGTCCCACGGAGGCTGCTCCGCTGCTGCGCCTCGAGTTCGCGCTGAGCGAGGGCCATGGGCCCGTCGCGCAGGCGACGCTCCGCACCAGCGCACGCGGGCTGGCGGAATCGTGGGTCAACGGCATCCCGACGTCGGACGACCTCCTCGAGCCGGGGTGGACGAGCTACGAGTGGCGACTCCGCGTCGCCGAACACGACGTGACCGCCGCGATCGGGCCGCGCACGGTGATCGCCCTCCGCCTCGGCAACGGGTGGTACCGGGGCTGGCTCGGCTTCACTGGACAGCGCGCCGTCTACGGGGACGAGCGGGCCGGGTACGCGGAGCTCAGCATCCGGTTCGAAGACGGGCATGTGCAGACCGTCGTCACCGATGGATCGTGGCGGGCGTCGACCGGTGAGGTGCGCGCCGACGACCTCTACAACGGCCAGACGATCGATGCGCGGCTCCGCGACGAGGCCTGGCTGCGGCCGGGGTTCGACGACAGCGAGTGGGAGGCCGTGCGTCTCGTCGACGCCGACGCCGACGCGAGCGAGCTCGTGCCCCGGTCCTCACCCCCGGTGCGGCGACTGCGCGAGCTCCCCGTGGCCGGAGTGCTGACGTCGCCCTCCGGTGCGACGCTCCTCGACTTCGGCCAGAACCTCGTCGGCTTCGTGCGCGTCGCCGCTACCGGGCCGCGCGGCACCGAGGTGGTGCTCCGGCACGCCGAGGTGCTCGAGCACGGCGAACTCGGCGTGCGGCCGCTCCGGCGCGCGGAGGCGACGGACCGGTTCATCCTGAGCGGAGCCGCGGATGTGTTCGAACCCACCCTCACGTTCCACGGATTCCGGTACGTGGAGGTCAGCGGGTGGCCGGGTGAGATCGACCCGGCCGCGTTCACCGCCGTCGTCGTCGGCACCGACATCCGCCCCACCGGCACCTTCGCCTGCTCCGATCCGCTGCTCACGCAGCTGCACGGCAACGTGGTGTGGGGGATGCGCGGCAACTTCCTGAGCGTGCCGACCGACTGCCCGCAGCGCGACGAGCGGCTCGGCTGGACCGGCGACCTCGCGGTCTTCGTCGACACCGCCGCCTACCTCGGCGACGTGGAGGCGTTCCTCGCCGACTGGCTCGTCGACGCCGAGCTCGAACGCCGGGCCACCCCTGCCGGCACGGTGCCCGTCGTCGTGCCGAACGTCATGAAGTATCTCGACACCGGGTTCCCCGAGCCCGGCGCGACCGCTGTATGGGGCGATGCCGCCGTCTGGGTTCCGTGGGCGCTGTGGCGTGCGTACGGACACGAGCAGACGCTGCGCGCTGCGTACCCGCTCATGACGGCGCACACCCGGAGCGTCGCCGCGGTGCTCGCGGAGGACGGCGTGTGGGACTCGGGCTTCCAGTTCGGCGACTGGCTCGATCCCGATGCGCCGGCCGAAGACCCCGGCCAGGCGAAGACGCCCGCAGCGGTCGTGGCGACGGCTTCGGCCTTCCGCACCGCGACCTTCGCGGCCGCCGCGGCCGAGGTGCTGGGGGAGGCGGCCGACGCCGCCGAGTTCGGCGTGCTCCGTGACCGCATCGGCGACGGCTTCCGCGGTCGCTACGTGCGCGGGGGGCGCGTCGAGAGCGACAGCCCGACGGCGTACGCCCTCGCGATCGTGTTCGGGCTGCTCGACCCGGCCGAGGTGCAGACCGCGGGCGACCGGCTCGCAGAGCTCGTGCGCGCCGCCGGTCACCGCATCGCGACGGGCTTCGCGGGTACGCCCTTCGTCGGCGACGCGCTGGCCTCCAGCGGTCACCTCGACGACGCCTACGCGCTGCTCCTGCAGCGGGAGGCTCCGTCGTGGCTCTATGCCGTGACGATGGGCGCCACCACGATCTGGGAGCGCTGGGACTCGATGCTGCCCGACGGCAGCATCAACCCGGGCGAGATGACGAGCTTCAACCACTACGCCTTCGGGGCTGTCGCCGACTGGATGCACCGCGTGATCGGCGGGATCGCGCCGCTGGAGCCCGGCTACCGTCGGATCCTCGTCGCGCCGCGCCCGGGCGGCGGGCTCACCTGGGCGGACGCCTCGCTCGACACCGAGCGCGGGCGCGTCGCGGTGTCGTGGCGCATCGACGGCGACCGCCTCGTCACCGACGTGGAGGTTCCCGCGAGTGCCGAGGCGGTGGTGAGGCTCCCTGGTCGCCCCGAGGAGCGCGTCGGCGGCGGCTCGCACCGGTTCGAGAGCGCGGTGCGATGAGGATCAGCGCGCCGTGAGCGGGTCAGGCCGCGCGCAGGCGCACCGAGATGTCTTCCGCCGTGCGCCGCAGGCGTTCAAGGAGCGGGCCGCGCAGATCGTCGACGGTATGACGCTGCGTCGACACGGCGATGTTGACGGCGGCGGCAGGGCGCGCATCGCGGCCGAAGACCGGCACGGACACCGACCGCAGACCCGCGGCGACCTCCTCGTCCTGCAGGGCGAATCCCTGATCGCGGATCGCGGCGAGCCGCTCGGCGAGCTCGTCGACGGATCGCACGGCCCGCGGCCCGGCCCCTCCGGAGAAGTCGTGGCCGGCGAGCGTCGCCCGAAGCTCCTCGTCCGGCAGGTAGGCGAGGAGCAGCTTGCCCATCGACGTGTACGGGGCCGGCAGGGTCGAACCCACCTGGATGTTCGCCGTCACGAGGTCGGAGTTCCGCAGCCGTGCGAGGTACAGCACCCGGTCGCCGACGAGCACGCCGAGGTTGACCGTCTCGCCGGTCGCCTCCGCCAGGTGCCGCAGCGGCTGTTCACTGAGCTGCGCGAGGCTGGAGCCCCGCAGCGCGGCCGATCCGAGGGTGAGCACGGCCACGCCCGGCCGGATGGCGCCGTCGGCGAGCCGCTCGACGAACCCGCCCTCTTCGAGCGTCGCCACGACGCGGAACGCGGTCGGCATGGGGATGCCGGTGCGGTCGCAGATCTCGCGCAGCTTCAGCGCGGTCGTCGTCTCGTCGAAGAGACGCAGCACATCGAGCCCCTTCGCAAGCGCCTCGATGCGGTAGCGGTTGGCCGGGGCGCCCTGCTCGGGGCTTTCGTCAGCGGTGGCGGCTTTCATCAGGCGAAACCGTATCCCTCTCTCGGTCGTCCGGCAAACTCACACGCGGAAGACCCGCAGCTGCAGGGCCAGTGTCGCGTAGTAGCCGACGAGGGTCGTGAGCTCGAAGAGCGCGGCCTCGCCCAGGGCGGCGGTGGCGGCATCCCATTGCGCGTCGTCGAGATCGCCGTCGAGCAGGGCGACGACGACGCGGCCCACCGCGAGCTCGGTCTCGGTCAGCGTGCCGGCCAGCAGGTCGAGGTCCTCGCGCCGGAGGGCCAGCAGCTCCTCCTCGGTGAACCCGAGTCCCCGGGCGATCGCCTCGTGGGCCGACCGTTCGAAGGCGCTGTCCCATCGGGCGGCGACGAGCAGGATGCCGATCTCGCGCGACCGGTCGTCGAGGCCGGTCCGATAGCGCAGGGCGGCGCCGACCTCCTGCAGCGCGGTTCCGACCGCCGGAGAGGTCAGCAGCGCGTTGAACGGTCCGTTCAGGCTGCCGTCCGGCGCCGTGAGCGGGAAGCGCTGCGGGCCCTGCGCGCGCGGGCCCGTCGTGATCGCGTCGTAGAGCGTGCGCTGATCGTCGTCGAGCTGCGCCGGCAGGAGGCGGGTCAGTCGGGCTGGTGCGGTCATCCGTCGGATCTCCCCGTTCGTGCGTTGCTCCACCAGACTACGTGATACATTCATTTAGCGAAAGCCGCTTTTACTGTTTGAAAGACGGGAGACGGGGATGTCGACCACCACGGATGCCCCACCGGTCCGCGCGACCGACTGGCTGGGGCTGCAGGGCGCGCGTGTGCTCGTGGCCGGCGCCGGCGGGATCGGCGGAGCGTGTGCGCTCGCCTACGCCGCTGCCGGCGCGGACGTCGCGGTCGTCGATCGCGACAAGGCGGCCCTCGATGCTCTCGCCGCCGACCCCCGCGCGGTGGGCCGCTTCGAGCTGATCGTGGCCGACCTCACCGAGCACGGCGCCGGCGATCGGGTGGTCGCGGAGGTCATCGATCGCCTCGGCGGACTCGAGATCATGCTGCACGCGGTGGGCATCAACGACCGTCGCCCGATCCTGGAGTTCACCGAGGACGAGTGGGACCACATCCTGCGCGTGAACCTCTCGTCGGTGTTCGGGCTCGCTCAGGCTGCCGGCCGGCATATGGTCGCCCAGGGGCACGGGCGAGTGCTCGCGCTCTCGAGCGTCTCGGGACTGCTCGCCCACCACTCGCACGGTCCGTACGCAGCATCCAAAGGCGGCATCAACCAGCTGCTCCGCGTGATGGCGCGCGAGTGGGCCGCCTCCGGCGTGACCGTGAACGCCCTCGCTCCCGGCTACATCGAGACGCCGCTCACGGCGGGTGAGCTGGCTAAGCCCGGCAAGCGGGCCGACCTCGAGAGTCTCGTGCCTGCGGGACGACTCGGCACACCCGACGAGCTCACCGGGCCCGCGCTGTTCCTGTCGTCACGCCACGCCGGATTCATCACCGGCCACGTGATGTACATCGACGGCGGCCGGACGCTCGTCTAGGACTTCGAACGACGATAGGAGAGACACATGTCGCAGATCTTCCCCCGGTTCGCCGGGAAAACCGTGCTGGTCACGGGAGCGGGCACCGGATTCGGTGCCGAGATCGCGGTCCGCGCCGCGCAGGAGGGCGCCAAGGTCGCCGTCCATTACCGCTCGTCGAAGGCCGGCGCGGAGGCGACCCTTGAGCGTATCCGCGAGGCCGGCAGCGACGGCATCCTGGTCCAGGCCGACATCGGCTCGTGGGATCAGATCACGCGCATGGCCGACGAGGTGTGGGCGGCCTTCGGCTCCCTCGACGTGCTCGTCAACAACGTCGGCGACGTCTCGAGCGAGCAGATGAACTGGGACGAGCTGACCCAGGAGGCGCTCGACGCGGTCATCGACATCGACGTCAAGGGCACGCTGCTGATGACGCACGAATTCGGCGAGCGGATGCTGCAGCAGGGCCACGGCAGCATCGTCCAGGTCGGCTCGACCGTGATCGTCCGCGGGTCCGCGCGGGCGCCGCAGTACGCCGCGGCGAAGTACGCGATCCTCGGCATCACGAAGTCGTACGCGAAGGCCTTCGCACCGTCGGTGCGCGTCAACACGTTCGCGCCGGGCTTCATGGAGACCGAGCGACTGCTCAATCGCGAGGACTGGAAGAACGGGCGCCGCGAGGTGCTGCTCTCGCAGACGCCGATGGGCGTCATCCCGCCGCCCGAATTCGTCGCCGGCGCCTGCCTCTGGCTCGCCACCGACGAGGCGGCGCACCTCACCGGCGGATACATGCTCGCCGACGGCGGCTTCAACATGGTCGGCGCGTAAGCGTCCCGACAGGCACAGGAACCAAGGAGAAACTCATGAAGCTCATCACCTTCGACGGCGGCCGCGTCGGCCGCCTGGAGCTCGAGGACGGCGTCGTCATCGAACTCGACGTGCCCTCGACCCGCGAGTGGTTCGAGCGCGGCGGCGACGTGCGCGAGACCGGCGAGCGGCTCGCCTACGCCGACGTCACGCTCGAGGCGCCGATCCGCCCGAAGAAGTTCTTCCACACGGCGGGCAACTTCGCCGACCACCACAACGAGCTCACCGCCGTCGACTGGTCGCACCCCGTGCACAAGGGCATCGTGTTCTTCCAGAACGTCGACGCGATCATCGGCCCCGGCGACGACATCGTCTACCCGGAGGGGCTCACCAAGGAGCTCGACTACGAGCTCGAGCTCGGCATCATCATCGGCAAGGCCGGCAAGTTCTTCGGGCCGGACGAGGCCGACGACTACATCGCCGGCTTCACGGTGTTCAACGACATCACCGCTCGCGACATCCAGCGCAAGGAGATGGAGTCGGGCGTGTTCTCGTTCTCGAAGGGCATCGACACGTTCTGCCCGATCGGGCCGTGGATCGTCACGCGCGACGAGGTGCCGGACATGCACGAGCTGCCGATGCAGCTGCGCGTGAACGGCGAGGTCCGTCAGCAGGGCAACACCAACCAGACGCGCATCACGTTCCCGCACCTCGTCGCGTACCACTCGCCGCAGATTTACAGCGCGGGCGACATCATCACCACCGGCACGATCTCGGGCGTCGCCGCCGTGCAGCCGAACCCGTTCGACTTCTACCTGCAGCCGGGCGACGAGATCGAGGCCGAGATCACCGGGATCGGCACGCTGCGCAACAAGGTCATCTCGTGGGAGGACCGCTACGGCGAGCCCGCCCCGCAGCGGGTGGACTGGTGAGGATCGCCAACCTCGCCGGGCGGCTCGTGCTGGTCACCGGCCACCCGGCAGAACCCCTCGCGGTCGATGTGGCCGAGGCGTCGGGAGGACGCTTCGGTCCCGACCCCATGTCGGCGTTCGCCGACTGGGCGGGGTTCCGGGCATGGGCGGCCGAGGTCGATGCGCAGGGCGTGGGGTTCACGCGCACCGACCTCGGCCCTCCGGTGCCCCGGCCTGGGCAGATCTTCGCGATCGGCATCAACTACCGCGAGCACGCCGACGAGGCGGGCTACCCGCCCGACAGCCTGCCGGTGACGTTCACGAAGTTCGCCTCCAGCCTGACCGGGCCCGAGGCCACGGTCGAGCTCCCCGAGGGGAACGTGGACTGGGAGGTCGAGCTCGTCGTCGTCATCGGGACCGGCGGTCACCGCATCCCACGGGACACCGCATGGGAGCACATCGCAGGGCTCACCGTCGGTCAGGACCTCTCCGAGCGCGTCGCGCAGCTCGACGGGCAGCGGCCGCAGTTCAGCCTGGCGAAGTCGCACCCCGGCTTCTCGCCGACGGGGCCGTGGGTGGTCACGCCCGACGAGTTCGCCGACCCGGCGGACCTCGCGATCTCGTGCGCGCTCGACGGCGAGACCCTGCAGTCCTCGCGCACCTCACGGATGATCTACGACGTCCCCGAGTTGATCGCCCGCCTGTCGGCCGTCGTCACGCTGTGGCCCGGCGACATCATCTTCAGCGGCACCCCGTCGGGCATCGGAAACGCCCGCACCCCGAAGCGCTTCATCCGGCCGGGGGAGGTGCTCACCAGCACGATCGAGGGCGTGGGCGAGCTCACGACCCGCTTCAGCGGCTGATCCGCACGCCTCGACCATCGAGGAGTCGGCGCCCATGAACCCCGCTGGGGTCAGAAGGTGACGGCGTCGGCGTAGTCGTCGGGTGGGGTGAGCCAGGGAGTGTCGAGGTATCGGCGGCGGGTGAGGAGTGTTCTCGTCCGGCACGAATCTGACCTGGGGTTCTGGCCGGTCGGTGTGTTTTCGGCCGGAGGGGCTGGTCCACACGAGGACTCCGGCGGCGATCTGCTGGACGGTCCAGGGTGCGGCGTGTTTCAGGGTGTGGTGCCGTTTGCAGAGGTGCGCGAGGTTGCAGACGGTGGTCTTGCCGCCGGTGGCGTGGTCGTGGGTGTGGTCGATGTCGCAGCGGTGCGCGCGGCGGCGGCAGCCGGGGAACCGGCAGTGCTCGTCACGGACCTGCAGGAACCGGGTGATCGCGGCGGTGGGCCGGTACCGATCCACCGCGAGGATCTGCCCGGTGGCAGGGTCGGTGAGCACCCGCTCCCACACGGGCGACTGGGCGGCGAGGATGCGGGCGGTGTCGGGGGAGATGGGTCCGTACCCGGCGAGCAGACACGGCTCCGTGCCCGCCCCGGTCATCGTGAGCACCGGGATGGTGATCTGCACGGTCGCGCGGATCCCGCCGATCCCGTCACCGGCGACCGCGCGGTCGGGCGTGCCGGTCAGCAGCAGGTCAGTCATGACGTCCGCGCGGAGCTGATCCATGGTGCGCGGATCCGGCTCGGACTCTTCGCCAGCTGCTGGGTCGGCAGTCCCGTCGCCGGGGGTCTCGCCGGTGCCCGCGTCGGTGTCGTTGCGGAGGGCGCGGGCCTGGTCGGTGAGGCGGGCTTCGATGCCGTGCACGAGGACGGCTTCGGCGATCAGGGTGAGCGCGGCCATCCCGTCGGCAAGATCCGACACGTCCACCCGCCGCGTCCCGGCCGCATCCGCATGCCGCTCCGCGAGAGTCCGGTCCAGGAACCGTTCCGCGAGCACCCGCACCACCGGGCCCAGCCGGCCCGGCGTGACCCCGACCGCCCGATCCAGAGCCGCCCGGATGTACGCGGCACGGTCGGTCTCGTCGTCGATCCGGTCGCCGGCGTCGTGGATCACCGCCGCATGCTGCCGGGAGATCTCGCCCCGCTCCACCGCGTCCACCACCGGAGCGAACCGGGCGCACAGATCGGTCGCCTCGGTCAGCAGCCGGGTCACCGTCCACTCACTCATCCGCACCGCACACGCGAGCTCCGCGACCAGGGACCGGCGGGCCATCTCCCCGGCCGTGGCCTTCCCGGTCCCCGCGACCTCCGCGACCAGCGTCCCGACCCGGGCGAGCAGCCGGATCTCCGCCGCCTCCACCCGCGCCCGCTGCCGCCGCAGCGCGACGAACTCGTCCACGAACTGCTCCACCCGCCGCGACACCACCCGACCACGCTCCGCCGCCGACACCCCCGGCACCGGGCCTTCAGGCACCGGCCCCTCCGGGGCGGGCTGAGCAGGAACAGCAGACATGAACGGCACTCCGAGCAGACAGGAACACGGGCCGAGAGCACCCCCGGACGCGAACCCCCGCGCCCCCACTCAGCCCCGTACGTCTTCACTCACCCGCCGGCGGATGCCACCGCACCCCACCCGAACCACTCGATCTCTCGCTACCACACACGATACGACCCACCTCCGACATCGACCCGGACAGCAGAGCGACGTCCGATCGGCCACCCGACGGCGGGTAGCGTGGCAGGGATGACTTCCCCCGCCACCGATCGCCGAGACTCCCTGCGGGTGATCGCGCTGACGGCCGTGGTCGTCCTCGCCGCCGCCATGCTGCGATCGCCGTTCGTCGCGGTCGCCCCCGTCGCGCGGGAGATCGGTGCCGATCTCGGCGTCGGGGCAGCCGTCATCGGGCTGCTCACCAGCATCCCCGTCCTCTGCTTCGCCGTCTGCGCACCGCTCGCGGTCGTCCTCATCCGCCGCGGCGGGGTCGACTTCGCGCTCACGGTGGCGATGGCGGGCGCGGTCGTCGGCTGCGTGATCCGCTCGTCGGGCGGGATCGTCGTGGTGATGATCGGCACCGTCATCATCGGGGCCTTCCTCGCGGTCGGCAACGTCGTGGTGCCGATGATCATCGCCCGCGACTACAGCGCCCACCGGGCCCACACGATGACCGGCGTCTACACCTCCGCGCTCAACATCGGCACGATGACCGTGACGTTCGCGACGGCGCCGCTGGCCGACGAGATCGGCTGGCGCGCGGCCATCCTCATGTGGGCGGGCTTCGGCATCGCGGCGCTCGCGGTCTGGATCCCGCTGCGCGGGCTGCGCGCCGCGCTCGTGCCCAGGCCCGGATCGACGAGAGCGGATGGTGCCGCCACCTCCAGCGTCGCCCGCGATGGGACGACCTGGCTGCTCGCGATCGCCTTCTGCGGTCAGGGCTTCGCGTTCTACGGGGTCACCGCCTGGCTGCCCAGCCTGCTCGCCGATCAGGGCGCGACGGTCGCGGTGGCGGGCGCGATCGCGTCGGTCTTCCAGGTCGGCGGGATCGCGGGCAGCCTGCTCACCCCCCTGCTGACGACGCGGGCATCGCTCCCGGTCGCCGCGACCGTGGTGGGCCTCGCCTGGCTGTTCCTGCCGCTCGGCCTGCTGCTCGCGCCGTCGCTCGCGGTGGTCTGGTGCCTCATCGGCGGCATGGCGCAGGGCGGCGGCATCACCCTGGTGTTCATCATGATCACCGCGTTCGGCGACGATGAGCACGCCACCGCGGGCAGGTCGGGGCTCGTGCAGGGGATCGGCTACGGCGTCGCGGCGACGGGACCGATCCTGCTCGGCGCCGTGCACGAGGCCACCGGCGACTGGGTCATCCCGCTGCTCACCGTCATCGTGGCGACGCTGCTGTTCCTGGTGACGGCCCTCATCGTGGCGCGCCGGCTGACGCGGCGACGCTGACTCAGAGCCCGACCGCGAGCGGCCAGCCCGTGTAGGCCTCGGCGAGGTACGTCTTGCCGGCCTCGGACTCCACCACGGAGCGCAGCTCGCCGAGCTGCCTGCGGCGGTCGAAGTCGCTGGCGTCGGGGGCGACGTGGAGCATGCTCGTCATCCACCAGGAGAAGTGCTGCGCCTTCCAGATGCGCTGCGACGCGATGTCGGCGTACGCGTGCAGCGGCTGCTCGTCGCCGCGCAGCAGCAGCGCCTGCAGCGCGCGGTTCAGCACCAGCACGTCGGCGATCGCCAGGTTCATGCCCTTGGCGCCCGTCGGCGGCACGGTGTGCGCCGCATCGCCCACGAGGGCGGCGCGCCCTCGTTGCAGCTCGTGCGCCACGAAGCTGCGGAACCGCAGCACGTCGCGCTGGAAGATCGGGCCCTCCTTGAGGGTGGTGCCGGGCACCCGCGCCTGCAGCGTGTCCCAGATCTCCGCCTCGCTCAGCGCGTTCGGGTCGGCCTCGGGATCGCACTGGAAGTACATGCGCTGCACGGTCTCGCTGCGCTGGCTGATCAGCGCGAATCCGTTCTCCGAGTTGCTGTAGATCAGCTCGTCGGCGCTCGGCGGCGCCTCGCACAGGATGCCGAACCACGCGAACGGGTACTCGCGGAAGTACCCGCCCGTGGACGAGCCGGTGACGGCAGCGCGGACGACGCTGCGCGACCCGTCCGCACCCACCACGAAGTCGGCGTCGACCTCGAGCGGGGCGCCGTCCGCATCCGCCGCGAACACGCGCGGCAGCTCGCTGTCGACGCCCTCGACCCGGGCGATCGTGGTGCCGAAGCGGATGTCCTGACCTGCGGCCAGCCGTGCCGCGATCAGATCCTTCAGCACCTCGTGCTGCGGGTACAGCCAGACGCTGCGCCCGACGTGCGCGGGGAAGTCGATCCGGTGGCCCGCGCCGGCGAAGCGCAGCTCGATGCCGTCGTGGCGGTGGCCGTCGGTGAGCACGCGGTCGGACGCCCCGCTCTGCGACAGCACCTCGACGGTGCCCTGCTCGAGGATGCCTGCGCGGATCGTCGACTCGATCTCCTCCCGCGTGCGCGAGTCGAACACGATCGACTCGATCCCCGCGGCGTCGAGCAGATGCGACAGGAAGAGGCCGGCGGGTCCGGCGCCGACGATGGCGACGCGGGTGCGGATGCGGGTCATGGACGTCTCCTTCGACGGGATGCTGTCGCCCATTGTGTTTCGCCGGAGTGTGGTGCGGCGGGGGACTCCCGTTGAACGGGACGCGATTCAGCCCGCGTGCGGACTGAGCGCGCGCTCGATGTCGCGCGCGGCGCGGTACAGCTCGAGGAGCGCCGGCTCGGTCGGGGCTTCCCGCGGCAGCACGACGGACAGGGCGGCGATCACCGCGCCGGTCGCATCGCGCAGGGGCACCGCGACGCCGGTGGACACCTCCTCCATCGACCCCGGCGCGATCGCGTGGCCGAGCGTGCGGACCTCGTCGAGCTTGCGCCGCAGCGTCCGCGGATCGGTGATGGTGTCGCCGGTCAGCGGCGCGAGCGGCCCGTCCAGGACGCGCTCCTGCAGCTCGCGGTCCGCGAACGCGAGCAGGACCAGCCCGGACGACGACGCGTGCAGCGGCAGGCGGCCGGCCACCCTCGTGACGTTCGCCCCGGACTCGGTGCCGCTCAGTCGCTCCAGGAAGAGCGCCTCATCCTGCTCGAGGATCGCCAGCTGCGTGTGCTCCCGCACGCGCTGCTGCACCCGCTCCATGAAGGGCAGGGCGGCCTGCCGCAGTCGCAGCGCCGGCGACGACCTGGTCGCGAGCTCCCACAGCCGCATGCCCACCCTGACCCGGCCGGCGTCGTCCCGTTCGAGCAGCCCCGCGGCGACGAGCTCGCCGACGATGCGATGTGCGGTGGAGTTCGGCAGACCGGCGCGGCGCCCGATCTCGGCCGCGGTCTGCGCGGTGCGGGTGGGCGTGAACGTCTCGAGCACGCGTACGAGACGGTCGGTGACCGAGTCGCCCGAGGGGGAGTTCGCCATCCTGCGAGCATGGCACAGCATCCGGCATCGTCCCGTTGATCGGGATGCGGCGAACGGTGGGCTCGCTACGTGCGCGCGCCGACGCCGAGCCGCGCCGCCAGCCATGCCTGCGCACGCCCGGCGTACTTCCGCGCCACCGGGGCCTTCTGCGCGAGAGACTCGAACGCGTGCGGGCCGCCCCGCACGACCTCGAGCGTGACGTCCACCCCTGCGCGCTGCATCCGCTCGGCGTAGTCCCGGTCCTCGGAGTAGAAGAGCTCGATGTCGCCCGCGCCCACCCACGCGGCGGGCAGGCCGGCGAAGTCGGTGCGCCGCGCCGGCGCCGCGTACTCGGCCACGTCGGCTGCGCCCGGCGAGCCGACGTACGCGGTCCAGCCGGCGAGGTTCGCGCGGTTGTCCCACAGGAAGTGACGGACGCCGTCGAGCTCACGGTTCGCCGCGGTGCGGTCGTCGAGCATCGGGCAGAAGAGCCACTGCGCCGCCGGCTGGGGACCGCCGCCGTCGTGGACGCGCAGCACGAGCCCTGCGGCCAGGCCGCCGCCGGCGCTCTGCCCGCCGATCGCGATGCGCGCGGGGTCGACGTCGAGCAGGGGAGCCTCGGTGAGAAGCCACTCCCACGCCCGGTGGCAGTCGTCCAGCGGCACCGGGTACGGGTGCTCGGGGGCGAGCCGGTACTCGACCGAGACGACCACGATGCCCAGGTCGCGCGCGAGGTCCGCGCAGCGGGCGTGGTCCTGCACCGCGGCGCCGATCACCATCCCGCCGCCGTGGATCCACAGCAGGGCCGCGCCGGAGCCGCCGCCTTCCGGGGCGAACACGTGCACGCCGGTGCCGTGGGCGAGCTCGACGAACTCCCTGGTCACGCCGTCGGGCAGTCGCGGGGCCGGCATGATCCCCGTGCCGACGCGCGCCATGCGCCGCTGCCAGCCGTGCGCGACGGGAGGGCGCGGGAAGAAGCGGTAGGTGCGCCGCAGCTGAGGGTGCAGGTCGGCGATGACGAGGCGCTCAGTGAGGTGGTGTGTCGGGTAGATGGAGGGACTCTACTGGTCGGGAGGCCCTGAATGCCAGCACGGATCCGGCAGCCTGATCGCAGACCGATCGCCGCACCGATCGCCGCACCGATCGCCCCTGCCGTGGGAGCATCGGATCATGACCGCGCCGCTGACGAACTGGGCCCGCAATGTCGAATACCGTCCGGCGGTGCTCGTCTCACCGCGCTCCGTCGAGGAACTGCGCGACGCGCTCGCCGGCACGACCAAGGCGAAGGTGCGGGGCAGCGGCCACTCGTTCAACCGGATCGCCGACACGGACGGCTCCCTGATCTCGCTCGGCGCGATGCCGTCCGCCGTCGAGATCGACCACGGCCGACGCATCGCGCGGGTGCCGGGCGGCCTTCGCTACGGGGATGTGGTGCGCGAGATCGACGCCGCCGGCTTCGCCGTGCCGAACCTGGCGTCGCTGCCGCACATCTCGGTCGCCGGTGCCGTCGCGACCGGCACGCACGGCTCGGGCGACCGGGTCTCCCCGCTCAGCGGAGCCGTCGCGGCCGTCGAGCTGATGACGGCGGGCGGGGAGCTGCGCACGATCCGCCGAGGCGACGACGACTTCGCCGGAGCCGTGATCTCGCTCGGCGCCCTCGGGGTCGTGGTCGCGGTCGAACTCGACCTCGTCGACACCTTCCGGGTCGCGCAGACCGTGTTCGAGCGCGTCCCGGTCGATGCGGTGCTCGCCGATCTCGGTGCGGTCACCACCCTCGGATACAGCACCAGCATCTTCACGACGTGGCGGAACCCGGATGTGTTCGACCAGGTGTGGGTGAAGTGCCGTGCCGGTGAGGCATCGGTGCTGCCCGGATCGCTGCTCGGCGGGACCGCAGCAACCAGCCCCCTGCACCCCCTGCCGGGCGTATCGGCCGAGGCGTGCACGCCGCAGCTCGGCGAGCCGGGCCCGTGGTTCGAGCGACTGCCGCATTTCCTGCTCGAGTTCACGCCGTCCGCCGGAGACGAGCTGCAGTCCGAGTACTTCGTCGACCGGCGCGACGCCCCGGCTGCGCTGCAGGCTCTGCGCGGCATCGCCGACCAGATCGCGCCGCTGCTGCAGATCGCCGAGACGCGCACGATGGCGGGGGAGGCGCAGTGGCTGAGTCCGACCCTCGGGGCCGACACCGTCGCGTTCCACTTCACCTGGGTCGCCGACCAGCGCGCCGTCGAGGCGCTGCTCCCGACGGTCGAGCGGGCGCTCGCCCCGTTCGGCGCCCGCCCGCACTGGGGCAAGCTCTTCGCGATGGAGGGCGACGAGCTGGCCGCGCTCTATCCGGACGCGCAGCGCTTCCGCGACCTGCGCGAGCGACTCGACCCCCGCGACGTCTTCGCGAACGCCTTCCTGGAGCGGGTCGGCCTCGCCTGAGGAGTCCGCCCACCGCTCCGACCCCCGCGAACCCCGGTCCGGTACAGTGTCGATCGTGGTCAGCCGGAACACGCCGCCTGGTTCGCAGTCCTCGCTGAGGGAGGCGAATCGCGCCCGCCTCATCGAGTCGCTCAAACGCCACGGGCGTCTGACGCAGATCGAGCTCGCCGGAAACACGGGGCTCTCGCCCGCCACGGTGTCGAACATCGTCAAGGAACTGACCGCATCCGGCATCCTGCACACCTCGTTCACCTCGCGCAGCGGGCGCCGGGCGACGCTCGTGTCGCTGGCCCGCCAGGTGGGTCTCGTCGCGGGCGTGCACTTCAGCTCGCGGCAGCTGCGCATCGCGATCGCCGACGCGACCCGCACGATCGTGTCGCAGACCACGCTGCCGCTCGCACCCGGTCACCGGCACGACGCCGAGCTCGACCGGCTGGCCATCCTGCTCGGCGACATGACCGAGTCGCTCGGCGGCACCGTCCACGACCTCCTCTCCGTCGGCGTCGGGCTGCCTGCGCCGATCGATCCGCGCACCGGGATGGTGTCCACCCCCGGCCTCCTGCCCGGCTGGGAGGGGGTCGACGTCGCAGAGAGCCTCTCCGCCCGCATCGGGCGTCCGGTGTTCGTCGACTCCGAGGCCAACCTCGGCGGCCTCGCCGAGGCGCGCGAAGGCAGCGGGCGGGCAGCATCCTCCTCCGTCTACATCCGCGTCGGGCACACCATCAGCGCGGGGCTCATCGTCGACGGCGACCTGTTCCGCGGGGTGAGCGGCAAGACCGGCCAGATCGGCCACGTCACGATCGACGAGAACGGCCCCATCTGCCGTTGCAGCAATCGCGGCTGCCTCGAGATGTACGCCGCGGGTCCCGCGCTGCTCGCGCTCTTCCCCGAGAGCGAGGGGATGCAGCGGCTCGGCGATCTGCTCACGGCGGCCGAGTCGGGCGTCGGCAGCGCCCAGCGCGTCATCGCCGACGCCGGCCGCCACATCGGCATCGCCGCGGCGAGCCTGTGCAACCTCTTCGACCCCGAGCTCATCATCGTCGGCGGGGAGCTCGCCCAGGCGGGCGAGATCCTGATGGCGCCGATGCGGCACGCCCTCGCGCGCTCCGCCCTGGCCGCGTCGAGCGGACTGCCTGAGATCGTCGGCGCCTCGTTCGGCGAATGGGCCGAGACGCGGGGTGCGATCGCGATGGCCCTCGATCACGTGACGCTCGACGCGGACGTGATCGCGTTCTCGGCATGAAGCGGGGGCTCGCGCTCGCGCTCGCCGCGGGGGTGGCGTGCGCCCTGCTGGCCGGATGCGCCCCCGAACCCTCCGACGGCGAGATCGCGCTGCTGCTGCCCGACAAGAAGACCGCCCGCTACGAGACGTTCGACCGTCCGATCTTCACGGAGCGGATCGACGAGCTCGGCGACTACGACGTGCTCTACAGCAATGCCGACCAGGATGCGGCGAAGCAGCAGCAGCAGGCGGAGTCCGCCCTCGCCGCCGGAGCCGACGTGCTGGTGCTCGACCCGGTCGACGCCAAGGCCGCGGTGACGATCGTGAACTCCGCGAACGCGCAGGGGGTGCCCGTGATCGCCTATGACCGGTTCATCGCCGACGCCGACCTGGCCTACTACGTGTCGTTCGACAACGTGCGGGTGGGGGAGCTGCAGGCCACGGCACTGGTCGACGAGCTGGCCGAGCGCGGCCGGTCCGCCGGCGGCATCATCATGGTCAACGGCTCGCCCACCGACAGCAACGCCGAGCTGTTCCGCGAGGGGGCGAGGAAGGTGATCGACGCCAGCGGCCTGCGGGTGCTCGCCGAGTATGACACCCCCGACTGGAGCCCCGACAAGGCGCAGGAGTGGGTCGCCGGCCAGATCTCGCAGTACGGCCGCGAGATCGACGGCGTGTACGCCGCGAACGACGGAACCGCCAGCGGGGCGGTCGCCGCGCTCCGAGCGGCCGACGTGTCGCCGCTGCCGGTCGTCACCGGCCAGGACGCCGAGCTGTCCGCCCTGCAGCGGATCGTCGCCGGCGATCAGTTCATGACCGTGTACAAGGCGCTGAAGCCCCAGGCCCGCCTCGCCGCGGACGTCGCCGTGGCACTCCTCACGGGCGAGGAGGTGCACGGCGACACCGAGGTCGACGGGATCACCGCAACGCTGCTCGAGCCGCTGCCGGTCACGATCGACGACATTATGGACACGGTCGTTGCGGACGGGTTCTGGAGCGTCGAAGATATCTGTACCCCCGACTATGCCGATGCCTGCGCCGCCGCAGGGATCTCGTGAGGACTGACGCGTGAGCACCGTGACACCGCAGCGCGCCGGACGCCACCGCGAGCGAGTGCTGACCATGCGCGGCATCGCCAAGCACTTCGGCGCGGTGAAGGCGCTCATCGACGTCGACTTCTGGGTCACCGAGGGCGAGGTCGTTGCGCTCATCGGCGACAACGGCGCGGGCAAGTCGACCCTCGTGAACCTGCTGGCCGGTGTGCACGCACCGGATGCCGGCACGATCGAGTTCGACGGCGACCTCGTCGAGATCGGCAGCCCCGCCGACGCGCAGGAGCTCGGCATCGCCACGGTGTTCCAGGACCTGGCGCTCTGCGACAACCTCGATGTCGTCGCGAACCTGTGGCTCGGGCGCGAGCTCACCACCGAGGGCTCGCTCGACGAGGTCGACATGGAGCAGCAGACCTGGGCGCTGCTGCGCGAGCTCTCGGCCAAGATCCCGTCTGTGCGCACCCCGGTCGCCTCGCTGTCGGGCGGCCAGCGCCAGACGGTGGCGATCGCCCGCTCGCTCATCGGCGAGCCGCGCGTCGTGATCCTCGACGAGCCGACCGCCGCACTCGGCGTCGCGCAGACGGCCGAGGTGCTCAACCTCATCGAGCGGCTGCGCGAACGCGGCCACGGCGTGGTCCTCGTCAGCCACAACATGGCCGATGTGATGGCGGTTGCGGACCGCATCGTGGTGCTGCGGCTCGGCCGCAACAACGGCGTGTACAACGCCGCCGACGTCACCACCGAGATCCTCATCGCCGCGATCACCGGAGCGGTCGACCAGGGTGCGCGGGGCCGGCCACGCGACGACGCGGATGCTGCCGCCACCGGTCACGAGACGGCACGCGAGCGCGAACCCGCCCCCGACCCCGCCGAGAGCGGTGTGATCCCGCTGCCGCAGCGCGCGCCGCGCCGTCGCCGCCACACCGAGGGCAACACCGACCGCGGCACGCCGTCATGACCGTCGACGTCGAGGAGCGCCGCGGCCTGCGCGGCTCGTTCGACCTGCTCGTCTCCCGCGTCCGCGGCGGCGAGCTCGGGTCGCTGCCCGTCGTGCTCGGGCTCGGGCTGATCTGGACGGTGTTCCAGGTGCTGAACCCGGTGTTCCTCTCCAGCCGCAACCTCGTCGACCTGACGATGCAGTGCGTGGCCACCGGCACCATCGCGCTCGGCATCGTCGTGGTGCTGCTGCTCGGCGAGATCGACCTGTCGGTCGGCTCGGTGTCCGGTCTGGCGGCGGCCGTGCTGGCCGTGACCTTCGTCGAGCTGCAGTGGCCGGTCGTGCTGGCCCTGGTCGCCGCCGTCGGCGCCGGAGTCGTCGTCGGGCTCCTCTACGGCTTCCTGTACACGCGGTTCGGTCTGCCGAGCTTCGTCATCACCCTCGCCGGGCTGCTCGGCGTGCTGGGCCTGCAGCTGTGGGTGCTCGGCCGATCCGGCACGATCAACCTCCCGCCCGACTCCCTGCTCGTCCAGTTCGCCCAGCACATGTTCCTGCCCGCCTGGGCGTCGTACCTGACGGTGTTCGTCTCGGTCGGCGTGTTCGCCTGGTCGCTCGTGCGGAGGGCGCGACGGCGCGCGGCCGCGAACCTCGACGGCCAGAGCTATCGCGAGATCGCGGTGCGCAGCGGCATCCTGCTCGTCCTCCTGCTCCTGGCCACCTGGTACCTCAACCGCGATCGGGGCGTCGGGGTCATCTTCCTGTCGTTCGTGCTGCTCGTCGTCGCGATGAACCACGTGCTGACGCGCACCCGCTGGGGGCGCGCGGTGTACGCGGTCGGCGGGTCGGTCGAGGCCGCGCGCCGCGCCGGCATCCGGGTCGAGCGCATCTACGTCGGATGCTTCGTGCTGTGCTCGAGCCTGGCCGCGGCGGGCGGTGTGCTGGCGGCCGCGCGACTCGCCGCGGCGAATCAGAGCACCGGCGCGGGCGACACCAACCTCAACGCGATCGCCGCGGCGGTGATCGGCGGCGCGTCGCTGTTCGGCGGCCGCGGCACCGCCTTCGCCGCGCTGCTCGGCATCATCGTGATCCAGTCGATCTCGTCCGGTCTGAACCTGCTGGCACTCGACTCTTCGGTGCGGTTCATGGTGACCGGCATCGTGCTCATCCTGGCGGTCATGATCGACTCGATCTCGCGCCGTACGCGCGTCGCCACCGGCCGGGCATAGGGCGCAACGAGCGGGGATCGGACCGCGGGCTGGGTTCATCGGCCGAACGCTGTTCCGCGGATGCCAAGTCGTTATGTTCACATCTTGACTTCAAGGTGTGACGTCGCCATGATCGTGCTCAGCGCACCGAAGCGCTGTCCCTGCTTCGCATCAATGACGAAAGGCGAACCATGAAGAAGTCCGCATTCCTTGCCGCGGCCGCCCTGAGCGGCGCCGCAGCACTGCTGCTCGCCGGCTGTGCCGGCAGCGGCACGCCCGCGGCCACCTCGAGCGGCGACGGAGAGGAGCCCGCCGCGGCCGGCCGCGCCTGTGTGATCCTGCCCGACGCAGCTTCCTCCCCGCGCTGGGAGAACTTCGACCGCAAGTACCTGCAGGAAGGCCTGGAGGCTGCCGGCTTCGAGGTCGACATCCAGAACGCTCAGGGCGACACCAGCAAGTACGCCACCATCGGCGACCAGCAGCTCACCCAGGGCTGCGGCGTGATGCTCCTCGTCGACTACAACGGCGCTGCCGTGGGTGTCGCGCAGAAGGCCGCCGACCAGGGCATCCCGGTCATCGCCTACGACCGTCCCTTCAAGGCCGACTACTACGTCTCATTCGACAACGTCGAGGTGGGTCGCATGGAGGGCCAGACGGTGCTCGACGGGCTCGAGGCCGCAGGCGTCGACCCGGCCGACGCGGCTGTCTACTACATGGGCGGCGACCCGGCTGACGGCAACGCAGCCATGTTCCGCTCCGGCGCCGTCGAGGTCATGGAGGCGGCGGGCATCACCGCAGTCGCAGAGCCCAAGGGCGTCTGGGACGGCGGCATCAGCCAGACCAACTTCGAGCAGGCGCTGACGGACAACGGCGGCAAGGTCGACGGCGTCTGGGCGGCCAACGACACCAACGCCGACGGCGTCATCAAGGTGCTGCAGGACCAGGACATCACCGGTGTCGCGGTCTCCGGCCAGGACGCCAACCTCGAGGGCCTGCGCAACATCCTCACCGGATGGCAGACGGCCACGGTGTACAAGCCGGTCAAGCTCGAGGCCGACAAGGCCGTCGAGGTGGCGATCGCGCTGCTGAACGGCGAGTCGCCCACGGCGGACCAGGAGCTCGAGGACGGCACCCCGTACATCGCGGTGACTCCTCAGCTGGTCGGCCCCGAGCAGGTCAAGGACGTCGTGGCCGCCGGTGACGCGTCGGCCGACGAGATCTGCACGGGCGAGATCGCCGGTGTCAGCCTCGCCGACAAGTGCGCGGAGTTCGGCGTAGAGTAAGCGCCCACCGACCGAGGGGCGTCGCGTCTTCGCAGGCGTGGCGCCCCTCGTGCGCCCGGCCAGACCATGAACCGCAAGGAAGCGAGCATGTCAGAACCGATCATCGAACTCGTGGGTGTGAAGAAGTCCTTCGGCCCCGTGAGCGTCCTCAAGGGCGTCGACCTCCGGGTGTACCCGGGCAAGGTCACCGCGCTCGTCGGCGACAACGGCGCGGGCAAGTCCACCCTGATCAAGGGCCTCGCCGGCGTGCAGCCCTACGACGAGGGCGAGGTGCGCATCGACGGGGAGCACCGTGACCTGCACTCGCCCCGCGAAGCAGGCAGCCTCGGCATCGAGGTCGTCTACCAGGACCTCGCGCTGTGCGACAACCTCGACATCGTCCAGAACATGTTCCTCGGCCGCGAGGAGCTGTCGACGGGGACGTTCGACGAGGGGCGCATGGAGCGCGACGCCTCGGACACTCTGCGCTCGCTGTCCGTGCGCACCGTCAAGTCGGTGCGGCAGAAGGTGTCTTCGCTCTCCGGCGGCCAGCGGCAGACCGTCGCGATCGCCCGCGCCGTGCTGAAGAAGGCGCGCGTCGTGATCCTCGACGAACCCACCGCGGCACTCGGCGTCGCGCAGACCGAGCAGGTGCTGCACCTCGTCGAGCGGCTCGCCGGCCAGGGCGTCGCGGTGATCCTGATCAGCCACAACCTCGCCGACGTCTTCGCCGTCGCCGACGACATCGCGGTCCTCTACCTCGGCCAGATGGTCGCGCAGGTGCAGACCGCCGAGACCACCCGCGACGACATCGTGGGCTACATCACCGGCACCAAGGTGCCCCCGGGCGTCGACCTCATCGGCACATCCAACATCGCGACGCCGGGAGGGCCGGAATGAGCAGCAACGCACGCACCAACGCCGCACCCGACCCGGTGACCAGCGATCTCATCGGCAGCGGGGTCGAGGGCGGCCTCGGCGACCAGGTCACGGCGTGGTGGCAGCGGGTGCGCGGTGGCGACATGGGCGCCCTGCCCGCGATCGGCGGCCTGGTCGTCCTCACGATCCTGTTCACGATCCTGAACCCGCGGTTCTTCAGCCCGATCAACTTCGCGAACCTGATGAGCCAGGGCGCGTCGCTCGTCGTGCTCGGCATGGCGCTCGTGTTCGTGCTGCTGCTCGGCGAGATCGACCTGTCGGCCGGCGTCACCGGCGGCGTCGCCATGGCCTCCTTCGTGGTGCTCAACGTCCGCTACGACGTGGCATGGCCGCTCGCGCTGCTCATCGCGTTCGCGATCGGGTTCACGACGGGAGCCCTGATCGGCTTCCTCGTGGCGAGAGTCGGCATCCCGTCGTTCGTCGTCACGCTCGGTCTGTTCCTGGGCTTCCAGGGACTGACCCTCCTCATCATCGGCGCGGGCGGGCTCTACCCGATCCAGGCGCCGGAGCTGCTCGCGCTGCAGAACGGCAGGCTGCCGATCTGGGGCGGCTGGGTGATGCTCGCGGTCATGCTGCTCATCTCGGCCGGAACCTCGTTCTGGGACAGGGCGCGGCGCACCAGGGCGGGCGTCCCCAACCGGGCGATCTCGCTGGTGTGGATCAAGCTCGGCGTGATCCTCGTGCTCGGCGGGCTCGCGGTGTTCGTGCTCAACCTCAACCGGTCGCAGTCGGTCAAGCCGATCGAGGGCGTGCCGATCATCGTGCCCGTGGTGCTGACGATCCTGTGGATCGGCACGTTCGTGCTCGACCGCACCAGGTTCGGGCGCTACGTGTACGCGATCGGCGGCAACGCCGAGGCGGCACGGCGCTCGGGCATCAAGGTGCGGTGGATCAAGTGGTGGGCGTTCGTCATCTGCTCGGTCCTCGCGGTCGCCGCGGGGCTCCTCGCCCAGACGCGACTCGGATCGGTGGATGCTGCGGCCGGCCGTGACATCGTGCTCAGCGGCGTCGCAGCGGCGGTCGTCGGCGGCGTCAGCCTGTTCGGCGGGCGCGGGCGGCTGATCCACGCGGCGATCGGCGCGATGGTCATCGCCTCGATCACGAACGGACTCGCTCTGCTCAAGCTCGAGGCCGGCATCAACCTGCTCGTGACCGGCGGCGTGCTGATCCTCGCCGCCACCGTGGACGCCGTCTCGCGTCTGCGCGGAGGGCAGATCCGCAGTTAGGCAGTACGGCCAGATGGCGTCCGGGGGTGCCCGACTCCCGGACGCCATCGCTGCGCCGGCCGCGATGGCCCCGGTCGCGAGGAGGCGCCTCGCGCGCGAGTAGCCTCTCCCTCATGGTGGATGAGGGCGAAGGCGTGCTCGCGCGGGTGGTGCGCGTGCTCGACTGCTTCACCGACGACGAGCCGGCCGTCACCGCCGCGCAGCTCGCGGATCGCACCGGCCTCCCCACGTCGACGCTGCACCGGCAGCTGGCCACCCTCACCGAGCTGGGGCTGCTGACGCGCACCACCGGCCACCGGTACACGATCGGTCCCCGGCTGTGGGAGCTCGGAGAGCTCTCGCCGCTCTCCGTGCGCCTGCGCGAGACCGCCCTGCCGCACATGCTGCGCCTGTACGAGGCGACCGGCGAGAACGTGCACCTCGCCGTGCTCGACCCGCCCGCCCCCGAGACCGCGCAGGCGCTGTACGTCGGCCGGATCACCGGGCAGGAGTCCATCCCCACGCTGAGCCGGATGGGCGGCCGCCATCCGCTGCACTCGACCGGCGTCGGCAAGGCCCTGCTGGCCACGCGGGACGCCGACTGGCTCGATCGCTTCTTCGTCCGGCCGCTCGAGCGGGAGACGACCCACACGATCACGTCGGCGGAGGTGCTGCGTGAGGACATCGCCCGCACCCGCGCCCGCGGGTACGCCACCACGCGCGAGGAGATGACGCTCGGCAACGTCTCGGTCGCCGCATCCGTCGCCCGCATCGAGGGCCTCCCGCCGATCGCCATCGGCACGGTGGTGCACATCGAGCGCGCGGACGAGCGACGGCTCAGCTCCCTGGTCGTCCAGACTGCGAAGGACCTCGCGAAGGCGCTCCGCGACGCCTGAATCGGATGCTGAGTCCCACTCAATGGGAATTGAGCGCGGTTTCCGGCTCCCGCAGTGTCACGCTTGACCGGGCGCCGGTTCCGACGCCGGTGCCGCACGTCGAAGGAGACCCCATGGCGACGCCCCCTGACGAGACCATCGCGGCAGCCCCCGAGTCGCTGCTCGCCTCGCCCGACATGCCGTCACAGCGCGAGATCACGGCCGAGATGGCCGAGATCCACGACGACGCCGCGCAGCGCGAGGCGGCGGGCGAGCCGGTTCCCGCGACGCTCTACGACTTCGCGCCGTACCGCTCGAGCGTGCTGCGTCACCCGACCAAGAACCCGCGACTCGTCGATCCCGAGTCGATCGAGCTCTGGTCGCCGGCCTACGGCCAGCGCGACGTCGCGCTCATCGAGTCCGACCTCACCCTGCAGCACACCGGCGAGCCGCTCGGCGAGCGCATGACCGTGACCGGCAGGCTGCTCGACTCGTGGGGGAGACCGCTCGCCAACCAGCTCGTCGAGATCTGGCAGGCCAACTCGGCCGGGCGCTACATCCACCAGCGCGACCAGCATCCCGCCCCGCTCGACCCGAACTTCACCGGCGCGGGCCGCACCATCACGAACAGCGCCGGCGAGTACTCCTTCACCACCATCAAGCCGGGCCCGTACCCGTGGAAGAACCACGTCAACGCGTGGCGGCCGGCTCACATCCACTTCTCGCTGTTCGGCAGCGGCTTCACGCAGCGGATCATCACGCAGATGTACTTCCCCGGCGACCCGCTGTTCGCGCTCGACCCGATCTACAACACCATCCGCCGGCAGAAGGATCGGGACGCCCTGATCGCCGCGTACGACCACGACCTCACCGTGCCGGAGTTCTCGATGGGCTACCGCTGGGACATCGTCGTCGACGGACCGGATGCGACGTGGTTCGAAGCGGAGGAGGAGCACTGATGAGCGAGACCACCGACACCCGCCGCGCCGCGGACGCGCGGTTCCCCGCCGACTCGCGCCTCGAGCCGACAGCCGGCCAGACCATCGGCCCGTTCTTCGCGTTCGGACTGCAGTACCCCAAGATGCACGAGGTCGCCTTCCCGCACACGCCGGGCGCGATCGTGCTGGGCGGCACCGTGTTCGACGGCGCAGGCGCGCCGATCCCCGATGCCTGCGTCGAGATCTGGGGCGCCGACACCGACGGCACGATCCCGCGGGCACGCGGGTCACGGCGTCGCGACGACCACACCTTCACCGGTTTCGGCCGCGCGTTCACGAACGACGAGGGGCACTTCGAGTTCTGGACACGCAACCCCGGTCCGATCGACGGCACCGCGCCGTTCTTCGCCGCGATCGTCTTCGCCCGCGGGCTGCCGAACAAGCTGCACACCCGGATCTACCTGCCCGAGGACGAGGAGCGGCTCGCTGCCGACGCGCTGCTCTCCGCACTCGCGCCCGACGAGCGCGCTACGCTCGTGGCCACGCGCACCCCCGACGGACACCTGCGCCACGACATCCACCTGCAGGGTGAGAAGGAGACCGTGTTCCTTGCCTACTGAGCCGGCGTTCGATGCAGGGCTGCTCTCGCCCGTGACCGTCGGACACGACGGCACGGTGTCCGATGCCGCCGTCCTCGACGCGCTCGTCGCGGTCGAGGTCGCGCTCACCCGCGCGTGGGCGGCCGTCGGCGTCGCCCCCACAGAGGCGGCCGAGGCCGTGTCGTCGGCGCTCGGCTGGCAGGGGGCCGCGCGGGTCGAGCACCACATCGACCTCGCCGCGCTCGCCGCGGCAGGGGTGTCCGGCGGCAACCCGGTGATCCCGCTGGTCGCGCAGCTCAAGGAATCGGTGCCCTCGGCCGCCACCGCCTGGGTGCACGCCGGCGCGACGAGCCAGGACATCCTCGATACCGCAGTGATGCTCGTGGCCTCGCGTGCAGTGCCCCGGATCGTCGACGCGCTCCGCAGCGCCGAGCACCACCTGACCGCCCTCGCGGTCACGCGCCGCGACCAGGTCGCCGCGGCCAGGACACTGACCCAGCACGCCGTGCCGACGACCGTCGGGCTGCGGGCCGCCACGTGGCTGCGCGGCATCCGTCGCGCCGCGGACCGTCTCGAAGCCGTCGAGTTGCCCGCACAGCTGGGAGGTGCCGGCGGCACCCTCGCGGCCTTCGTGGCGATCGCCGCGCACAGCGGAGCGGATGCCGGTGCCGCCGTGCGCCTGCCTGCCGCCTTTGCCGCGGAGCTCGGGCTCCGCACGCCCGAGGCGCCCTGGCACGTCACCCGCTGGCCCGTCACCGAGCTCGGGGACGCGCTGGTGCAGGCGATCGACGCGGTGGGCAAGCTGGCAGCCGATGTCGCCACCCTCAGCCGCACCGAGATCGGCGAAGTCGCCGAGGGCTCGTCCGGCGGGTCGTCGGCCATGCCCCAGAAGCAGAACCCCGCCCGTTCGGTGCTGCTCCGCTCGGCGGCGCTGCGCGCGCCCCAGCTCGGCGCGACCCTCCATCTCGCCGCGGCCTTCGCGGTGGATGAACGCCCGGACGGCGCGTGGCACGCGGAGTGGCCGACCCTGCGTGAACTGCTCCGGCTGGCGCTCGGAGCGGCCGCGAACGCCGACGAACTCGCCAAGGGACTCGTCGTCGACGACGAGGCGGTCACCCGTAATCTCGGCCTCACCCGCGGACTGATCGTCGCCGAGCGCCTGTCGCACGAGCCGGACCTCGTTGCCCGCGCAGAGATCCCTGGCGTGATCGCGGCCGTCTCAGCGGGAACCGCGCTGGCCGACGTGCTGGGCGGGCCACGGGCGGCCGAGGTCGCCGACCCCACCGGCTACACCGGACTCGCCGGCCCGCTCACCGACGCCGCGACGGGGCAGCAGCCCGACCCGTCCCTCGAGTTCCCGGACCCCGCATGACCGTGCCGACTCTCACGCTGACCGACCCGGTCGGTCCCGCCGACGCCCCGCTGCTCGTGCTGGGGCCGTCGCTGGGCACCTCGGCGATCCTGTGGGAGAACACCATCCCCGCGCTGGCCGGGCAGTACCGCGTCGTCGCGTGGGACCTCCCCGGCCACGGCGCCTCGCCCGCCGCGACCGATGCGTTCTCGGTGGCCGACCTCGCCGACGCCGTGGCGGAGGCCGTCCGCTCGCTCGGGGCGGACCGCATCCTGTATGCCGGCGTCTCGCTCGGCGGGGCGACCGGCCTCGAACTGCTGCTGCGCCACCCCGGACTCGTCGCCGCTGCCGCGATCGTCGCCTCGGGCGCACAGCTCGGCGACCCGCAGAGCTGGCACGAGCGCGCCGCGAAGGTGCGGGCGGAGTCGACCTCGTCGCTGATCGTCCAATCCGGACAGCGCTGGTTCGCCCCCGAGTCGATCGCGCGCGAGCCCGAGCTGTCCGGCCGGCTGTTCCACGCGCTGCAGGACGCCGACGACGAGTCGTATGCCCGCTGCTGCGAAGCGCTCGCCGACTATGACGTGCGGAGCGAGCTCGGCGAGATTGCCGTCCCGGTGCTCGCGCTCTGGGGCGCGTTCGACGAGGTCGCGCCGGAGCCCAAGGCGACCGAGATCGCGGCGGGCGTGCGCGACGGGCGCGCCGAGCGCATCGCCGGCGCGGCCCATCTGCCACCCGCCGAGCAGCCAGGGGCGACAGCATCCGCTCTGCTCGCGTTCTTCACGGAGGTGACCCCATGACCCGACCCGACGGCGAAGGCCTGACCGATCAGGAGCGCTACGACCAGGGGATGGCGGTGCGCCGCGCCGTGCTCTCGGACGCCCACGTCGACCGTGCGACCGCTGCGGCCACCGATCTCACCGCCGACTTCCAGGACTTCATCACGCGGGTCGCCTGGGGCGATGTGTGGTCGCGGCCGGGTCTCGACCGCCGGTCGCGGTCGGTCGCGGTGATCACCTCGCTCATCGCGCACGGCCACCACGAGGAGCTCGCGATGCACCTGCGTGCCGGCCTGCGCAACGGGCTCACGGTGGACGAGATCCGCGAGATCATCCTGCAGTCGGCGATCTACTCGGGCGTCCCTGCGGCGAACACCGCGTTCCGCATCGCGAACGAGGTCCTCGCCGAGGAGGAGTAGCCTCGCCCGCCCCGCCCCGCCCCGCCCCGCCCCGCCCCGCCTCGCCCTCGCCGCCTCTCCGGCCCTCCGCCTCTCCGGCCCTCCGGCTCTCCGGCCCCTCCGAAAACACCTGTTCTGGCGAACGCAGGACGCATTCGCGGCAGATCCTCCTGTGTCCGTCAGAGCGCCTGTTTCGCGCGAGGGGATGGGCGCTGAGGCAGCGGCGCGGCGGCTACACCGTCTTGATCAGGCCGGTGCCCGTCTTCGCGCGCTGGATCTCGCCGCGCGTCTAGGGTGTGACCATGCGCTCACCCGTCGCGTTCGTCCGGGGTGCCAGGCACCCGGAGGCCTTCCACGGTCGCGGCGTCCGCCGTGGGTTCTTCGAAGGCTGGTACGTGAAGCTCGTGTCGGCCGACCGGGCGCAGCGCTGGGCGGTCATCCCCGGGGTGTTCCGCGGGGTCGGCGAGAGCGGCGAGACCGATGAGGCATTCGTGCAGGTGCTCGACGGACTGACCGGGCGCTCCTGGTACCACCGGTTCGCGCCGGGGGAGTTCCACGCGTCGGACCGCGAGTTCGACGTCACGGTCGGCGGCAACCGCTTCACTGCTCAGGGGGTCACGCTCGACCTGCCGCAGCTGCGCGGACGCATCGAGTACACCACCCCGCTCGTCCCGTGGCCGGTGACCCTGCGCGAGCCGGGGATCATGGGCTGGTACGGGCTCGTGCCGTTCATGGAGTGCTTCCACGGCATCGTCTCGTTCGGGCACGCGCTGGCGGGCGAGCTCGACGTCGAGGGGACGCCGCGTTCGTTCCACGGGGGCCGGGGCTACATCGAGAAGGACTGGGGCAAGGCCTTCCCCGCCGGGTACGTCTGGATGGCGAGCAACCACATCGACCGGTCGACAGAGCTCAGGGAGCAGGTCGACGCCGCCGAGGAGGCGTCGCTGATCGCGTCGGTAGCGATCATCCCGTGGCTGCGCGGATCGTTCCGCGGGTCGATCGTCGGCTTCCGCCACAGCGGACGGCTGCACAAGTGGACCACCTACAACCGCTCCACCGAGCGCCTCCTCACGATCGACGACGACCGCGTCCGCTGGCAGGTGGACGGGCCGGACGGCGTGCTCGAGCTCGATGCCGAGCGGGTCCGCGGCGGGCTGCTGCACGCGCCCCTGCGCACCGCCATGCACCAGCGCGTCGAGGAGACGCTGGATGCCCGCATCCGACTGCGCCATCTGGCGCCGGACGGCACCGTGCTCATCGAGGGGGTCGCCGAGTGCGCGGGGCTCGAGGTCTACGGCGACACCGAGAGGCTGCTCGCGCTGTGATCACGCGATTCGAGGAGCTGGACTGGCAGCCGACGCCGATGGGGGACCTCACCCTCCGCCGCCGCGCGGAGCCCGCGGTCGGCCGGGAGATCTACGAGGTGAAGCTCGGCGAGGAGTACCTCATGTCGAGCCTGTTCACCGTCGCCGAGGAGGAGCTCGCGACCCTGGGCCTGGCTGCGCTCGACCGCGACGACCTCGTCGTGCTCGTCGGCGGCCTCGGTCTCGGGTACACGGCGCTGACCGCGCTGCGCGACCCGCGGGTGCGCTCGCTCGAGGTGATCGACGCGCTGCCCGCGGTGATCGGCTGGCATCGGCGGAAGCTCCTGCCGACCTCGGCGGAGCTCGTCGACGACCCGCGCACCACGCTCACGCACGGCGACTTCTTCGCCGTGATGCGCGCGGCGCCCGGTGACGAGGGGCGCCGGTTCGACGCGATCCTGCTCGACGTCGACCACTCGCCGCGGCACCAGCTCGACCCGAGCCACGCCGACCTCTACGACGCGGCGGGGCTGCGGGCGCTGGATCGGCACCTCACGCCGGGCGGGGTGTTCGCGCTGTGGTCGGACGATCCGCCCGACGCGGAGTTCATGGTCGCGCTGGACGCCGTCTTCGATCACGGCGCGGCGCACGTCGTCGATTTCGACAACCCGATCACCGGCGGGGTGTCCTCGAACTCGGTGTACGTCGGCGTGAGCCGCGGCTGACCCGTCAGGAGCCGATGAGCTGGTCGCGCACCTGCTTGCGCAGCACCTTGCCGATGAGGGAGCGGGGGAGGTCGTCGACCAGCACGATGCGACGAGGCACCTTGTACGCCGTGAGCCGCGTTCGCGCGTAGTCGCGCAGTGCGTCGGTGTCGAGCTCGGCGCCCTGACGTGCGACGACCGCCGCGACGACTTCCTCGCCGCCGCTCTCGCGCGGCAGCCCGACGACCGCTGCCGCATCCACGTCGGGGTGCGACTGCAGGGCCTCCTCCACCTCGCTCGGTGAGACGTTGAACCCGCCGGTGATGATGAGCTCCTTGAGGCGGTCGACAATCGTGATGAAGCCGTCCGCCGAGACCGTGACGATGTCGCCGGTGCGCAGCCATCCATCGGAGAGGAGCGCCGCGGCGGTCTCATCCGGCCGCTTCCAGTAGCCCTGGAACACCTGCGGTCCGCGGAGGAGGAGCTCGCCGCGCTCGCCGAACGGCACCTCGATCGTGGGGTCCTCCGGATCGACGACGCGGATCTCGGTGCTCGGGAAGGGCACGCCGACGGTGCCGGGCCGCCGGCTCGGGCCGATCGGGTTGCCGAGCGCGACCGGCGAGGTCTCGGTCATCCCGTAGCCCTCGACGAGCAGGCCGCCCGTGGCCACCTCCCACTTGTCGACCGTCGACACCGGAAGGCTCATCGCCCCCGAGATGGCGAACCGCACCGACGACAGGTCCACTGTGCCGCGGGCGGATGCCCTGGCCAGCTGGTCGTAGATCGGCGGCACCGCAGGCAGGAACGTGGGCGGACTCTGGCGGACGGCATCCGTCACCAGGGCGACGTCGAACTTCGGGAACAGGACGAGCTTCGCGCCGATGCTCATCGCGAAGGTCAGGCACAGCGTCAGACCGTAGGCGTGGAAGAGGGGCAGCACCCCGTAGAAGGTCTCCTCGCCCTCGTGCAGCCCCGGCACCCAGGCGCGCCCCTGCATCGCGTTCGCCCGGAGGTTGCGGTGCGTGAGGATCGCGCCTTTCGGGCTGCCCGTCGTGCCGCTCGTGTACTGCAGGAGGGCGACATCGTCGATGCCGGGTCGCTCGTGCTTCCGCGAGATCCTGCGGCCGCCGATGAGCCTGCTCCAGGGGAAGGGATGCTTGGCCTCCGGCTTCGCGGTCAGCTGCGCGCGCGCCTTCCTCGCCTTCGGGATGGGCAGCGCCAGTGCGAGGCGCTTCGCGAACGGGAGAGCCTCGGTGATGTCGACGCTGACGATGCCCGCGACGGCGAGGTCGGACGGGAATCCGGCGATGGTGTCGTAGACCTTGTCCCACACGATCGCGAAGCGGGCGCCATGATCCTCGAACTGGTGGCGCAGTTCGCGCGCCGTGTAGAGCGGGTTGTGCTCGACGACGATCGCCCCGAGCCGGAGGATCGCGTAGAACGCGGCCACGTGCTGCGGGCAGTTCGGCAGCACGAGGGCGACGCGGTCGCCCGGCTGCACGCCCAGGCGGCGCAGTCCCTCAGCGGCCCGCTCGATCGTCTCGCCGAGCTCGCGGTACGCGGTCGTCGCGCCGAAGAACACCAGCGCGGGCTTCTTCGCGCGCGCGGCGACGCTCGTCTCGATCATGTCGGTGAGGGTCTGGCTGACCTCGTCGATCTCAGCCGGCACGCCGGGGGCGTACGCCGGCAGCCACGGTTTCGCGTCGTACGGATGGGCTGTCGACATGACGGGACCTCGCTTCAGGGCGGACTCCCCAGACTACGCACCTGGCTTCGCGAAGAGGGCGAGGAGGTCGGCCTTGGCGAGGCTCGAATAGCCGGTCAGGCCGGCGTCCTTGGCCTTGAGCCGAAGCTCCGCCACCGTCATCGCGCCGAGCTCCGCCTGCTCTGCGGCGCTTCCCGACGTGGCGGTCGTCTCCCGGTGGGAGGGGTCGGCGAGGCGCGCGGCACGCTTCGCGCTCGCGAGGGTCTTGCGAAGTCGCTTGGTCGCGGCCTCCGCCTCTGCCGTCACCGCCGCCGCGTCCCGGCGCACCGCACGCTTGGAGGTCTTCGAGACGTGCTTGGCGTCGCGGATCGCGCCCTTGACCTTCCTGCGGTCGCTCTTCGGCACGCTGCCGGGAATGTCCCGGAGCGCTTGCTTGGCGGCGCGGGCGCTCTCGCCGGCGGCGTCGCGCGCCTCGAGGGCGTGCTTCTGGGCTTTCGTCGTCTTGGCCATCATGTCCTCCACGCTATGAGCCTGGACGGATCCCGCTGGCGCCCTGGCGTGCGGCCTTCTCGCGTGCTAGGCGCCGAGCGGGCGAGATCAGCGGGCGGCGCGCGTGGACTGGCGCACGATCAGGTGCGTCGGCAGCGGAGTGTCCTCGGTGGCGCTCTCGGGCTCCTCGACGGCGATCAGCACCTTCCGCATGATCAGCTCGCCGAGGCTCGCGAAGTCCTGTCGGACGGTGGTCAGCGCGGGGTAGAGGAACCCGGCCTCCGGCACGTCGTCGAAGCCGACGACGCTCACGTCCTCGGGGACGCGCAGCCCGCGCTCGCGCAGGGCCGACAGCATCCCGATCGCCATGTGGTCGTTCGCGACGAACACCGCCGCGCCCGCGTCGATGTCCAGCGCGGTGCCGATGCGGTGCCCGGAGGCGGCGCTCCAGTCGCCGTGCTGCGGCTCGATCGCTTCCAGCCGGTGCGCGGCGAGTTCGTCGCGCCAGCCGCGGATCCGCTCGATCGCATCGGGGGCGCGCTGCGGACCCGCGACATGGAGGATGCGGGTGTGGCCCAGCTCGGCCAGGTGGCGCACCGCCGATCGGGCGCCGCGGTACTGGTCGATGGAGACCAGATGCGGGTTGCGTCGCTGCGAGGCGGCGGCGGCGACGACGGGGATGCTGAGGTCGAGCCCCCGCACCACTTCGAGCACGCCGAGGTCGACGACCACCAGCACGATCGCGTCGACGCGCTGCCGCAGCAGGCCTTCCACCGCGGACCGCACGGCGGCGGGATCGGCGTCGAGCGTGCTCACCGTCTCGACGTTGTACCGCTCGGTGCGTGCGGCGACGGTGAAGTGGAGTGCGATCGAGGTGGGCCCGTAGTCGGCGACGCCCGGGGTGACGAGCCCGATCGTGCGGGTGCGGCGGGTCACGAGGGCGCGAGCGGCGGGGGATGGGCTGTACCGCAGCTGTGCGATGGCCTGCTCGACCCTGGCTCGCGTGGCAGGGCGGACGTTGGGCAGGTCGTTCAGCACGCGCGAGACGGTCTGGTGCGAGACGCCGGCGAGCCGCGCGACATCGAAGATGTTCGCGGTGCGTGCTCCCTTTTCCTCGCTCACGGGCCGGTCACTCCTCGTCTTCCGGCTGCGCCACGAGGGCCATCGCCGCTTCGACGGTGAGATTCTCGGCGGGGAGCACGTCCACGATGCGCCCGGCGCGCAGGATCGCGACCCTGTGCCCGACGCGCAGCACCTCTTCGAGCTCGGCGGAGATGAACACGACCGACAGGCCGTTGTCGGCCAGCTCGCCGACGAGGTTCTGGATCTCGACCTTGGCTCCCACGTCGATGCCTCTGGTCGGCTCGTCGAGCACGAGCACCCGCGGCGAGAGGGCGAGCAGGCGCGCCAGGAGCACCTTCTGCTGGTTGCCGCCGGAGAGCGTGCCGGCCGGCTTGTCGAGGTCGGGCGGTCGCACGTCCAGCGCCTCGACCCAGCTGGCGGCCAGCTCGCGCTGCCGCGACGGCCGGATGCGGCGCAGGATGCCGCGCTGGGCCTGCAGGGCGAGGGTGATGTTCTCCCGGACGCTGAGCTCGCTGATGATGCCCTCGGTGCGGCGGTTCTCCGACGAGTAGACGACGCCGAGCGAGATCGCCCTGCGCACGCCGCCCAGCTCGGTCCCGGAGATGCGGATGATGCCGGAGTCCAGCCCATCGACGCCGGTCAGCGCCCGCGCGAGCTCGGTGCGGCCCGAGCCCAGCAGGCCGGCCACGCCGAGGACCTCGCCCTCGGCCACGTCCACGTCGGCGTCCACGATTCCGCGGCCGACGCTCACACCGCGGGCGGAGAGCGTCTGCGTGTCCGGCTCGGTCTCGGTGGCGTCCGTGCGCGGGAAGGTCTTCAGCGCCTCGACGCTGCGGCCGAGCATCTTCTGCACGAGATCGATCCGCAGCAGCTCCTTGGTGAGGTACTCGCCCACCAGGCGGCCGTTGCGCAGGACGGTCACGCGGTCGCAGATCTCGTATACCTGGTCGAGGAAGTGCGAGACGAACAGGATCGCCACACCGCGCTCGCGCAGCTCGCGGATCACGCGGAAGAGCTCCGCCACCTCGTCGAGGTCGAGGCTCGAGGTGGGCTCATCGAGGATGAGCACGCGCACATCGGTCGAGATGGCGCGGGCGATCGCGATCAGCTGCTGCACCGCGAGCGAATGCGCCCCGAGCTGCGACGCGGGGTCGATGTCGAGGCCGAGATCGGCGAGCACCTCGTGCGCGGTCACCCGCATGCGCGGCCAGTCGATCGCGCCGAACCGCCGAGGCTCGCGGCCGAGCCAGATGTTCTCCGCCACCGACAGGTTGGGCAGGAGGTCGATCTCCTGGTACACCGTGCTGATGCCGGCCACCAGGGCGTCGTGCGGCGTCGCCAGGCGCACCACCTCGCCGTCGAGCCGGATGACGCCCGCATCCAGCCGCAGCGCTCCGGTGATCGCCTTGATGAGCGTCGACTTGCCCGCGCCGTTCTCGCCCATGAGCGAGTGCACCTCGCCGGGGAACATCCGGAAGTCGACGCCGTCCAGCGCGGTCTCGGCCTGGAAGCGCACGGTGGCTCCCACGACTTCGACCACCGGGTGGACCTGCTCGACCATGGACTCCATCATGCCGCCCGGCGGGCCGCGAGACGGTCAGGCACCCGCCCTCATCGTCGGCTGGATCTGGCGACGATGAGCCGCTGCACGACGACGAAGACGAGCAGCAGCGCGCCGATCGAGATGCGGGTCCACGACTGGTCCGCGCCGAGGAACGAGATCACGGTCTTGATGGTGCCGTAGACGAACACGCCGATCATCGAGCCGACCACGAATCCGCTGCCGCCGGTCAGGAGCGTGCCGCCGATGACGACCGCCGCGATCGTGTCGAGCTCGGTGCCGATGCCGTTCAGCGGATACGACGCGCCCGTGTAGGCGGTGAAGACGACGCCGGCGAGGCCGGCGCAGAGTCCGCTGACGACGTAGACGAACAGCTTCGTGCGCACGACCGGCAGGCCCATGAGGCGTGCCGACTGCTCGTTGCCGCCGATCGCGTAGATCGTGCGGCCGAACCGCGTGTAGTGCAGCACGAGCGCCCCGACGAGCACGACGGTCAGCGCGATGATGCCCGTGGGCGTGAGGTAGAAGCCGCCGGGCGCGCCCTGCAGCCGCGTGGACTGCAGCCACAGGATCGCCGGATCCTCGACCTTGATCGAGGACAGGCTCACCATGAACGCGAGGCCGCGTGCCGCGAACATCGCCGCGAGCGAGGCGATGAACGGCTGCACGTCGAAGAACAGGACGAGCACGCCGACCGCGAGCCCCATGGCCGCGCCGACCAGCAGCATCACCGGGATCGCGATCGCCGACGGGAGACCCGTGCTCAGGAGGCTGGCCCCCAGCATCCCCGTGAAGGCCATCACCGCGCCGACGGAGAGGTCGATGCCGCCGGTCAGGATGACGAAGGTCATGCCCACGGCGAGGATCAGCAGGTACGCGTTGTCGAGCAGCAGCGCCGACAGCACGCGCGGAGTGAGGAAGTTGCCGAAGTAGAGCTGCGCTCCCACGAGCATCACGATGAGGATGACGAGCGCCGCGAACACCGGGATCCACGAGGCGTGGCGGTGCCGGAAGCGCGTGAGGCTCTGCTGCAGGGCGGAAGAGCGCGAGTCGGTCGCGGTGAGCGTGCTCACGAGGCCACCTCCACCTTCGGTGCGGACGATCGTCGGATGCTGCGCCCCAGCCTCGTGAGATGCTCCCTCGTCCTGGGCGACTGCACCAGCACGACGATCACGACCACGATGGCCAGGAAGAGCGGGCTCACGGCGGGCGGGACGCCCAGGAACGTGATGGTCGACTTGAGCGTCTGGATCGTGAAGACGCCGACCACGGTCCCGGCGATGGAGAACTTGCCGCCCATCAGCGAGGTGCCGCCGAGCACGACCGCGAGGATCGCGTCGAGCTCGATGTAGAGGCCGGCGGCGTTGGCGTCGGCGGCCATGATGTTGGAGCTGTACAGGATGCCGGCGAGCCCCGCGAGCAGGCCGCTCGCAGCGTAGGCGCCCCAGATGATGCCGCGCGAGCGGACGCCCGCGAGCCGGCTCGCCTCGGGGTTGATGCCCACCGCCTCCGTCAGCACGCCGAGCGCTGTGCGGCGCTCGAGCAGCGCGACCACGGCGATCGCGGCGAGCGAGACGTAGAAGGCGAACGGCAGACCGAACTGGTACCCCTGCGCCATGAAGCGATACGGCTCGCTGTTGATGGTCGTGATGAAGCCGCCGGTGATGAGCAGGGCGATGCCGCGACCGGCGAGCATGAGCACGAGCGTCGCGATGATCGGCTGCACGCCGACGATCGCGACCAGGAACCCGTTCCACGCGCCCAGGACGAGGGCGACCAGCACGCCGAGGCCGATCGCGATCATGACGGTCGGCAGGCCGTTCGGGTCGCTGGAGCCCGAGATGAAGGTCAGCGCGACCGCGCCGGACACGGCCATGATGGCGCCGACGGAGAGGTCGATGCCGCGCGTCGCGATGACGAGGGTCATGCCGAGGGCGACGAGCATCAGCGGGGCGCTGTTGCGGAGGATGTCGATGAGCGGCCCGTACAGCTGGCCGTTCTGCACGGTGATCGAGATGAACGACGGCCGCGCGATGGTGTTGATCACGATCAGGGTCAGCAGGGCGGCGATCGGCCAGAACAGCCGGTGCTTCAGGACGGTCTTCATGCGGCGCTCTCCGGCGTCTGGCGAGACGGCGTCGTCTCGGGGGATTCCTGGGCGATGACCGCGACGAGGTCGTCGACGGTCGTGTCGGTGGAGTCGAGTTCGCTGATCTTACGACGATCGCGCATCACCGCGATGCGCTGCGAGATGCGCACGACCTCCTCGAGCTCCGACGAGATGAACACGACGGCCAGCCCCTGCGCCGACAGCTCGGCGACCTTGCGCTGGATGTCGGCCTTCGCGCCGACGTCGATGCCGCGGGTCGGCTCGTCGAGGATGATCAGCTGCGGTGCGGTGGCCAGCCAGCGTGCGAGCAGCACCTTCTGCTGGTTGCCGCCCGACAGATTGCGCACGAGCGCGTTCGGATTCGCGGGGCGGACGCCGAGCGCCGAGATGTAGTCGTCGACGACGGCGGCCTGCTCGGCCTTGCTGATCTTGCGGAGGGCGCCGCGCTTGGCCTGGATGCCGAGCACGATGTTCTCGGCGACGGTGAGGTCGGCCACGATGCCCTCGGCCCTGCGGTCCTCCGACGAGAACGCGACGCGCCGGTCGATCGCGTGGCGCGGCGTCGTGATGCGGGCGTGCGCGCCGCGGATCTCGGTCTCGCCGCTGTCTGGGCGGTCCGCCCCGTACAGCAGCCGGACGAGCTCGGTGCGGCCGGAGCCGAGCAGTCCGGCGATTCCGACGACCTCGCCGTCGAACACGTCGAGGTCGACCGGCTCGAGCACCTTCTTCTTGCCGACGCCGCGCGCGCGGAGGACGGGCACCGCGTCCCGGTCGATCTCGCGCTCGGACGTGCGGGAGATCGCCTCGAGCTCGTCGAGCTCTCGGCCGATCATCTGGGAGATGAGCTCGCCGCGGGGGAGGTCGGCGGCGAGGTGCTCGCCGACCAGCTTGCCGTTGCGCAGCACGGTGAGGCGGTCGGAGATCTCGTACACCTGGTCGAGGAAGTGCGTGACGAAGAGGATGGCGACGCCGCGGTCGCGCAGGTCGCGGACGACGGCGAACAGCTGCTCGACCTCGCCGCGGTCGAGGCTCGACGTGGGCTCGTCGAGCACGAGCACGCTCGCCTCGGTCACCATCGCGCGGCTGATCGCGACGAGCTGCTGCAGCGCGATCGAGTGGGTGCCGAGCAGCGACCGCGTGTCGATCCGCACACCGAGGTTCTCGAGGTGTGCGGCGGCCTCGCGATGCGTCGCCTTCCAGTCGATGCGGCCCCCCTGGCGCATCTCGTGGCCCAGCATGACGTTCTCTCCGACGGAGAGGTTCGTGCAGAGATTGACCTCCTGGTACACGGTCGAGATGCCGGCGGCCTGCGCGTCGGCGGTCGAGCGCAGCACGCGCTCCTCGCCGCCGACGGTGATGGTGCCCGCGCTGATCGTGTAGACGCCCGTGAGCGCCTTGATGAGCGTGGACTTGCCCGCTCCGTTCTCGCCCATGAGGGTGTGCACCTCGCCGCGCCGGAGCGTGAGGTCGACGCCGTCGAGGGCACGCACACCGGGGAACTCGACGGTGATGCCGCGCATCTCGACGACGGACGGCTGAGTGGTTTCGGCGGACATGTCGCGCCCTTCCGTGCAGGTCTCCGCCGGGACCGGGAGGTGGTCCCGATCCCGGCGGAGAGGATTGTCGCTGGTGGGCGTCCGATCAGTACGGACGCGAGTCCAGGACCTCTGCCGCCTGCTCCTGCGTGAACGACTGGTCGGGCACGATCGTCTTCTTCTCGACGTCTTCGCCGGCGAGGACCGCCTTGACCAGATCGGCTGCCTTCTCGCCGAGGAGCGGGTTGCACTCCACGATGAAGTTGAACTCGCCGTTCGCCAGGGCCGTCATGCCGTCCTTGACCGCGTCGATCGTCACGATCGTGATGTCCTTGCCGGGGGTGAGGCCGGCTGCCTTGATGGCGTCGAGGGCGCCGAGGCCCATGTCGTCGTTGTGCGCGAACAGCAGGTTGATGTCATCGCCGTACTTCTGCAGGAAGCCCTCCATGACCTTCTTGCCGCCGTCGCGGGTGAAGTCGCCGGTCTGCGAGTCGAGGGTGGTGATGTCCGAGCCCTCGATCGCGGCGCCGAAGCCCGTCGCACGGTCGAGTGCGGCCGAGGAGCCGGTGGTTCCCTCGAGGATCACGAGGTTCGAGCCGTCGGCGTTCTCGACGGCCCATTCGCCGGCGGTCTTGCCCTCCTGCTCGAAGTCGAGGCCGACCCAGCTCGCGTAGAGGTCCTCGCTGGCCGAGACGGTGCGGTCCTCCAGGATGACCGGGATGCCGGCATCCTTCGCCTCGGTGAGCACGTCGTCCCAGCCGTCGACCGTGATCGGTGCGATGACGATCGCGTCGACGCCCTGGTTGATGAAGCTGCGGACGGCGGCGATCTGCGCCTCCTGCTTGTTGTCAGCCGCGTTGAACTTGAGGTCGAACCCGTTCTCCTTGCTGAAGGCCTCCTTCATCGACTCGGTGTTCGCCGAGCGCCAGCCCGACTCCGACCCGGTCTGGGCGAAGCCGACGGTGATGAGCTCGTCGCCGCCCTCTTCGCCGTTGCCGCCGGTTCCGTTGCTGCTCGAGCAGCCGGCCGCGACCAGCGTCAGCGCGCCCAGCAGCGCAGCGCCGGCAAGAAACTTCTTGTTCATGCTGTGAACCTCCTCGTTCATGGATCGGCGTCGGTGCCGACCGGTGGGCGGGTGGTCGAGATCGACCCGCTGGCTTGAATGTTAGCCTTCACAATCGAGGGCCGCGCAAGTTGTGAGCGATAACATTTCGGTAACGCGCCAGGCGGACAGGGGCAGCGGCACCCTCGTCGAACCGGGGTGATGCCCGCGTTCCCGTGAGCGATCACATTTCGCCCGCACCCCTTGCTGTCCCTCACCGCCCTCGCGCTCTCAGCCCGCTGTCGTCGAATCCACCAGGTCCTCGCCGAGTCCACCACTCCGGGGAACCGGAACGTGTGGGTTCGCCCGTGAACCTGTGGATTCGGCGGAGGCTCGGCGGGCGCCGCCGTGCGTCAGCGGAGCGGGAGGGATGCGGCGGCGCGACGACGCCGGGCCAGCGTGGCGTCCGCGACGCCGGCCGTGAGGACCACCGCTGCCGCGACCACCGGCGCCAGCAGCGCCGTCTCGGTGCCCGAAGTCTCGGCGATCAGCCCAGTCAGTGCCGAGGATGCCGACTGCCCGACGACGACGGCGGAGCCGAGCATCGTCATGACCGTCGCAGAACGGCCCGCAGGACTGCGGCCGGCGGCGAGGCTGTACTGGGTCACCATCGTCGGGCCGATCCCGATGCCGATGACGAGGAGCGCAAGAGCCATCCCGGGCACGCTGCCGACGAACGGCAGGGCGAGGGTTCCGGCCAGCAGGATCCCGGCGAACACGAGCCACCGGGCGCCGAGCCGGAACCGCGCGGGGAACGCCGCGACCGCCAGCGCGAGCGCGGCGGAGCCGATGCCCATGGCGCCGTAGACGAGCCCGGACTGCTCCGCCACCCCGCGGTCGCCCATGAAGGCGGTGAGCGAGGTCAGCATCCCGCCGAAGAACATGCCCATCCCGAGTGCGCCGGCCACGGGCAGGAGCACCGCAGGGCTCACGAGCGCCCTGGCGGGTGCCCGCTCCGTCGAATCGGCGCGGACGGACACCGCGGCGGACGCGGTCGGGTGCAGCGCGAACGCGGTGACGAACACCGCTCCGAGCACCGCGGCTCCGATCACGGGGGCCACGGGGTTCATCGTGGTGGCCAGCAGGCCGACGATCACCGGACCGAACACGAACACGATCTCGTCCGCGGCCGACTCGTAGGCCATGGTGCCGTTGACGGCCTTGGTGCGCCGGTCAGCGGGGAAGGCGCGCCCGATGATCCCGACGAGGCGGCTGCGCGACAGCGGCGCGACCTGCGGCATCGTCGCACCGATCGCGAACGCGAGAGCCAGCAGCATCCCGTCCGGTGCGGGGGAGAACGCCACCCACGCGAGTGCGACCAGCAGGAGGCTGTTCGCCGCCCCCGCCACGAGGAGCACGCGTCGTTGGCCGAACCGGTCGGCCGCGGCGCCGAGCAGCGGCCCGAACAGGGCCGTGCCGAGCCCCGTCATCGCCGAGGTCGCGCCGGCGAGGGCGAGCGAGTCGCGGGCCGACACCACGAGGGTGAGGATGCCGACCACCATCATGGCGAACGGCAGCCGCGCGATCAGCGCGAGCGGGAAGTAGGGGAATCCGGTCTCGCGAATGAGACTTGCAGGGCGAGGCGCTGCGATGGTCGTGTGCATGAGGGTCCTGTGCGTCCGCCGCGGCACGCGGCATGTCGTGCCGCCTTAGCGGGAGCCAGGTAGTTGCACATTCCGGAAACGACCAGCCTACCGCGCCCTGCCCCACCGAACCCTGGACGCCTGGTCAGCTTCGCGCAGGCACCCACACCCGCATCGTCGACGGTCCGCGGTTCGCCCAGTCGTGGTACGCCACCAGCGGCACCTCGACGGTGTCGGACGGGTGCGCCCCGGCGCCCGCACGGTACGGCCACGGGTCAGCCCCCGACCGTGCCGAGCCGACCCGCACCCACACCCGGCCGTCTCGCTCGGTCGGCGCGACGCTCACGTCGACCACCGCGTTCGAGACGTCGTCATCGGGCGCCGCGGCGAGGTCCACGGACTCGAGGGCGAGCACCTCCGGCCCGCGCTCGACGGCCACGCAGCCGCGGACGGCGTCGATCCGCGGGTCGGGCTGCACGAAGCGCGGGGCGATCGGCAGGCTGAGCTCGATGGTGTCGCCGGCGCGGAAGGCCCGCCGCACGGTCACCCGATCACCCTCGGCCACGGCATCGTCCGCCCCGGCGACGCGGGCTCCCTCCGCCCACGCCGGCACCCGGAGCGTGAGGGACCACGGCGCGTCGGAGTCCTCGACGACGACGACGCGGATGCTGCCGCTCACCGGATAGTCGGTCTGCACATCGAACGCGACCCGTCGCCCGTCGGCGAGCACCGTGCGCACCTCCGCCGGCGCGAACTGGTGCAGCTGCACGCCGTCGTCGTCCGCGGTGGCGAGGTAGGCCCCCAGGCTCGCGAGCGTCCGCGCGACGTTGGGCGGGCAGCACGACACGTCGAACCACGGCGCACGCAGCGACGACGATGCCCGCGGCGAGGTCTCGTCGGGGTCCGCGGGAGCACCGGGCACCCGCTGGTGCAGCGTGTTCGCGTAGTAGAACGAGCGGCCGTCGGCGCTGGGCGAGGTGGCCACGACGTTGTACAGGGTGCGCTCGATGAGGTCGGCGTACCGCTCGTCGCCGTCGGCGAGCAGCATCCGCCACGAGAACATGATCGAGCCGATGCCGGCGCAGGTCTCCGAGTAGGCGCGGTCGCTCGGCAGCTCCCAGTCGTCGCCGAAGGCCTCGTCCTGGTGGTGCGACCCCTGGCCGCCGGTCAAGTACGTGCGTCGCGCCACGGTGCGCGCCCACTGCCCGCGGAGCGCGTCGAGCAGCTCGCCGTCGTCGCCGTCCACCGCGACGTCCACGGCCCCCGCCGACAGGTAGTTGGCCCGGACCGCGTGCCCGCGCAGGACCTCGGCATCGCGCACCGGGATGTCGTCCTGGTAGTACGAGCGCCCGTACTCGATGTCGGCGAGCGTGCCGCGCCCGCGGCGCTCGACGAAGAGCGCGGCCTGGGCCGCGTAGCGCTCGTCTTCGGTGGCGCGGGCGAACTCGGCGAGCCCCACCTCGATCTCGGCGTGGCCGCAGACGGCGTCGCGGCCGTCCGGCCCGAACTCCGCGCACACCAGGTCGGCCGCACGGCGGGCGATGCCGGCCAGGCCGTCGTCGGCATCGGGGCGGGTGCGCAGCCGCGCGACGGCCGCCTGGAACAGGTGCCCGAGGCAGTACAGCTCGTGGCCCCACTCGAGGTCGGACCAGCGGGCGCCCTGCCCGGGGCGGCCGAAGTGGGTGTTCAGGTAGCCGTCGGGCTCCTGTGCGGCCGCGACGCGTCCGACCACCTCTCGGAACCGTGCCTCGAGGGCGTCGTCGCCGGTGCGGCCGATCTCCCAGGCGAGCGCCTCCAGGTACTTGTAGACCTCGGAGTCCGCGAACTCGCGACCCCGCCGGCCGGCGGGCAGCGTTCCGGCCGCGGCCAGGTCGAAGTTCGGCAGCCAGCCCTCCGACTCGAGGCGCTCCCCGACATGGGCGATCGTGGCTGCGCCGTTCACGGACTGGCGGGTGCCCCAGAAGCCACCGGTGATGCGCACCTCGTCGAGCCCGAGCGGGCGCAGCCTGCCGGTCGAGGGGGCGACCGGAGCCGCGGGTGCAGTGGAGGTGGAGGTGGTCATCGTCATCCCTTGAAAGCGCCGGACATGAAGCCGCGCACGTAGTGCCGCTGGAGGATCAGGAAGAGCAGGATGCAGGGCAGCGCGAGCACGACGACTCCGGCCTCGGTGGCGCCGTAGTCGATCACGCCCTGCACCTGGACGCGGAGGTTCGCCACCGCCAGGGGCAGCGTCATCCGGTTGGTGTCGGTGATGAGGATCAGCGGCGCCATGAAGTCGTTCCACGCCGCGAGGAACGCGAACATGCCGACCGTGATGAGCCCCGGCTTCACGGCGGGGATCAGCACGCGCCGCAGCGCGCCGAACGTCGTCGCCCCGTCGACCATGGCCGCCTCGTCGAGCTCGCGGGGGATCGATTCGAACGAGATGCGCATCATGAACATCGAGAACGGCAGCTGGAACATCGTCAGCACGATCGCGACGCCGACGAGCGAGTTGCTGAGCCCGACCATGTTGAGGATCACGTAGAGGGGGATGAGGAGTGTCGCGTACGGGACCATCAGGATCGCCAGCACCGTGAGGAACAGCAGGTTCTTCCCCGGGAACGAGAACCGCGCGAAGGCGTAGCCGCCGAAGGTCGACACGACCAGGGTGAGCAGCACCGTCAGCAGCGCGACGAACGCGGAGTTGCCCAGGTACACCCAGATGCCGGCCTGGTAGTTGGCCAGGGCGACGTAGTTGCCGAACCCCCAGCCATCGACCTGACTCGTGCCCGGTCGGGGACCGACCGACGAGACGGCGGTCCAGATCAGCGGGTAGAGGAAGATGATCGCGAGCGCCGTGGTCAGCACCCAGTAGGGCACGCCGAACACGATGCGGGCGGCGGGGGAGCGCCGCCCGGCGCGGCGGCGGGGCTCCGCGACCCGGAGCACGTCGGTGGCGGTGGGGACGGTCTGGGCGGTCATGGCGGCCGGCCTCTCAGTTCTCATCCGTGCGGCGGAACGCGCGCAGCTGGAAGACGTTGATGACGACGAGCGCGAGCAGCACGATCACCGACAGCGCGGCGGCGATGCCGAGGTCGTTCTGCCCCTGGAACGCGACGTTGTAGATGAGCTGCACGATGGTCATCGTGCTGTTGTCCGGGCCGCCCTTGGTGAGGATGTAGAACTGCTCGAACGCGAGCAGCGATCCGGTCACGCACAGCACGATCGTGAGCGCGAAGGTAGGTCTCAGCAGCGGCACCGTGATGGTGCGGAAGGTCTGCCAGGTGGAGGCGCCGTCGATGCGGGCAGCCTCGTACACCTCGTCGGGGATCGACTGCAGCCCGACGAGCATCAGCAGCATGTAGAAGCCGGCGTACCGCCAGACGATGAGGAACACCGTCGACCACAGCGCGCCCTCCGGTGTGCCGAGGAACGTGAACCCCCACGCCTGCATGAGATCGGCGAAGGGTCCCGCGTAGGGGGAGTAGAGCACGTAAAAGAGGAGGGATGCCGAGGCGAGCCCGAGTGCGCTCGGCACCAGGAACGCGGTGCGCAGGAACGACTTCCACCTCGTCGACTCCTGGACGAGCAGTGCGAGGCCGAGGCCGAGTCCGATCAGCAGGATCGTCGTGACGACGGTGTACTTCAGGGTGAACCAGATCGAGTCCCAGAACAGCCGGTGCTGCGTCGCGTCGACGTAGTTGTCCGGGAAGTTCCAGCCGCGGTTCCCGGCCAGCAGCGGCCAGTCGGAGGCGGACATCTGCAGCACGAGCAGCAGCGGCAGCAGGAAGACGAAGCCGACGAAGATCGCGGTGGGCGAGGCGTACAGCCAGCCCTGCAGGGCGTCACGGCGGGCGCGCTTCGAGCGGCGCGGCGGGGTGAGGGTCGACATGGGTTCTCCGTGGGGATGGTGGGGCCGGGCGGCGGCGTCGCCCGCCGCCCGGCCGGGGTGACGCGGGATGTCGCCCGCGTCACCCCGGTGGGATCACTGACCGAGGATGTCGGTGATGCCGTCGTTGTCGGCGTCGACGGTGTCGGTGCCTTCGAGCACGGCGTTGCGGACCAGTGTCAGCCACGGGCTGCCCGGAGCGTTGAACGCCTGCTGGAAGTTCATCGCCACCGGCGTGTCGCCCTGGCCGGCCACCTCGTTGATCGTGACCAGACGGGGGTCCTTCGCCGCGAACTCGTTGTCGGCGAAGTCCGAGCGCGAGACGACGTCGTTGTTCTTGGCGAGCACCCCGACCTGAGCGTCCTCCGACATCAGCCAGTTGAGGAAGTTCCACGCCTGGGGCGACTTCTTCGAGTCCTTCGAGATGCCGATGCCATCGCCACCCACGAACGTGGACGCGCCGCCATCGACACCGGGGATGCCGGCGACGCCCGCATCGAAGGGCGTGGACGACAGCAGGGTCGCGGGGTAGTACATCAGCCCGACATTGCCCTCGGTGAAGCCCGCGGTCCAGGTCGGACCCGCCTCGTCCTGCGAGCTGGGAAGCACGGCGCCCGACTCCCACAGGTCGTTCCAGGTGGAGTAGACCTCCTTGGCGGCGTCGTTCGCGAGCAGCGACTCGCGCCCGTCCTCGCTGAGCACCTCCTCACCCGATGCCCAGATGCTGGGGAACCATGTGAAGACGAGGCAGCCGCCGCAGTTCAGGCCGGTGGCCGTGCCGTAGACGCCCTCCTTGTCGAGCGCCTGGACGGCCTTGGCCGCATCGGCGAACTCGGCCAGGGTGGAAGGCGCCTTCTCCGGGTCGAGGCCGGCCTCTTCGAACAGCTCCTTGTTCCAGAACAGCATCGACAGGTCGAGCACGAACGGCAGCACGTGCTCCTTGCCGTCGCTGGTTCCCGCCGACAGGTGGCCCTTGTTGATGGCGTCCTTGTAGTCCAGTGCGTCGATCTGCGCGCTGATGTCCTGGAACAGGCCCTGCTCGACCCAGTTCGGCACGTAGACGATGTCGGCGGCGAACAGATCAGGCAGACCGCTCGAGCCTGCGGCGGCGCCGACCTTGGCGACGTAGTCGTCGTTGGGGACGACGGTCAGCTCGACCTGGTTCTCGTGGCTGGCGTTGTAGGCGTCGACGAGCAGGTTGGCCTGCTTCTCGAGCGGCGCGCGCGTCCACAGGGTGAGCGTCGAGCCGTCGTCGACTCCCTCCGGGCCGATCGACTCGGCCGGTGTGCTGGTCTCACCGCTGCCGGCGCACGCGGCGAGTCCGCCGATCAGCGCTCCGGCGGTGATGATCGCCGCGAGCGATCGCGCGGTGGCGCGTCGGCGTGGCTGCGTTGTCATGCTGTCTCCTCTTGCTCATCGTTGAGCGGAAGCCCCCGGGTGGTGCCGGGCTGACCGCTGTGCAGGGGGGATTTTCGAAACCTCCGAAATCCCTTTCGGGAAGGTATCGTGAGTTTCTGCGCGCGGTCAAGGCCTCGCGCCGATAACGTTTACGGCACGAGGAGGTGGCACATGTCGACGAGCGAGGGCGCCGGGCGCACCTCCACCCTGAGCGATGTCGCCCAGCGGGCCGGAGTCTCCATCGCCACCGCGTCCAAGGCGCTGAACGGGCGGGGCGACGTGGCCCCGGCGACCAGGGTCAGGGTGCTCGAGGCGGCGGAGGCGCTCGCCTTCACCCCCAACGCGATGGCCCGCGGACTGCTGGCGGGGCGCACCGGAACGGTCGGGCTCCTCACGAGCGACCTCGAGGGCCGCTTCATGATCCCGATCCTGATGGGTGCGGAGGATGCGTTCGGCGCGGGCCAGGTCAACGTCTTCCTGTGCGACGCCCGCGGCGACGCCATCCGTGAGCAGCATCACCTCAAGGCGCTGCTGAGCCGGCGCGTCGACGGCATCATCGTGGTCGGCCGCCAGACCGACCCCCGCCCGTCCCTCGGCCAGGAGATCCCGGTGCCGGTGGTCTACGCCTACGCGCCGTCCGACGACCCGCGCGACCTCTCGCTCACTCCCGACAACTACGCGGGCGGCCGCATGGCCATCGAGCACCTGCTCGCCTGCGGGCGCACCCGCATCGCGCACGTCTCCGGCGACCCCGCCTACGCGGCCGCGCAGGACCGCCTCGCCGGTGCCCGTGCCGCGCTGGAGGCTGCGGGACTGCAGCTGGTCGGCACGCCGATGTTCTCCGAGTGGTCGGAGCCATGGGGTCGGGACGCGGCAGGGATGCTGCTGCAGCAGCACCCAGACATCGACGCCGTCTTCTGCGGCTCCGACCAGATCGCCCGCGGCGTGATCGACACGGCCCGCGAGCTCGGGCGCACGGTGCCCGACGACCTCGCGGTGATCGGGTACGACAACTGGGAGCTGCTGGCCACCAACTCGCGGCCAGAGCTCACCACCATCGACGCCAACCTGCAGCAGCTCGGCCGGCAGGCGGCGCAGCGCGTGTTCGACGCGATCGACGGCATCGACATCGGCGAGGGCGTGCACCACCTGCCGGTGCGCCTCGTGATCCGCGGCTCGACGATCGCCCGCCGCTGAGCGCGCCGCCCGCCCGGCTACCCTGTGGACCATGGGTGAGATGACGCGTCGCGTCGGCGTGCGCGAGGTCGCGCAGGCCGCGGGTGTGTCGACGCAGACCGTGTCCCGGGTCATCAACGCCCACCCGAACATCCGCGACGACACGCGTCGCCGCGTGCTCGAGGCGATGGCCGCGCTCGACTACCGCGTCAACAACGCCGCCCGTTCGCTCGGCACCGCGACCACCCGCACTCTCGGGGTGATCGCGTCGGATGCGACGCTGTACGGACCGGCGGCCGCCATCGCCGCCCTGGAGACAGCCGCGCGTGCAGAGGGCCGCTGGATCGCCACCGCCTACGCCGATGCCGAGGACGCCGCATCCGTCGACGCCGCGGTCGCGCACGTGCGGGCACAGGGTGTCGACGGGATCATCCTGGTCGCACCGCATGCCCGTACGCTCGCCGCGCTGACCGCAGCGCCGCTCGAGGTGCCGCTCGTCGCCATGCACGCCGGCGACGGCGCGGCCCGGCAGCGGGCGGGTGCGGCGCTCGCCGTCGCGCACCTGGCAGGACTCGGGCACCGTCGCATCGCGCGGCTGGGCGGGCCGGCGGACTGGGTCGAGGAGGCCGCCCGTGCGGAAGGGTTCGACCATGCGGTGCGCGCGCACGGCCTGCACGTCGGTGCGCGCTGGGCGGGCGACTGGAGTGCGGCTGCCGGCGCCGCCCTCGCGCCCGAGATCGCGGCCGCACTGCGGGCTCCGGGCGGACCGACCGGCGTCGTGGTGGCCAACGACCAGATGGCGCTCGGCCTCATCGCGGGCCTGCGCACTGCGGGCGTCGACGTGCCGGGCGATGTCAGCATCGCGGGGTTCGACGACAACCCCGACGCCGCGTTCTACCGCCCCGCGCTCACCACGGTGCGGCTCGACCTCGCCGGCGAGGCGCGCCGGTGCGTCGGCGCGGTGCTCGGCGAGGCGGAGGTCGCCGCATCCGCCCCTCCGGTGCTCGTGGCGCGGGCCTCGACCGCGCCCGCGCCCTGACCCCACCCGTCCCCCCAGCCGTTTACGGACGCGACGCGCCGCTTGGTCTGTCGCCGACGCGGCGTGTCCCGTCCGTAAACGGGTTGGGGGAGGGCGGAGTCGAACTGGCACGACCGGATTGTTACCGGTAACATCGTGGAGAATGGCGGATGCTGCATCCGCCCCAGGAGACCAACGGAGGCCACCCGTGACCAGCACCGCAACGCCGAGCGGCGCCCCGACGTCCCCCGATCAGCTCTCCGCAGCCGCCCGTGACGCGATCGTGTCAGGACGTGCGAGCCTCGGCATCGAGTTCGGATCCACGCGCATCAAGGCCTGCGTGATCGGCGACGACCCGCAGAGCGTGCTCGCCGTCGGCAGCCACGAGTGGGAGAACCGGTTCGAGGGCAGGCTCTGGACCTACGCCATCGACGAGGTCTGGTCCGGCCTCCAGGCCGCCTACGCCGACCTGACCGCCGACATCGAGCGCCGCTACGGGGTGCGCCCGGAGGCGTTCGCCGCCATCGGCGTCTCGGCGATGATGCACGGCTACCTCGCCTTCGCCGAGGACGACGAGCTGCTGGTGCCGTTCCGCACGTGGCGCAACACCAACACGGGTGCCGCGGCCGCCGAGCTCACCGAGCTGCTCGGCACGAACATCCCGCTGCGCTGGTCGATCGCGCACCTGCACCAGGCGGTGCTCGACGCCGAGCCGCACGTCGCCGACGTGGCCCACGTCACCACCCTCGCCGGCTACGTGCACTGGCAGCTGACCGGGCGCAAGGTGCTCGGCGTCGGCGACGCCTCCGGCATGTTCCCGATCGACCCGGCCACGCGCGACTACGACGCAGAGCTCGTCCGGCGCTACGACGGCCTCGCCGCCGGGCGCGTCCCCGCCCTGGCCGAACTGCTCCCCGAGGTGCTCGTCGCCGGCCGCCCGGCGGGCGAGCTCACCGCGGCCGGCGCCGCACTGCTCGACCCGACCGGCGCGCTGCGCCCCGGCATCCCGCTCTGCCCGCCCGAGGGCGACGCCGGCACCGGGATGGTCGCCACCAACGCGGTCGCCCCCCGCACCGGCAACGTGAGCGCGGGCACCAGCATCTTCGCGATGGTCGTGCTGGAACGCCCGCTCACCGCGGTCCACCACGAGCTCGACCTGGTCACCACCCCCCTCGGCGACCTCGTCGCCATGGTCCACTGCAACAACGGCGCGAGCGAGCTCGGCGCCTGGGCCGGGCTGTTCGGCCGCTTCGCCGAGGCCGCCGGTCAGCCGCTCGCCACCGACGCGGTGTTCGAGGCGCTGCTCGGTGAGGCCGTCGCCGGCGACGCCGACGCGGGCGGCCTGCTCGCGTACAACCACCTCGCCGGCGAGCCGATCGCCGGCCTCGACGAGGGTCGCCCGCTGTTCGTGCGCACCCCCGAGAGCCGCCTCACCCTCGGCAACTTCATGCGCGCCCAGCTCTACGGCGTGTTCGGCACCCTCGCGCTCGGCATGCGGGTGCTCGACGGCGAGGGCGTCGCCCTCGACCGGATGTTCGCGCACGGGGGGCTGTTCCGCACGGCAGGCGTCGCCCAGCGGATGCTGGCTGCCGCCCTCGACGCCCCGGTCGCGGTCGGCGACACCGCCTCCGAAGGTGGCGCCTGGGGCATCGCGGTGCTCGCGTCCTATCTCGCGCACGCCGACGAGCTCTCGCTGACGGACTACCTCGACGACCGTGTCTTCGGCGGTGCCCGCATCGACGTCGCCGACCCCGATCCGGCCGATGTCGCCGGGTTCGCCGCCTACCTCGACCGCTACCGCGCCGGCCTCGCCGTCGAGGCGGCGGCGGTCGCCGCCCTCTGACTCCACCCACGACCCAGCGAAGGAACACCATGGCCCGCACTCCGCTCAACTCCTCCCTCGACGGCTACGAGGTCTGGTTCGTCACCGGCAGCCAGAACCTGTACGGCGAGGAGACGCTGCGCCAGGTCGCCGAGCAGTCGCAGGAGGTCGTCGCCGGCCTGAACGGCCTGCCGGTGAAGGTCGTCTGGAAGCCCGTCCTGAAGGACTCCGACTCGATCCGCCGCCTCGCCCTCGAGGTCAACGGCCGCGACGACGTCATCGGCGTGATCGCCTGGATGCACACGTTCAGCCCCGCCAAGATGTGGATCGCGGGCCTCGACGCGCTGCAGAAGCCGCTGCTGCACTTGCACACCCAGGCCAACGTCGAGCTGCCCTGGCAGGACATCGACTTCGACTTCATGAACCTCAACCAGGCCGCGCACGGCGACCGTGAGTTCGGGTACATCCAGACCCGCCTCGGCGTCGCCCGCAAGACCGTGGTCGGACATGTGTCCAACCCCGCCGTGCAGCAGCAGATCGAGGACTGGCAGCGTGCCGCCGCCGGCTGGACCGCCGCGCGCACCCTCAAGCTCGCCCGCTTCGGCGACAACATGCGCTACGTCGCCGTCACGGAGGGTGACAAGACCGAGGCCGAGCTGCGCTTCGGCGTGCAGGTGAACACCTGGGGCGTGAACGAGCTCGCCGAGGCGGTGGATGCCGCATCCGACGCCGACGTCGACGCCCTGGTCGAGGAGTACCTGGCCGCGTACGAGGTCGCCCCCGAACTGCTGCCCGGCGCCGAGCGCCACCAGTCGCTGCGCGACGGCGCCGCGATCGAGGTCGGCCTCCGCTCCTTCCTCGAGGAAGGCGGCTTCGGTGCCTTCACCACGTCGTTCGAAGACCTCGGGTCGCTGAAGCAGCTGCCCGGCCTCGCCGTGCAGCGACTGATGGCCGAGGGCTACGGCTTCGGCGCCGAGGGCGACTGGAAGACCGCGATCCTCGTGCGCGTCGCCAACGTGATGGGCTCGGGCCTGCCCGGCGGAGCGAGCCTCATGGAGGACTACACCTACGACCTGGTCGCCGGCGACGAGAAGATCCTCGGCGCCCACATGCTCGAGGTCGCCCCGTCGCTGACCACAGCGAAGCCTCGCCTGGAGATCCACCCGCTCGGCATCGGCGGCAAGGACGACCCGGTGCGCCTGGTCTTCACCGCCGACCCCGGCCCGGCGCTCGTCGTCGCCATGAGCGACATGCGCGACCGGTTCCGCCTGGTCGCCAACGTCGTCGAGAACGTCGAGGCGCCCGACCTGCCCAACCTGCCGGTCGGCCGCGCCGTCTGGAAGCCCGCGCCCGACTTCGCCACCAGCGCGGGCTGCTGGCTCGCGGCCGGCGCCGCGCACCACACCGTGATGACCACCGCCGTGGGCATCGAGGTGTTCCGCGACTTCGCCGAGATCGCCAAGACCGAGCTCGTCGTGATCGACGAGGACACCACGGTCCGCGACTTCCAGCGCGAGCTGCGCTGGAACCAGGCGTACTACCGCCTCGCCCAGGGCATCTGATGGCCCGGACCGCGCTCTCGGGCATCCAGCACTCCCTGAAGGCCGGCGGCTATGAGGCGTCGATCGCCGGGATCGGCGCCTCCCTGCGGAGGCTCGCCTTCGACGGCCGTGACCTCGTCGTGCCCTTCGAGGCCGACGAGGTGCGTCCCGCCTTCCGCGGCGCGACGCTCGCGCCGTGGCCGAACCGCGTGGTCGACGGGCGCTACACGTTCCGGGGCGTCGACTACCAGCTCGCCCTGACCGAGCCGCCGCGCCTGCATGCGCTGCACGGCCTGGCCGCCTGGCTGCAGTTCGAGGCGGTCGACAAGAGCCCCAGCCACGTGACGCTCGCTGCGGTGATCGAGCCGCAGACGTCGTACCCGTGGCGGATCGTCGTCTCGGTCACCTACGAGCTGAGCGCCGATGGGCTGACCCAGACGGTGCTCGCGCGCAATGAGAGCACCGAGACCGCGCCGTGGGGCACCGGCCCGCACCCGTACCTCGTGGCGGGGGAGGGCACGGTCGACGACTGGATGCTGCAGCTCCCGGCCGCGCAGGTGCTGGCCGTCACCGAGGATCGCTTGATCCCGACCGCGCTCGAGCCGGTCGACGCGCACGACGCCGAGCGCTTCGACTGGCAGGTGGCCCGCACGATCGGGGCCGCGGAGATCGACCACGCGTACACGGAGCTCGGCGCGGACGAAGCGGGGCTCACCGTCGTGCGGCTGACCACGGCGTCGGGCTCAGGCGTGGAGATGGTGTGGGACGACACCTGCCCGTGGGTGCAGGTGCACACGGCCGACCTTCCGGACCCGAGCAAGCCGGGGCACCGCGCTGGGCTCGCGGTCGAGCCGATGACGTGCGCGCCCGATGCGTTCAACGACGCGGCGTACCCGTTCGACACCGGCCTGATCGAGATCGAGCCGGGCGAGACAGCCGAGGCGTCCTGGCGGATCGCCGCCATCTGAGGCCGGCGACGCCGTTCTGGTGGCAGCTCGTGCCGCATCTCCCCGGTGAAGGGTCACGAGCTGACACCTCACCCCGCGCGGTCAGTGGTCGTGCGGGGTCTCGGTCAGGCCGTGCCCGGAGTGCGAGGGCGCGAGGCGCCCTGCCTCGGTGGCGCTGAGCGCCGGCGTCACGATCGCGGCGACCAGGACGGCCGCGGCGATCAGCGGCACGAGCCGCGTCCGCGGTGCGGCGTAGCTGGTGCGGCGTGCCCGATGGATGCCACCCCGCAGCGTCAGCCCGCACGCGATCGCGGCGGCGAGCAGCAGCATCCCGCTCGCCGTCACGGCGAACACGCTCGTGCGGCCAGGGTCTGCCGCCATCGCGACGACGAGCGCGACGAGGCCGCCGAGCGCCCCCGCAACACCCGCCCGCGGCGCGATTACGCGTCCGCGGGCGAGTGCCATCGCTCCCCAAGCGATCCCGACAGCGCCGAGGGCAGCCAGGCCCATCCCCCAGGAGAGGCCCGACGTCGCCAGCCCGGCGCCCAGCGCGATCTGGATGAGTCCCGCCCCCCACGCCGACGGGGCAGCCCATGCCGAAGCATCCTGCCCCGTGGCGCTCACCACGGGAGTCTCGACCATCACGCGCTCCGGGGGGTCAGGCCGTGAGGCCTGACGTCTGTTCGCTGCGATCGGCCGCGAGTCCCACACCGAGCAGCACGAGGGCGCTCGCGAGGTGCAGGAAGTGGTCGAACGTGTTCAGCGCGAGAATGTTGAGGCTCGTTCCGACGAGGAAGAAGCCGACGACGCCCAGCACCAGGTAGGCGGTGCCCACGGTGACGTTGGTGGCCTTGGCCGCCCGCACCGATGCCAGTCCGGCGATCAGCAGGGCTGCGCCGATGAGCAGGTGGGCGACGTTGTGGAGCGGGTTGACCTCGAAGATGCCGAGCAGCAGCCCGCCTTCGGTGGCGATGAAGCCGACACCGCCGGTCACGGCGAAGCCGAGCAGACCGACGAGAAGATAGACGGCGCCGAAGATGGTGCCGACGAGGCGGTTCGGTGAGGAGCGCATGGATTCAACCTCCGGTTCTCGCGCGACGGATGTCGCGTCTGAGGTTCTTCGGAGGCCTCCGCCGATCGGTTTGGATCGGATCGGAAAGAGGCGCCCGCGGCACGCGAAAGGCCCCGGAGGTCATCCTCCGGAGCCCCTCGCCCGCGTACCGCCTGAGTCAGGTCAGCTGTCGCGCAGCTTCTCTTTGATCTCGTTGCGCTTCTCGACGGAATCCCGCTCGGCTTCCGCCTTCTTCACATCTGCGTTCGCCTTGGCCTCGTCGACCTTGTCGCCGATCTTGTCCGTGGTGTCTTCCCACGCATCCTGGATCTTGCGTCCGGCCGTCTCGGCCGTTTCCTTGGCGTCGTCCATGAATCCCATGGTCCGCTCCCTTCGTGAAGGACTGTCGTGATTCGACGCTACGTCGACGCCGCTCCAGGAGTCTGGGGCTTGCGTGTCGCCGGGTGGCCTGGTACGTCCGAAGGATGCGCTACGAGACGACACTCTCCCAAGTGGGCAACAACACCGGCATCGAGGTTCCGCCCGAGGTCATCGAGGAACTGGGCGGGGGCAAGCGGCCGCCGGTCGCGGTCTCGGTCAACGGCTTCGAGTACCGCAGCACGGTCGCCGTTATGGGAGGCAGGTACCTCATCGCGTTCAGCTCGGACAAGCGTGCGGCGACCGGACTGAAGGGCGGCGACCCGATCTCGGTCGAGCTCACCCTCGACACGGCTCCGCGCGAGGTCCAGGTGCCGGACGACCTCGCCACGGCGCTGCAGGAAGCCGGCGCGCGTGCCGCATTCGACGCCCTCTCGCCGAGCGCGCGCAAGGCGCACGTGACGAACGTCGAGGGTGCGAAGGCCGCGGACACCCGCGCGCGACGGGTCGAGAAGATCGTCGCGGGACTCGCCTGAGTTCAGCGCACCGGCGTCGTCGTGTCGATCGCCTCCCGCAGCGGGCGGCGCATGAAGGCCCAGTAGCGGGTCGGCAGCACCCGTGCGAGCACGTCCACCAGCCGCGCTTCGCGGCCGACCATCGTGCGGGGCTTCCGGGCGATGGTCGCGTCGACGATCCGCCGCGCGGCGTCCGCGGGCTCGGTGTGGTACATCCGCGCCTGCGCCTGGGCGGCCCGGTCGGCGACGGCCGGATCGATCGCGGCGGCGAAGCGTCCGTGCAGGATGATGCCGGTCTTGACACCCGCGGGGTAGATCGCGCCCACGCTCACCGTCGAGCCCGACAGCTCGTTGCGCAGCGCCTCGGTGAACCCGCGCACCGCGTACTTGCTCATCGCGTACGGGATGCGACCGGCCGGGGCGGCCAGGCCGTAGATCGACACCAGGTGGGTGATGTGCGCGGCAGGCTGCTCGCGCAGCGCGGGCAGCAGAGCCTGGGTGATGTTGACGGTGCCCCACAGGTTCACGTCCATCAGCCAGCGCATCTCCTCCATCGTGAGCTGGTCGATGTCGCCCAGCATGGAGGAGCCGGCGCACGTGATGAGGGTCTGCACGCGCGGGTGGGATGCGGCGACCTCCGCCGCGATCGCCCGCACGGCGGCATCGTCCGTGAGGTCGACCACGTGCACCGTGTGACCGGTGCCCGGCAGCGTCGCGGCCACCGCCGCGAGCCCTTCCGCGTTGCGGTCGAGCAGGGCGATGCGCGCGCCGCGCGCCGCGAGCTGACGGGCGACGTCGGCGCCCATGCCGCTGGCGGCGCCGGTGATGACGCTCGTGGCGCCGTCGACGTCGAGGCGCAGCATCCTGGCCATGGGGGTCCTTCCGGAGATCGGGTGCTCCATAGATTCTGACGGACTCGCGAGGGGTCCGCTGACGCTAACCTCGTGGAAGGGGAGGTGGGTGCATGGGAAGAACCTCGGATGCCATCGCCGAGGGTGTCTCGATCGCGTCCGCTGCCGCGCGTCTCGCCGTGCGCAACCACATCCTCGTCGAGACGATCGCGCGTGATGCGCCGTTCGATGTCGAGCGGTTCGCGGCTTTCGCGATCGAGACCCTGGAGGCGCTCGCCGCGGAGCAGGAGCAGGCCGCCGAGCTGGCGCAGCGCCTGCGCAAGCGGGCGTGGGGCAAGCACACCGACCCGGACGGCACGCACGACTACCGCGACCGCGACATGTCCAACCTGCGCCGCCGTCGGCGGCAGTATCTCGGCGTCGCGAAGGCGCTGCGCGAGCAGGCGGCCGACGAGGATGCCGTGAACGATCTCGTCGAGCAGTCGCGGGACGCCGCATGGGGCGACGTCGAAGCGAATCTGCAGCGCCGGCTGCAGGCGGAGGCCGCCCGCCCCGACCTCGAGGACGACTACGGGCAGATGCGCGCCGCGCGCATGCAGGCGCTCGTGCTGGTGGACCTTCCCCGGCTCGCGGCGCATCGCCGTCACGTCGCCGCAGCGCGCGGTGGGGCCGCCGTCGATTCGCGCCCCGGCCGGTCGTAGGGTATTCTCGTCGAGTGCCCGCGCGCCGTTTCGTGCGCCGGCACTTGCGCCCGTAGCTCAATGGATAGAGCATCTGACTACGGATCAGAAGGTTGGGAGTTCGAGTCTCTTCGGGCGCACACTGTGTTGAGACAGTAAATGGGAAAAGGGCCGATCATCGGCCCTTTTTTCGTCTCCGGACCCTTGTGCTCGCGCACTGAGCGACGTAGAGGGTGATTCCGGCCTCGAGCGGTTGACCGCACACCGGCGGTTCCCCGTCAACCTGTGGCGCGTGCCGGCGAGGACCGCTAGACCTGGAATCATGGGGTCCTCCTCTCTCCTCCTCGGACCGATGCTCCGCTACACCGCAGAGACCTGCGCCACAGTCTGGGTCGAGACCGCGGGCGACGCTGCCGTCAGTGTGAGCGTGGGCGAGCGCGAGTGGAGTGCGCGGACGTTCGCGGTGCATGGACATCACTACGCCCTCGTCGAGCTTGACGATCTCGCACCGGGGTCGGTGGCGCCCTATGAGGTTCGTCTCGACGGGGATCGGGTGTGGCCGCGGCCGGGCTCGCCGCTGCCGGCTCCCGTCATCGCCACGCGAGCACCTGAGCAGCCTCTGCGGATGGCGTGGGGATCGTGTCGCACGAGCGTGGACCACGACGCCACCGGCAATCGCACACACGGCGTCGACGCGATGCGGACGTTCGCTCTGGCCTTGGGCGAGGATGCGTCGCTTCGGCCGGATCTCATGCTGCTCCTGGGCGACCAGGTATACGCCGACATGACCACCGAGGCCATGCAGGAGTTCATCCGCGATCGCCGCGACATTCGCGAGCCTCCCGGCAAAGAGCTCAAGGACTTCGAGGAGTACGCGCACCTGTATCAGCTCGCCTGGTCGGATGATGCCAACCGATGGCTGCTGTCGACCGTACCCAGCGCCATGATCTTCGACGACCACGACGTCCGCGACGACTGGAATGCGTCCCTGGACTGGAAGAGGCAGATGGAGGCGACGTCGTGGTGGCACGACCGCATCGTCGCCGGGCTGGCCTCCTACTGGGTTTACCAGCACCTGGGCAACCTCTCTCCCGCACAACGCGCAGACGACGAGATCTGGCAGCAGATCAGCGCACACTCCGGTCCCGGTGAGCTGGACATCACCGATGCATTGGACGCCTTCGCGGATCGGGTGGACCGCGAGCCGCGCACGTACCGTTTCAGCTACTGCCGCGACTTCGGCGACATCCGTCTGGTGGTCGTCGACTCCCGGGCAGCTCGTGACCTCACGCCCACGGCCCGAGCGCTGGTCGATTCGACGGAGTGGGAGTGGCTGGACGAGCGCCTGCAGGGCGGCTTCCGACATCTGCTCGTCGCGACCTCGCTGCCGTTCCTGCTGCCTATCGGGCTGCATCACGTCGAGTCCTGGGACGAAGCGATCTCGCAGGGCGCCTGGGGGCGTTTCGCTGCCCGGATCGGCGAACGCCTGCGGCAGATGGTGGATCTCGAGCACTGGGCCGCCTGGCAGGGCAGCTTCCAGTCGCTGGCGAGTGTCCTGACGGAGATCGCCGACGGAGGCCGGGGCACCGCGCCCGACTCGATGGTGGTCCTCTCCGGCGACGTGCACTTCTCCTACGTCGCCGAGGTCGAGCGGTCCGGCGGGGGCAGGATCGTGCAAGCGGTGTGCTCTCCGGTGCGCAATCCGCTGCCGATCCTGATGCGCTGGTTCTCGGTCGTGATGTCGTACGGCCTGGCGCGTCCGGTCGGTGCCGTCGTCGCCCGCTCGGCGAAAGTGCCCGATCCGCCATTCCAGTGGACGACGACCAAGGGGCCGTGGTTCGACAACAATCTCTCGGTGCTGCGGGACACACCTGACGGCCTCGAGTTGACCTGGCACAAGGGCGTGGTCGAAAACGGCGACGAGCGGCATCCGCGAAGGGAAGAAGTCGCGCGGATCGTGGTGGGCCCACGCCCTTCGGTGACGCGGAACAGTCCAGGCGAGACCCGCGCCGAGAAATAGCGGCTACTGCGGGCGGCGGTCGGGGCCGGCCCGGGTGGAGGCGTGCCGGTCGCCCGTCAATCCCCTTCCCCGCTCGCGTCCCCGGTGAGACGGTGAAGTCATGCGAAAGGATCCCTCATGACCGGCACAGACTCCACAGGCGACCGGGGCGTCCTCGACCAGGACGCCGAACCACCCGCAGCGCCCGAGGTCGTGGACGACGAGGACCTCACGGTCCCGAACTCGCTCGAGAGCATCGAAGGCAGCCCTGCGTCGCCCGACCCCGAGGATCCGGGCGACCAGGGCGACCCCGCGGAAGCGGAAGGAACCCGCTAGGCGATGCGACTCGTGCAGGTGGCGCAGCACGCCGACGATCTCGATCGTGCGGAGGCGTTCTACAGCGAACTCCTCGGGGCGCGGTCGACTGCGCGGTTCGATCCGCCCGGACTCCTGTTCTTCGATCTCGACGGGGTGCGGCTCCTGCTCGACCGCAATGCGCCGTCCGCCCTGATCTACCTCCATGTCGACAACGTGCACGAGGTGCTCGAGCGGCTCGACGGCCGCGCCGAGGTGCTCAGCGCGCCGCACGTGATCTTCACGCACGACGGCGACGCGCTCGGCCCAGGTGGCCACGAGGAGTGGCAGGCGTTCATCCGCGACTCCGAGGGCAACACGGTGGGGCTGATCGCGTTCCAGCGTGCGTGAGCAGACCGCACAGAGGTCGATCGGTCTGAGCGGCAGGACGCCCATGTCGGCGCGCTGTGGCGATGCGATCTGCTCCGGGGGGCGTAGCCTGGGGGCATGAGCGCCTACGTCTCGGCGTTCGAGCTGTTCTCCATCGGTGTAGGACCCTCGAGCTCGCACACGGTCGGCCCCATGCGGGCGGCCAGGGACTTCGCCGCGCGCCTGCGCGCGGGCGGCGAGCTCGATGCCGTGGCTCGCGTCGCCTGCGTGCTGTACGGATCCCTCGGCGCGACGGGCCTCGGCCACGGCACGCCCGATGCCGTCGTGGCGGGGCTGCAGGGCCTCGAGCCGGAGACGGTGGATCCGGCTGAGGTGCGCTCGGCCTGGGTCGGCTGGCCCGACGAGGCCCCGCTCACGCTCGACGGCGGTCGCAGCATCCCGTTCTCGAAAGGGGACATCGCCTTCGAGCCGCGCACGCGCCTGCCGGGGCATCCGAATGCGATGACCCTGACGGCGACGGATGCCGGTGGCGCCGTGGTCGCGACCGAGACCTACTATTCGGTCGGGGGCGGGTTCATCCGGCGCGACGGCGAGGAGCCGCGGGTGGCGACGCATCCGTTCCCGCTCGCGTTCGACACGGCCGAGGAGCTGCTCGCGATCTGCGACGAGCTGCATCTGACGATCGCCGAAGCCGCGCGCATCAACGAGGAGGCGCTGCGGAGCGAGTCCGAGATCGCGGCGGGCCTCGATGCCATCTGGGATGCCATGGCCGGATGCGTCGACGCGGGACTCGCCGCGGACGGCACCCTCCCCGGGATGCTGCGGGTGAAGCGCCGCGCGGCGGCGATCCGCGCGCAGCTCGAGACGGTCGAAGCCGACGGAGGCCGAGAGCTGCCGGGCGAGTGGCTCGGGGCGTTCGCGCTCGCGGTCAACGAGGAGAACGCCGCGGGCGGGCGCGTCGTGACCGCGCCGACCAACGGGGCGGCGGGCATCGTGCCCGCGGTCGCGATGTACTGGTGGCGGTTCATGGCCGACTCGGGGCTGGGTGTCGGCAACGCCGTGACCCCGCACGGCGAGCTCGTCGGCAGCGCGCTGCTGGGCATGCACGCGCCCATGCCGGAGATCGCCGCGATGCCGGCCGCGCCCGACGCGATGGCCGAGGCGAACCGGCGCAGGGGGATCCGCCGCTACCTGCTCACGGCCACGGCCCTCGGGTCGCTGTTCAAGGCCAACGCGTCGATCTCCGGCGCCGAGGGCGGCTGCCAGGCCGAGGTCGGCTCGGCCTGCGCCATGGCGGCCGCCGGCCTGACCGCCGTGATGGGCGGCACCAACCGGCAGATCGAGAACGCCGCCGAGATCGCGATGGAGCACCACCTCGGCCTGACCTGCGACCCGGTCGGCGGGCTCGTGCAGATCCCGTGCATCGAGCGCAACGCCATCGCCGCCTCGACCGCCGTGACCGCGGCCCGCCTCGCCCTCCGCGGCGACGGCTCGCACTACGTCTCGCTCGACACGGTGGTCGAGACGATGCGCCAGACCGGGATCGACATGTCCACGAAGTACAAGGAGACGAGCGAGGGCGGCCTCGCGGTGAACGTCATCGAATGCTGAGCGGGCAGGATCCCCGTTGAGGTGGCAGTTGTGGTCGCTGGATGCGGGCGTTGCGGCACGAGCTGACACCTCACGGGGGGACGCGGGGATGCAGCGGGCGTGAGGTGGCAGGTGTGGTCGCTGGATGCCGGCGGTGCGGCACGAGCTGACACCTCATTCCGGCTGCCACCCGTGGCGGAGGAGCACCGCCCAAACCATCCCCACCGCCAGCGGGTGCTGGCCCCTGATGTGCTCGGACGTGAGGCGCACCACTTCCCACCCCTCCGCCCCATACGCCGCGTACTTCTCGATGTCCCGGTGCCACTGCGCGCGACTCGTGCGGTGGTGGTCGCCTTCGATCTCGACCACGGTTCGGAAACGAGGGAACACGACCTCGCTGATGCCGATGCGGCGGCCGTGGTCGGCGAAGATCTCGACATCCAGCTCGGGCTCGGGCAGCCCCGCGCGCGCTGCGTCGATGCGGAAGTCGGACTCGAGGGGGGAGGCGCTCCCCACCCGCACCAGCGCGAGCGCAGCGAGGAGCTTGGCCCTCTCGCGTCGACGAGGAGCGAGCGCCGCCCGCCGGAGGAGTTCGATCGTCGTGAGCGCCATCGCCGGCTGATGGTGGCCGCGGCCGTCGCGCGGCACGCGCACGAATGCGTCGCCGATGTGCACGAGTTGACGGATGCTGAGCTCGCCGGCGAGCATCGCCCACGTCGTCGCGGGCGAGGTGACCCGCAGCCCGTCGTGTGACAGGACTGCGGCGAGACCGCGGGCGAGCTTCATCGCGCGGATGCCCCTGCGGCGAGGCGCGCGAGCCGGCGCGAACACCCCGACGTCGAGGTCACCAGTGTGTTCGAGGGGCGCGCCGAGGATCACTGCAGCTGTGCGCCCGATGAAGAAGGACTCCGTCGACATGATCAGGCCGTACGCACGTGCCCGGCGCATCAGCCTCGCGCGCGAGAGCCGATCGAGCGCGAGCGGCCCGTCCGGGGGCTGGCCCGGTGGTTCAGGTCGGAGTCGCACCCCGCGGAACGGAGTCTCGAGATCGCGGGCTCGCAGACGCCTGGGCGTCACTCCGCGCTCGAGCGCTTGACTGCGGGTGAAGGCCACCGCGAGCTCTGCGGGCAGCCGGCGGGCGTGGGGCGACATCGGCCCACTGTGCACCTCGCCACTCTCAGGACTTGGGCGGCGACAGCATCCGTGGACAATCTGGGCGCCACCATGTCTGGGGAGGGCCTGCGAGGTGTCAGTTGTGGTCGCTGCGACAGCAGGATGCGGCACCAACTGTCACCGAATCGCCTCAGGGTCACAGGGATGGCCCGCGAGGTGTCAGTTGTGGTCGCTGCGACAGCAAGATGCGGCAGCAACCGTCACCGGAACCACCCCGGGCCCGAGGGTGCCCCGCGTCGGACGCGCGCCCTAGGCTGAGCGCCATGCCCGAGTTCGCCGTGCCGACCCCGAAGCGGGGCCGCGGCCGCCCGCGGGCGGGGGAGTCCGGCTCACGCGAGCGCATTCTGACCGCCGCGGTCGACGAGTTCGGCGAGCTCGGCTACGACGGCGCCACCGTCCGCGGCATCGCCGCGCGCGCGGGCGTCGACTCCGCGCTCGTGCACCACTACTTCGGCACGAAGGCCGATCTGTTCGCCGAGACGATCGGCTCGCCGATCCGCCCGGACGTGCAGGTGCCCCTGCTGCTCGACGGGCCGCTCGACGGTCTCGGCGAGCGCATCGTCCGCTACCTCCTCGAGCAGTGGGAGCGGCCAGATGTCCGCAAGCGCGGCGTCGTGCTGATGCGCTCGGCGCTCGGCAACAAGCTCGCGACGCCGCTGCTCTCCGGCTTCCTCGCGCGCGAGCTGCTCGGACGCATCGCGGCGTCGATCGGCACGCCCGATGCCGAGCTGCGCGCGGGGCTCGTCGCCTCGCAGGTCGCCGGGCTGATCGTCGCGCGCTACCTGCTGAAGCTCCCGGCCGTGGCCAGTGCCTCGGTCGATGACCTCGTCGCACGCGTCGCGCCCACCGTGCAGCGCTACCTCACCGAGTAGGCACCACCCACAGGAGAAACCATGTCATTCCAGGCATACCTCGACAACATCGAAGACAAGACCGGCCTGACGCCCCGCGAGTTCATCGCGAAAGCGGAGGAGAAGGGCTTCGGCCCCGGTACGAAGTCCGGCGAGATCGTCGCCTGGCTCGCCGAGGACTACGGGCTCGGGCGCGGCCACGCGATGGCGCTCGTGCACGTCATCACGAAGGGTCCGCAGATCGACCAGAAGCACGTCGGCACCGGCACGGCGCACAGCGACAAGTCCGACACGCTCTGGCTCGACGGCGCTGCGAGCAACCCGAACGCTTGACCGCCCGAGCTCCGTCGGCGCATAATTCATCACGTGATGAATAACGCGGTCGAGATCGCCGGGCTCCGCGTCCGCCGCGGCAGCACGGAGGTGTTCGCCGGGCTCGACGTGACGATCCCGCGCGGCCAGATCACCGGCCTGCTCGGTCCGTCCGGCTGCGGCAAGACCACCCTGATGCGCTCCATCGTCGGCGTGCAGAAAGTGGCCGGCGGCACCGTGTCGGTGCTCGGCAATCCGGCGGGGAGCCGGATGCTGCGCCGCAGCGTCGCCTACGACACCCAGGCCGCATCGGTCTACGCCGACCTGACCGTGCGCCAGAACCTCGAGTACTTCGCCCGGCTGATCGGCGCCCCGCGCAGCGACGTGGACCGCGTGATCGGACAGGTCGGCCTCGCCGACCAGGCGCGTCAGACGATCGGGTCCTTGAGTGGGGGACAGGAGAACCGGGTGTCGCTCGCCGTGGCGATGCTCGGGTCGCCCGAGCTGATCGTGCTCGATGAGCCGACCGTCGGCCTCGATCCGCTGCTGCGCGCCGAGCTGTGGACGGTGTTCCGGGCGCTCGCGGACGCGGGGGCGACGCTCATCGTCTCGAGCCATGTGATGGACGAGGCGCTCCGGTGCGACCGACTGCTGCTCATGCGCGCGGGCCGGATCATCGCCGACACGACGCCGCAGGGGCTGCTCGCCGACACCGGCGCACTGGACCCGGATGCCGCGTTCCTCGCCCTGATCGCACGCGATGCGGCGCCCGCTGCCGCTCCCTCCACCGCGGCCGAACAGCATCCGCGTCGCACTCGACGTCATCGGGGAGGCGAGCGATGAACCCGATGCGCACGCTCTCCACCGCCGCGCGCGTGCTGCGGCAGCTGCGGCACGACCCGCGCTCCATCGCCCTCATGCTCGTCGCCCCCAGCCTGCTGGTGGGGCTGTTCGCCTGGCTGTTCACCGACCAGGAGGGCGTGTTCGACCAGTTCGGCGGCCCGATCCTCGCGCTCTTCCCGTTCATCGTGATGTTCCTCATCACCTCGATCACGACGCTCCGTGAACGGCGCTCCGGCACGCTCGAGCGGCTGATGACCACTCCGATCGACAAGGCCGACTTCATCATCGGCTACGCGCTCGCGTTCGGCCTGATGGCGACTCTGCAGGCCGTGATCACCGTCACTTTCGCGGTGGCGGTGTGCGGCCTCGAGGTCGAGGGGCCCATCTGGCAGCTCGGACTCGTCGCCGTCGTCGACGCGATCCTCGGCACCGCCCTCGGTCTGCTCGCCAGCGCCTTCGCGCGCACCGAGTTCCAGGCGGTGCAGTTCATGCCGCTGCTGGTGTTCCCGCAGATCATCCTGGGCGGCCTGTTCATGCCGCGCGAGGACATGCCCGACGTGCTCTACGCGATCAGCAACTGGCTGCCGCTCAGCTACGCGATCGACGCGATCAACGCGGTCACCGCGGGCGAAGAGGGGTGGGACGTGAGCGGGCCGCTGCTCATCGTCTCGGCCTTCGCGCTGGGTGCGCTGATCCTCGCCTCGCTGACGCTCCGCCGCCGCACCCCGTAGCAGCCCCGCGCGGGCGCCGACGGCCGCCGGATCTCAGGCGTTCGCGCGGTCGCCACGCAGCTTGCGCGTGAGCGTCAGGAGCTGGGCGAGCTCGTCATCGCTGAGCACCGACATCCGGCCGGCGATCGTGCTGGCGTGGGCCGAGGCGAGCTTGCGGAACAGCGCGCCCGCCTTCGGGGTGGCCTTCACGATCGCGCCGCGACCGTCATCCGGGTCGGGCAGCTTCTCGACGAGGCCCTCGGCGACCATGCGGTCGACGAGCCGCGACACCGACGGCTGACTGATCAGCAGATTCGCGGTGACCGTGCGCAGCCGTGCCTGCATTCCGGGGGCGCGCACGACGGTCAGCAGCACGTCGTACTCCGCGTTCGTCAGAGGGGCGCCTTCGAAGTCGCTCGAGATCTCCGCGAACACCTCGTGCTGAGCGCGGAACAGGCTCTCCCATGCTTCAGCGGCAAGGCGGCGGTCGGTCATGCGCACCAGCGTAGTGGCGCACCTAGGGTGTTCGTATGAGCACGATCTCGCGGCGGGCCGTCACCATGCGGACGGGCGGGATGCTGGCCGTCCTCCTCGTCGCCGCGGCCCTGCTCCTCGTCCCCTCCGCACCCGCGCGCGCGGACGTGCAGGACTTCACGTTCGCCAGCCTCGACGTCGACTTCACGCTCACCGCCGCGGACGACGGAACCAGCCGGCTGCGCGTGGTGGAGACGTTCGTCGCCGAGTTTCCCGAGTACGACCAGAACAGGGGCATGCGGCGCAGCATCCCCGATTCCTACGAGGGAGCGCCGCTGAACCCGCACCTCGTGTCGGTCGCGGACGAGAGCGGCGCGGGCCGCCCCGTCGAGACCGAGAGCGACGACGGCTACCTGATCGTGACGAGCGCCGCAGATTCGTACGTGCACGGGGCGCAGACCTACGTGTTCACGTACGAGCTCGAGAACGTGACGAGGTACTTCTCCGACACCGATGCCGACGAGTTCTACTGGGACGTGCTCGGCGAGGAATGGGCGCAGCCGTTCGGCCGCGTCGGCATGACCCTGCACGTGGACCCTGCGCTCGCACCGGCCCTGACGGGCGAGCAGACGTGCTACGCCGGCTACACCGGCTCGACGACGCAGTGCGAGATCGCGGTCGCGCGCGAGGAGGACGGTTCGGCCACCATCACCGCGTCGGCGTCGAATCTGCTGCCGTACCAGTCGGTGACGGTCGCCGTCGGGTTCGCGGCCGGCACCTTCGTGCCCTTCAACCCCTCGCTGTTCGCGTCGGTGTGGGGATGGCTGCTGCTGATCGCGTCGGCCGGTGCGGTCGTCGCCTTCGTGTGGGCGGTCACCGTGCGTGTGCGCCGGCTGAGCGACGATCCGGGGCGTCCGACGATCATCGCCGAGTACACGTCGCCCGCGGTCATCGATGCCCTGGAGAGCTCGGTGCTGCTCGGTCGGCCGAACAAGGGCATCCCGGCGGAGGTGCTCGAGCAGGCCGTGGTGGGCAGCATCCGCATTGTCGAAGGCGAGCAGCGCCTGTTCGGCGGGGTGAAGCTGCAGGCGGAGCTGCTCGACCGCTCCCGCGCCGACGGCGACGGCCGCATGCTGCTCGACGGCCTCTTCGGTCGCGACGGGGCGCCGGGCGATGTGTACGAGTTCGGTCGCAGCGACACGGCGTTCTCGACCGCGGCGCAGGCCATCCTGAAGTCCGCCCAGCGGCAGCTCGAGCTGACCGGACTGCGACGGGTCGTGCCGTCGGGCGTGCGGCTGCGGCCGATGCTGGCGGTCTTCGGTGCGGCCGCGCTGGTCGTGCTGTTCGCGATCTTCGCGCTCGTCTCCTGGGTCTCGCCGGCTGCGCCCGTGCTGCTGCTGATCCTGGCGGTGCTGCTCGCGACGATCACCGGCGTGATCCTCTCCCGCAAGCCCCTCACCGCGCTCGGCGCCGAAGTCCGCGACCACCTCGCCGGCCTCAAGGTCTTCATCGACTGGGCAGAGGCCGACCGGATCCAGATGCTCCAGTCCCCGGCCGGCGCCGAGCGGGCGCCTGTCGACGTGAACGACCCGCGGCAGATGCTGATGCTCTACGAGCGGCTGCTGCCGTACGCGGTCGTCTTCGGCCAGGAGAAGCAGTGGGCCAAGCATCTCGCTGTGCTCTACGGCGCCGCGGCGCCTGCGTGGTACATCGGCACGCACGGGTTCGACGCGTCGGCGTTCTCGTCGGGCATCTCGACCTTGTCCGCGGCGTCCACCTCCTCGTCGTCGAGCGGGGGCTCGAGCGGAGGCGGCTCCGCCGGGGGTGGCGGCGGAGGCGGCGGCGGAGGCGGGGTGTGACCGGAGGTTTCGGCCGGTCGTGCGCGCCGCCCACGGGCACCTAGCCTGAACCCATGCCCACCCACCCCGCTCGCACCGCGCTCACCACCGCCGACTGGCGGCGGCGGGTGTTCGCCCTGTACGACGCCGTCCGCGACGCGGACGACCCGCGTGCAGCGCACGAGCGCTGGCGGCTCGGCCGCGACGAGCTGATGGCGCACCATCCCGCGACGCCCGTGCTGGAGGATGATCGGCCCGGGTTCGCCGGACTCCCGGTCGCGCCGTACGACCCGCAGTGGCGGTTCGAGCTGCCCGTCGTCGAGGCGGAGCCCCTGAGCTTCGAGTTCGCGACAGGCACCGACGGGATCGTCCCGTTCGAGCGGATCGGGATGCTGGAGATCCCGGACGTCGGATCGCTCGACGTCTGGCGGCTGGCCTCATACGGCGGTGGCATCTTCGTGCCGCTGCGCGATGCGCTGGCAGGGAAGCCGGGCGGCACGTACGGCGGAGGCCGCTACCTGCTCGACACCATCAAGGGCGCGTATCTCGGCGGCGATCCCGAGGCGGGGACGCTCGTCGTGGACTTCAACTTCGCGTACAACCCGTCGTGCGCGTACGACCCGGCCTGGGCGTGCCCGCTCGCACCGCCCGGCAACGTGCTCCGCACCGGAGTGCCGGTCGGTGAGCTCTACGCCCCCGCGGGTTGAGTAGCGCGAAGCGCGAATCGAAACCACCCGACGTCCCGGCAAGAGTAAGGGCCGGTCGGAGAGGCTTCCGACCGGCCCTTGTCCCTTGCACCAAGAGTGTCCTGCAATCACATGTCGGTAGCTGCCACAGCAAAACAACTACCGTGCTTGCACTCTATAACGGCCAGGTAACGGAAGGGAAGGGCCGGGCGTTATCTTTTCGTAATTCTTTTCCGGTGCATGGCAAACGCTCAGGTCCGCCCTTCGCGGACACCCTCAGCCGAGCGGCGCGACGGCGATCGTGAACCGGTTCGCGCGCAGCCGGTCGGCCAGCACCTCGCCCATCGCGACCATCGGCGTGAGCACGCCGGCGTGCTCGGGCAGGTCGTCTCGAGCGAGGCTCAGCGCCGATTCGCCGAGCATGACGCCCGTGCCGCCGTAGCCGGGGTCGAACGGGGCGCTGATGGTGGTGCGCACCGGCTCGCCCTCCACCGGGTAGACGTCGATGTCGAGGGCGAAGCGTCCGCGGGCGATGGCGTCCGCGTCGGGCCCGCTGCCCGGGGCGGGCAGCATCCGATCGAGGAGCGCGCGGGTCGGGGGGAATGCCAGGCCGCCCACCAGGGCCGCGGTTCCGGCCGTCAGGGCGGCGGCACGAGCGGCGCCCCGCGCGCCGCGACCGGTCATGACGACCTCGCGGTACCGCATGAGCTGGCCGTAGCCCCAGCCCGTCAGATAGTTCGAGCGCTGCACGATCTGCTGGTTATAGGCGCCCATGACGAACGGCGCCTGCCATGCCGCGGACGCGCGGTCCTTGCCCCATCCGCTGCCCGACCCATACGGCAGACGCGCCGACGGTCCGGGCGTGAGGGCGTAGGGGCTGCGGATGGCGCGGCGCACCGCCGGATCCGATTCCGCCTCCTTCAGCTGCTGCCGGAGCGAGTCGATCGTGCCTCCGCTGATGCCGCCGCGCAGCGCCCGCACGCGCAGCACCGCGGCGACGATCGGGACGCCTCCGACGGCCGCGTGCGCGAGGCCCACGCCGAGGTCCGACGGGATCGAGTCGAACCCGCAGGAGTGGACGATGCGCGCTCCCGTGCGGCCCGCGAGGTCGTGATTGTGCGCGATGCTGCGCGTGACGAACGCGCTCTCGCCGGAGAGATCGGCGTACGAGGTGCCCGCCGCGGCGCAGGCAGAGACCACGCCCAGGCCGTAGCGCAGGTACGGGCCCACGGTGGTCGCGACGACGGAGGCCGACGCAGCCATGCGGGCGACGTCCGCCGCGTCGGCGGTGTCGACCTGCACGATCTGCCAGTCGACCCCGAGCTCGCCGGCCAGCTTCTCCAGCCGCTGCCGCGAGCGGCCCGCGATCGCGATCCGCACACCGGCGGGTGCCGATCGCGCGAGGTGCGCCGCCGTGAAGCGGCCGACGAACCCGGTCGCGCCCAGGAGGACGATGTCGTGCTCGCGGGTGTTCGCGCTCATGTGACGGGAGCCTACTCACCGACCCCGTCCGCCGGGTGTCGGTCGTCGCCGGCCGGCAGCCCGGCGAGGCACTCGCGGATCAGGTCGTTCTGATCCACCTCGGCCGGCACGAACGACGCCTTCGCCGCCGAGCCGTCAGCGTCGGCGAGCACGAAGGTCGTGTACCCGGGCCCCGCGCCGCCGTGCCCGGCCCAGCGCGGTGTCGGGCAGCCGCTCGTCATGAGGCCGAGTCCGTAGCCCGGCTGATCGAGCACCGTGCCGGGCGCATCGACGGCCCGGGTGTCGAGCATCCGCGCAGGATCGAACAGAGCCCCGGCGAGGATGCCCCGCATCGCCGCCTCGATGGCCGAGGGCGAGGCGGCGATGGTCCCCGTGAGCACCCAGCCCGGGTGGTACCACGACACGTCGACCTGCGACGGGGCGCACCGCGCCCAGTCGCCCGGCTCGGCGAACGGAGCGATCTCAGTGATACCGAGCGGGTCGAGCACTGCCGATCGCACGACGTCGAAGAAGTCCGCCTGATGGGTGTGCTCCAGCATCCGGCGCACGATCGCGTACCCGATGTTCGAGTAGCGGAACCCGCTCGGCCGCGCGACCCCGCCCGCCCGATCCGTCCGCGCCATCAGCTCGTCGAAGGACCACGGCTCGTCACCGGCGATCGCCGCCGCGTAGTCGGGCCACGCCCCGTAGTCGGGCAGCCCTGCGCGATGGCGCAGCACGTCGCGGAGGCGCGCGCCGTGCAGGGATGCCGGCAGATCGACGAGGTCGCCGACCGGGGCGTCGAGGTCGTGGCCGAGCGCGAGCACGGCGGCCGCGGCCAGCGTCTTGCCGATGCTGTAGACGGGGAAGAGCGGCACGTGCCGACCCTACCGATCCGGCGCGACGCGACCGGAGGGGCTCAGTACCAGTTCACCGACTGCGAGTGACCCCACGCGGAGCACGGGCTGCCGTAGGCGCGGGAGATGTAGTCGAGGCCCCACTTGATCTGGGTGGCCGCGTTGGTCTGCCAGTCCGAACCGGCGCTCGCCATCTTGCTGCCGGGCAGTGCCTGCGGGATGCCGGTCGCGCCGCTGCCGGCGTTGTACGCCTGGTAGTTCCAGCCCGACTCCTTGCTCCACAGAGACACCAGGCACGAGAACTCGCCCGAGCCCCAGCCGTAGGTGTCGGCGGCCATGCGCGCCGCGGTCGCCTGGGCGCCCGCGACCGTGTTGACGTTCGCCAGGGCGGCGGCTTCCTTCGCCGCCTTGGCGGCGGCCTTCTTCTTCGCCTCGGCGACGCGCTTCTTCTCGGCGGCCTTCTTCGCAGCCTTCTCTGCGGCGGCCTGCTTGGCGGCCTGTGCGTCGTCGACGGCGTCCTGCAGCCGTGCGGTCTGGGCTTCGACGGCGGCTGCCTCCTCGGCGGTCGCGTCCGCGACGTCCGTGAGGACGAACGTCGGCAGCAGCTCGAGGTCGGAGAGCACGGCGATCTCCGAGCGCAGACCGGCGGTGTCGATGGTGGTGTCCGTCGCCTTCAGGTCGAGGTCGGGCGAGGCGGCGTCTGCGGAGACCTCCGCTGCCTCGTCGAGGGTCGCCTCCGCGTCGACGAGGGTGGCCTTCGCGTCGTTCGTGATCGCCCGCAGGGGCGTGGCGAACGAGTCGGCGGCGGTGGCGGCGACGGCGCCGGCGCCCGTCGACAGGACGAGCCCGAGGCCGACGCCGATGGCGACAGCAGGGCGGGTGAGGGAATGACGGAACGTGGACACGGGGCGACGGGTGCGCGCGAAGAGCATGGTGGGGCGGTATTCCTTCGGGGTATCTCCGTGCCGCGACCAGGACCTGCCTGGCGCCCTCGTCGGGTACGAGGCCGGGGCACAAGTTCACGAGTCTGTGCGTCTCGCCTGGACGAACGCCCTGCTTCTCCTGGGCGAATCGTGGGAGCGGCGGCTCTCCCGCGCCCCAGGCGACGGTCACCAAGACCCCTCGCATCGCCCATATCGACGGGTATAGAGTCGCCGCAAGACGGCACCTCGAAGGAGAACCTCCCATGGCTACGAGTCCCGCATCCGAAATCATCAACAGCCTGGGGGGTGCCGGCAACGTCGCGAGCCTGACGCACTGCGCCACCCGGCTGCGCTTCCAGCTGCACGACGCCAGCGGCGTCGACAAAGAGGCCGTCGAGGCCATCCCCGGTGTGATGGGCGCCGTGCCCCAGGCGGGCGAGCGCTACCAGGTCGTCATCGGCGGCGGCGTGCAGACCGTCTACAACGACATCCTGGCGCTGCCCGCGATGAAGGGCGGCGGGGGCGGCGGCGACGGCGACGATGCCGCATCCATCAAGGCCCGCGAGCGTGCGAAGGGGCCGCGCGGCAAGGTGGCCTGGCTCGACACCCTGTTCGAGTTCCTCTCCGACTCGTTCCGCCCGATCCTCGGCGCCCTGCTCGGCGCATCCTTCTTCATCACCTTCATGGCGCTGTTGGCGACGCTCGACGTCATCCCCGACTGGAACGCCCCCGGTGTCACGCTCGAACCCTCATGGGCCTTCGTCAACCTGATGTGGCAGTGCGTCTTCGTCTTCCTGCCGCTGATGGTCGCCTACAACGCGTCGCAGAAGATCGGTGCGGACCCCTGGGTCGGCTTCTCGATCATGGCGGTCGTGATGCTCCCCGGGTTCGCGGCGCTCGGCAACGCCGACACCGCGCAGCAGATCTCGTTCCTCGGCTCCGACATCACCACGGTGCCGATCTTCGGCATCCCGCTCACGATCTTCGACTACAGCTCGCAGGTGTTCCCGCCGCTGCTGATGGCCGCGGTGCTCGGGCCGCTGTGGAAGCTGCTGAAGAAGATCATCCCCGACAACCTGCACCTCATCTTCGTGCCGTTCTTCGCGATGCTCATCATGATCCCGCTCACGGCGTTCCTGATCGGCCCGATCGGCGTCTACCTCGGTGCGGGCCTCGCCCAGGTGCTCGCGTCGATCAACACGTTCTCGCCGTTCATCTTCGCGATCGTGATCCCGCTGGCGTACCCGTTCATGGTCCCGCTGGGTCTGCACTGGCCGATCAACGCGATCATGCTGCTGAACATCCAGACCCTCGGCTACGACTTCATCCAGGGCCCCATGGGCGCATGGAACTTCGCGTGCTTCGGTGCGACCGCCGGCGTCCTGCTGCTCGCCTGGCGCGAGAAGGACAAGGACATGAAGCAGACGGCGACCGGCGCGCTCGCCGCGGGTCTCCTCGGCGGCATCTCCGAACCGTCGCTGTACGGCATCCATCTGCGCTTCAAGCGCATCTATCCGCGGATGCTGGTGGGCTGCTTCGTCGGCGGACTCACGATCGGCGTGGGCAGCCTGCTGCTCGGCCTGCCCAACGGCATCACGACGCAGGCGTTCGTGTTCACCTCGCTGCTGACGATCCCGGCCTTCGAGCCGATCGGCCTGTACGCGATCGCCGTCGGCCTCGCCTTCGCCACCGCGATGGTGCTCGTGGTCATCTCCGGCTACAAGCCCAAGGAGCAGCCGGCCGAGGCGGAGCCGAGCGAGTACGAGAACGCCCCGGCGGCCGCCGGCGCTGCGGCGGCCGGCGCAGCATCCGTCCCCGCGGGCGGCGTGCTCATCTCGTCGCCGCTCGACGGCACCGTGGTGCCGCTGTCCACCGTGCCCGATCCGGTCTTCGCCGGCGGGACGATGGGGCCGGGGTTCGCGATCGAGCCGAGCGGCGACACGGTCTACGCGCCCGGACCCGGCCTGATCGCGGCCGCGCAGCCGACCGGCCACGCCTTCGGGCTCGTGCTCGACGGCGGCGTGGAGCTCCTCATCCACGTCGGCATCGACACGGTCAACCTGAAGGGCGAAGGGTTCGATGTGAAGGTCAAGAACGGCGACCGCGTCAAGACCGGCGACCCGCTCGTCGTCTTCGACCGGGCGGTCATCGAGAAGGCCGGCTACCCGCTGATCACCCCGGTCATCGTGCTCAACGCCGACGACTTCGGCACGATCGACGACGCCGCCGAGGGACCGGTGAAGGCAGGCGACGAACTGATCACGGTGACCTCGAAGCAGGCGGCCGCCGCGGAGCCCAGCGCCTGACGCCGTCGACGCACCGCTCCATCCTCCCCGTCCGTGCTGGGAGGATGGAGCGGTGACAGCTCCCGACATCCGCCTGATCGCCGCCGACATGGACGGCACGTTGCTGCGGCCGGACGGCGTGATCCCCGACCGGCTCTGGGCGCTGCTCGAGCGCCTGCATGAGCGCGGCATCGCGTTCGCCCCGGCGAGCGGGCGCCAGCTCGCCACCCTGCAGCGCATGTTCGGCGGTGTCGAGGTCGAGCTCGACTACATCGCGGAGAACGGCGCGTACGTCGTGCGGGGCGACGTCGAGATCTCGTCGGATGCGCTGGATCCGGCGCTGGTCGCGACGGTCGTGACACGGCTGCGCTCGCTCGTCGCGGCGGGGGAGCTGCACGCGGGACTGGTCCTGTGCGGCAAGCGCTCCGCCCACATCGAGGACACCGGCGCCGTGTTCCACGCCGAGGTCGAGAAGTACTACGAGAAGCTCGAGATCACCGACGATCTGCTCGCCGTCGACGATCAGGTGCTCAAGTTGGCGATCTACGACTTCGACGGCGGCGAGGGGCACACCGCACCCGCCTTCGACGACCTTGCGGCGAGCCACCAGGTCGTCGTCTCGGGGCAGCACTGGGTCGACATCATGAACGCGACCGTCGACAAGGGCATCGCGCTGCGCACCCTGCAGCGCGCGCTGGGCATCACCCCCGCGCAGACCATGGCGTTCGGCGACTACCTCAATGACCTCGAGCTGCTTCGCGCGGCCGACTGGTCGTACGCGATGTCGAACGCGCACCCCGATGTGCTGGCGGCAGCCCGGCACCATGCGCCGTCGAACGCGGAGGAGGGCGTCATCTCGATCGTCGAGGCCTTCCTCGACGGCGACGGCGACGGCGCCGCGCCCGCCTAGCGGGACCGGCGTAGCGTGGAGAGCATGCTGACGATCCCCACCCTGACCCTGAACGACGGCACCACCTTCCCCGAGCTCGGACTCGGCACCTACAACCTGACCGGCGAAGACGGCACCCGCGCGATCGTGTCGGCGATCGACAGCGGCTATCGGCTGCTCGACACCGCCGTCAACTACAAGAACGAGCGCGAGGTCGGCGAGGCGGTGCGACGCAGCGACATCGACCGCGATGAGCTCATCGTCGCGACCAAGATCCCCGGCCGCGCGCACGGCTACGACGAGGCCATCGAGTCCACGAACGGATCGCTCTCGGTGCTCGGCCTCGATCGCATCGACCTGTCCCTCATCCACTGGCCGAACCCGAGCGTGGACCGCTACGTCGACACCTGGCGCGCGATGATCGCCCTCCGTGACGAGGGCAGGATCCGCTCGATCGGGGTCTCGAACTTCACCGAGCGGATGCTGACGCGCCTGGTCGATGAGACGGGCGTCGTCCCCGCCGTCAACCAGGTCGAGCTGCACCCCTACTTCCCGCAGGGCGCGCTGCGCGCGTTCCACGCAGAGCACGGCATCCGCACGGAGAGCTGGAGCCCGCTCGCCCGTCGCACCGAGCTGCTCACCGAGCAGGTGATCGTCGAGCTGGCCGAGATCCACCGTGTCACGCCCACCCAGGTCGTGCTGCGCTGGCACGTCGAGCTGGGCAGCACGCCGATCCCGAAGTCGAGCGACCCGGATCGCCAGCGCGAGAACGCCGACGTCTTCGGGTTCTCGCTCACCCCCGAGCAGGTCGCGGCGATCTCCGCGCTCGAGCGCGGACGGCTGTGGGACGCCGACCCCGACACGCACGAGGAGATGTAGCGGCCGCCGCTGCTCCGGGCGACGCCACCTCTCATCGGCTCTCAGCCGAGGGCGGCGATCCACTCGGCGAAGGTCTGGGCGCCGTGCTCGGCATGAGGCCCCGGCAGCAGTGCGCCGCTGCGCATCGCCCTGCCGAAGTCGCCCCCGAGGCTGATCGCGAACACCGGCGTGCGCCTGCCCACCGCGCGCACGTACGCACGCGCCATCTCGGGCAGGGACTCCTCGCGCGGGCCGGCGAAGTCGGGCGCCCGGCCGACGGCGCCGGCTTCGGCGAGGTCGACGAGGCGGGCCCCGACCTCGCGGACGGCGACCGGCTGCGTGCGCATCCGCGGCGCGAAGTGCAGCGGACCGAGCTTGCCGATCGCGAGCACCTGTCGCGAGAACTCGTGGAACTGGGTGGTGCGGGCGATCGTGAACGGGATCCCGCTGGCCTCGGTGGCGCGTTCCTGGGCGAGCTTGCCGGCATAGAGCGGATACGTCGCGGCGCTCTCGCAGTTGACGATCGAGAGCACCACGAGGTGCGCAGGACGTGCAGCGGCGAGCGTGCGGGTCACGGCCTCGTGGAAGGCGGTGGGCTCATCGCCCTTGCGGACGCCGGACGCGTCGATCACCGCATCCACTCCGTCGAGCGACTGCGCGGCACCGGCACCCGTGACGAGATCGACGCCCGCCGATCGGGCCAGCACGACCACCTCGTGACCACGAGCGGTGGCCGCTGCGACGGCCTGCGCTCCCGCCTGGCCGGTGCCCCCGGCGACCGCTATCCTCATGGTGCCATCCTCCCATCGCCGCGAAGCCGGCCGAAAGGAACGACACCGATGTCCGAGGTCGAGTACAAGAGCATCGAGCCCGTCACGGTCTACGCGGCCAGCGGGACGGCGCAGGGACCCGGCCCGGACTACGTCCCACCCGTCATCGACGAGATCCTCCCGCCGCTGCTCACGGCGCTGCAGTCCGCGGGCGTCGACTTCGAGGAGCCCGGCATCTTCTGGTACGAGCCGACGGGCGCGGGTGACGAGCTCCGTGTCTGGGTGTCGTGGGTGGCGGGCGGCGGCGAGGCGGTGAGCGGCGACGGGTGGGAGGTCGTGGACCTTCCCGCCGTGTCTCGCGCGGCCACCCTGACGCACCATGGTGAGATGGCGGGCATCGGTTCGGCGTGGCAGCACCTCATGCAGACGGTCGCGGCCGATGGCGGGGAGATCGCCGGCCCCAGCCGCGAGGTCTATCTCGTGAGCGGCCCGATGTCGCAGTCCGAGTGGGTCACGGAACTGCAGCTGCCCGTCTCGCCCTGAGCAGGCACGACGTCAGAGCTGGGCGCCGTTGTCGTCCGGGTCGTCCAAGCCGACGGTGCGCCCGCGCCAGGACTCGTAGGCGATCAGCCAGCCCAGTGAGATGAGCAGGGCGATCGCGAGGCCGAGCCAGATGCTGCCGAGCAGGTTGCCGATGACGATGCCGAGTGCGAACAGGACGACGGTGCCGATCAGCCACTGCGTGCGGCCCCGGGGCCAGCCGGTCTGACGTGAGGTCATGCCGTCAGCCTAGGGCTGGTCTGCGGCGTTCAGGGCCACCATCCAGTCGACGCCGAACTTGTCGGTGAGCATGCCGAAGCGCCCGCCCCACGGCGGCACCTCGAACGGCACGATCGGGGTGCCGCCCTCGACGAGACCGTTCCAGTACTTCTCGAGCTCGGCCTCGTCGTCGCCGCTGACCGAGACGGAGAAGCCGGCCGGCTCGGTGAATCCCATCCGGCTGGGGGTGTCGGATCCCATCAGCACCATGCCGTCGGGCGTCGTCAGCTGCGCGTGCATCACGAGATGGTCTTCCGACGCGTCGTCGTTCTGACCGGGGAAGTCGCCGAACGTCGACACGGTGAGGTCCCCGCCGAACACGGACTGGTAGAACTCCATCGCGGCGCGGGCGTTGTCACGGAACGAGAGGTAGGGGTTGAGACTGGTCATGTCCCCATCCTGTCCGTCGTCCGCGGGGTGCACCAGGGGTGGTGCGGGCACCCTGACGGCGTCCCGGTTACTCCACGGGATGGCCTTCGTCAACCCTGCAGACGCACGCCCGGACGGCGACATACGGTTGCCCGACCGGCGACCTCCCGGGTCGCCAATGCGAAAGGGGCGATCATGGCCGATGACGAGAAGCCGTCGAGCGAGTCCGACGACACCGAGGTCACCGAGAAGCCCGGTGGGCTCGGGAAGGACGGCACGATTCCGCCCGACCCGACCGGCGTCGCAGCGGGGCACACCGACGAGCCCTCCAACTTCAACCCCGAGGAGGACGAGGACGCACCCGCCTGAGGTGCGGGCCAGGGGACCCCGGCGGCTCAGCGGTCGCGGTGGTCCTCCGGATGAAGTCGCGGTGCACGACGGGGCTCCATGAGACCGGCCGCACCGATCAGTCGGATGACCCGCTGCCGGTGACCGGACCACGGGGCCAGGAGGCGCAGCATCCCGTCATCGTCGGTGCGTGCGCCGGCGAGGGCGTAGCCGACGTGATGGGCGAGGTGGAAGTCGCCGACACTGACCGCGTCGGGATCGCCGAAGGCGCGGATGCGTGCTTCGGCCGCGGTCCACGGCCCGACGCCGCGCACGCTCGTGAGGACGCGGTCGCGGCCAGGCCCGTCGGGGGCGAGGAGCGTCTCGCGGACGATCGCCTCGCCGCGGCGAGCGGCTTCGACGACGGCGCGCGACTGCGGCGGTTCGAGCCCGGCACGATGCCACGACCACGACGGAACGTGCCGCCAGCCGTCGATGGACGGCGGTGCGAACATCGGGCGCGGGGTCGGTCCGGGCGCCCGGTCGCCGAACCAGGTGACGATGCGGCGCCACGCCGCGAACGCCTGCAGGCCGGTGACCTTCTGCTCGAAGATCGCGCTGGCGAGCGCGTCGAAGACGAGGTCGGTGCGGCTGAGCCGGAGGCCGGGGTGCCGACGGTGGGCGTCGGCGATGAGGGGATGCGTGGTGGCATCGAACCCTTCGGCCTCGTCGTGCGCGCCGCACAGGCCGGGGACCTGGTCGAGAGCCCACGCGGCGCCGGGGCCCCACGCTGCGGCGCGGACGGCGCCGTCGGCAGTCGCGCGCAGCGCCAGGGTGGCGACACCCTGCGGCGTGCGGCTCGCGCGCCAGATGACGGGGCCGGCCGTGACGAGAGTCGGGTCGTTCGCTCCGCGCCGCTGGAACACCACGGTGCGGTGGAGGTCGAGCGCACCCCGCGGCCGATACTCGGACTCGAGCGGGCGCGTCGCCGCCGGGCGCGGGTCGCGAGCGGGCGCGGGGCGCGGCTCCGCGAGCATCTGCCCGCTGAGTTCACGCACGCCCGGAGTCACGCAGCAACCCTACGCCGCCGCATCCGACATCCCGAGGCTGCTCGCCCTGCTGTTCGCCTGTCGCGATCTGCGGGTTTCGCGACCGATTGCGACAGGTGAGCGGAAGGGCGGGGGAGAGACCGAGCGGGCTTGCGGGCTAGAAGCGGTCGGGCGACGGCGTGCCGTGGCCGTAGCGGATCACGACGTCGGCGTGACGGTCGAACCGGTACCCGACGCCGCGCACGGTGCGCACGATGTCCTCGTAGCGGCCGAGCTTCGCGCGCAGGCGGCGCACGTGCACGTCGATGGTGCGCTCGCCGGGTGCATCGGCGTCGCCCTGCTGCCAGAGGGACCCGACGAGCTCGGTGCGCTCGATCGTGCGGCCCTCACGGAGGACGAGGTACTGCAGCAGCTCGAACTCCTTGAAGGTGAACGCGGCCGACTCGCCGTCGATGAGCACGCGCTTGCGCGAGATGTCGACCACGACGCCGCCGGGCGCGCGGTCTTCGTCCTCGGTCTCCTCGGCCTTGGTGCGGGCGACGGCCGACGGCTCGTGCAGCGCGAGGCGCACGACGTCGACGTCGCGGCCACCGGCGCCGACCGGCGCGAGGGCGACGGTGGCGTAGGTCTCGGCCTCGGGCGAGAGCTCGGCGATCGTGCGGCGCAGCGCGTCGACGAGCACGTTCAGGCTGACGCCGGATGCTGCCGCCTTCGCCTCATCGAGCCCCACGTACAGGGCGAAGCCGCGGGGAGCGACCCCCGGAGGCAGGTGGCGCTGCGGGGCGGCGGGAGCTGCCTCGGCGGTCTCGGCCACGTCGGGGACGAGGCGGAGGCTGGGGCGGTTGTCGGTCGGTCGGTCGAGGATCGCGGTGTTCGACATGAGAGGAGAGTCCTTGGGATGAGAACCCGGGCGATTCGCCTGTGAGCGGGTTCGGCGGTGTTGTCAGTCGCGGTCCTGGTTGTGGACCGTGTGCGGAGCAGTCGGTGTGCGCGGCGGTGAGGCGCATCCGGTGCTCGGGGACTCGGTGCTCGCGTGTTTCAGAAGCGCGAACGGAGTCCAGCGGGGGTCACCGTGTCAGCGGCACATTCGACAACACATGACAACGCGGCCGGCCATCATGGTGCCGGCAGTCCCGTTCGCCTCCCAGGCGGACAGAGAACGTGCGGTGTCAGTCATGAGGCCGATTATGACCGAATGCGTCCGCGCGCGTCAAATCGCCCAGCTGCAGCATCCGTTCTGTGACGAAATATGTCACTTTGCTCAATCGCCGCCGCACATGGCCGCCCACCGATTTGTGGTTTCTTCCGACAAATGTCTTGCGCATCTCCGAAGATGGCCCTACAGTCGCTGTCGAAGCGCTTCCGCGAAACGCTTCGACAGTTCACTCACACAAGACGACGGAGTCTCGGATGGCGAAGATCGACGAGGTGGCCAAGGCCGCCGGTGTCTCCATCAGCACCGTCTCGTACGCCCTCAGCGGCAAGCGGCCGGTGTCGCCCTCGACGCGGCGACGCATCGAGGCCGCGGTCCGCGAGCTCGGATACAGCCCGAACGCGGGAGCGCGGATGCTGGCGGGCAGCCGGACCCAGATCTTCGCGCTGACCGAGCCCCTGCGCACCGATTCGCACGCGCCGACCCACATGTCGTTCGTGCTGGCGACGGCGATCGCCGCACGCCGCCACGACTACGACGTCCTGCTGCTGACGGACGAGCAGGCATCAGCCGGCATGGGCCGCGTCGCCTCGAGCGGACTCGTCGACGCGATCCTCGTGCTCGACGTCGCCCCCGACGACGAGCGCGTCGCCCTCTCGCGCAGGGTCTCGACGCCGACCGTCTTCATCGGCGTGCCCGATGACCACGAGGGCCTCGTCTGCGTCGACCTCGACTTCGAGAGCGCCGCAGAGCTCGCCGTCGACCGGCTCGCCGACGCCGGGCACACCCGCATCGGACTGGTCGGACAGCCCGAGGTGGCCTACGAGAAGTCGAACTTCCCGCCCAGGCTGCGACGCGCCAGCGAGCGGCGTGCCGCCGAGCGGGGCGCGTCACTGACCTTCCGGGCGTCGGGAACGCGCACCTCCCACGCCGCCACGTCGCGGTCCGCGGTGTCGGAGATGCTCGCTTCGGGGGTCACCGCCATCCTCATCCACGCCGCGGACGACGTGCACAACGCCGTTCTCGCCGAGCTCGACGAGCGCGGGCTGCGGGTGCCGGAGGACATCTCCGTGGTCTCGGTCGCGGCGTCTTTCGACACGTCGGCCCTGTCGGTTCCGCTGGACGTGATCCCGCTGCAGCCGGAGCCCTCGTGCGACCTCGCCGTCGCCCTGGCCATCCGCAGCCTCACCGACGACCCGCCCCTGCCCGGTCTGCACCTCATCGCGCCCACCCTGATCGATCGGGGATCGGTCGCGGCTCCCCGCTCGCACTGACGTTCCACCCACAACTCAATAGCTCTGCGCTTCGAGTCGAAGCGCTTCGATGAACCGCCCGGCGCAGCCGGACACGAGAAAGGAGTGCCGACGATGGCACGCATGACGAAGAAGTCGACAACCCGCGCTCTCGCGGCCGTGGGGGTGGTGACCGCCGGCGCGCTCGCGCTGGCCGGCTGCTCCGGCGGCGGCGGCGACACCGGCGACGGCGACACCCTCAAGCTCTGGCACTACGAGGGCGAAGACAGCGCGATGGCCAAGGCGTGGGACGAGGCGATCAAGGTCTTCGAAGAGGAGACCGGCGCGACCGTCGAGTTCGAGCAGAAGTCGTTCGAGCAGATCCAGAAGACCGCGAGCCAGGTGCTCGACTCGGACGCCGCGCCGGACCTCATGGAGTTCAACAAGGGCAACGCCACGGCGGGCTTCCTCGCTTCGACCGGCCTCATCGCCGACATCTCGGACGCCGTGGACGAGTACGGCTGGGCGGACAAGCTCGCGCCCTCGCTGCAGACCACGGCGAAGTACTCCGAAGACGGAGTCATGGGCGGCGACACCTGGTACGGCATCCCGAACTACGGCGAGTTCGTCGGCGTCTACTACAACAAGGACGCCTTCGCGGAGGCGGGCCTCGAGATCCCGACCACCTACGACGAGTTCGTCGATGTGCTGGACGCGTTCGTCGACCAGGGCATCACGCCGCTGGCCGAGGCCGGCGCCGAATACCCCCTGGGTCAGCTGTGGTACCAGCTCGCACTGAGCCAGGCCGACCGTCAGTTCGTCAACGACTACCAGCTCTACGAGAACCCCGTGGACTGGCAGGGACCCGAGGTGACCTACGCGACCGACACCCTGAAGGAGTACGTCGACAAGGGCTACATCGCCAGCGACGTGTCGTCGGTCAAGGCAGAGGACGCGGGCGTCTCGTTCATCAACGGCTCCGCCCCGATCTTCGTGTCCGGCTCGTGGTGGTACGGGCGCTTCGTCGAGCAGGCCGGCTTCGACTGGACGCTGCAGTCCTTCCCGGACTCGACGCTCTCGCTCGGCTCGTCGGGCAACCTGTGGGTCGTGCCGGAGAACGCGGCCAACAAGGAGCTCGCGTACGAGTTCATCGACATCACGATGCGCCCGGAGATCCAGGCGATCATCGGCAACAACGGCGGCGTCCCCGTCGCCGCCGACCCGGCCGACATCACCGACCCGAAGAGCCAGGAGCTCATCGCGACGTTCAACGGCGTCCTCGAGAACGACGGTCTCTCGTTCTACCCGGACTGGCCCGCCGCCGGCTTCTACGACGTCATCGTCCGCGAACTGCAGGGCCTCGTGACCGGCTCGCAGGATGCCGCGACGACGAACGCCAACCTCGGCGCCGAGTACGAAGAAGGAACAGCGGACTTCCGCTGACCGACCCGCGGGGGCGGCGTCACGCGCCGCCCCCGCCCCACAGGAGTCGCCATGTCTGTCATCACCCGCGCCGAACGCGGCGCGCGCACGAAGCTTCCTCCGGAGGAGCCCTCGATCCCGCAGCGCAAGGGCGGCACCGCGGGGTACTGGCTCTACCTGCTGCCCGGGTTCGTCCTCCTCCTCGTCATCGTCGTCATCCCGCTCGTCTTCAACGTCTATCTGACGTTCACGAAGTGGCGCGGCGTCGGGGCCCCCGACTTCATCGGCCTCGAGAACTGGTTCACGATCTTCACCGACGAGGACTTCTGGACCTCCTTCACGAACTCCGTCTGGATGGTCCTCGCGATGGTCGTCATCCCGACGACGGTCGGCCTCATGGTCGCGGCCCTCCTCTTCGACGTCGTCGGCCGCAAGTTCGGCGGGAAGGTCGGCAGCTTCCTGCGGGCCACCTACTACCTTCCGCAGATCCTCCCCATCGCCGTCGCCGGCATCGTGATCGGCTGGATGTTCCGCCCCGGTGAGACGGGGTCGGTGAACCAGATGCTCGCGGTGTTCGGCATCCCCGCGTACGACTGGCTGGGGCAGATGCCGTCGGCGCTGCTCGTCCTGATGGGCGTCCTCGTCTGGGTCCAGATCGGCTACCCGGTCGTCGTGTTCATGGCGGCGCTCCAGCGCGTGGACCCCGAGCTGTACGAGGCCGCCGAGCTCGACGGCGCCAACTGGTACCAGCGGTTCACCGCGATCACCCTCAGCATCATCCGCCCCGAGGTGTTCGTCGTCACGCTCACGTGCACGATCGCGGCGCTCAAGGTCTTCGGCCCGGTGTACATCATCACGCAGGGCGGTCCTGCCGGCGCGACACTCGTTCCCGCCTACTACGCGTACAGCGAGTTCTTCACGAAGCGGAACATCGGCTACGGCGCGACCATCGCGACCGTCCTCACCGTCCTCGTCGTCGTGGTCTCGATCATCTTCATCCGGGTGCAGAACTCGGCGGAGCGCAAGGAAAGGGCTGGTCTGTGATGACCGCGACATCCGTCATCGTCATGCCTGCCAATGCACGCAGGCCTCGTCCCCGCGGCGGCATGACCAAGAAGCGTCCCGTCGACTGGCTGCTCCTGGTGGCCGTCATCGCCGGCGGGATCGTCGTGCTCGTGCCCTTCTACCTGATCCTCGTGAACGCCTTCAAGTCGCCCATCGACTACGCGACATCCGGTCCGTTCGCGTTCCCGCAGGAGATCGACCTCACCGGCATCCAGAACTTCTGGGAGCGCGTGAACTTCCCCGAGAAGGTGTGGAACTCGATCCTCATCTCCGGCACCGTCGCGGTGCTGGCCGTGCTCATCTCGTTGCTGAACGCCTTCGCGATCGGCATCGGACGAGTCCGCGGACGCTCGTGGATCGTGCTGCTGTTCCTGATGGCGAACCTGCTGCCGCAGGAAGCGCTGCTCTACCCGCTGTACTACATGTTCAAGTCGGTGCACCTGTACGACAACGTGTGGTCGGTCATCATCGTCTTCACGGTGATCCAGGCGGCGTTCGGCACCTACCTCCTCGCGTCGGTGCTCGGCACGTTCCCCAAGGAGGTGCTCGAGGCGGCGTCCATCGACGGCGCCACCCGCTGGCAGATCCTGTGGCGGGTCGTCTTCCCGATCACGCGGCCGACGCTGTCGGTGCTGCTGATCTTCTTCTTCATCTGGACGTGGAACGAGTTCCTCATCCCGCTCACGTTCCTGCCGTCGAACGCCAATCAGACGGTCCCCGTCGCGATCAGCGTCCTGACCGGCGATCGGCTCATGGACGTCACGACGACGGCGGGAGCGGCGCTGCTCAGCATCATCCCGACGATCGTCTTCTTCCTCATCTTCCAGCGCACACTCACGCGCGGCATCACGGCAGGAGCAGTCAAGTAATGAAGTTCACGGATGGGTTCTGGCAGCTGCGCCCCGGTGTCACCGCCCTGTACGCCCAGGAGGCGTACGACATCTGGCAGACCGACACAGCGCCCGACGGCGCAGGGCTGGTCGTCACCGCCCCGACCGCCGTCATCGCCAAGCGCGGCGACGTGCTCAACCGGGCGGCGCTCACGGTGACGCTCTCCTCGCCGATCGAGGGCGTCGTCCGGGTGCGCATCGCGCACCACGAAGGCGGCGCATGGCACGGCGGCTTCGAGCTGCCCGGCGCCGCAGAAGGCGGCGCAGGGACGGCGGATGCTGAGGCCGGCACGCTCACGACCGGCCCGCTGACCGCGCGGATCGCGCCAGGAGCACCGTGGTCGCTGGCGTTCGAGGTGGACGGCGAGCGCGTGACCGGCAGCGGTCACAAGGCTCAGGCGTTCATGCGACTGTCTCCCGACGCGGCGGTCGATCACGGCATCGTCGGCAATGCCCGTGCCGACACCGGACTGCCCGAGGAGCGCACCTTCGTGCACGAGCAGCTCGACCTCGGCGTGGGGGAGACGATCTACGGTCTCGGCGAGCGGTTCGGTCCGTACGTCAAGAACGGCCAGTCGGTCGACATCTGGAACGCCGACGGCGGCACCTCCAGCGAGCAGGCGTACAAGAGCGTGCCGTTCTACCTCTCGTCGCGCGGGTACGGCCTGCTCGTCAACGACCCCGGCCACGTCTCGTTCGAGGTCGGGTCGGAGTCGGTGGAGCGCGTGCAGTTCGCCGTGACGGGGGAGGTGCTCGAATACTTCGTGTTCGCCGGCCCCACCCCCCGCGACGTGCTCGCCCGCTACACGGCGCTCACCGGCCGGCCGCCCGTCGTGCCTGCCTGGTCGTACGGCACCTGGCTGTCGACCTCGTTCACGACGGACTACGACGAGGCGACCGTCACCTCGTTCATCGAGGGGATGGCCGAGCGCGACCTGCCGCTGTCGGTCTTCCACTTCGACTGCTTCTGGATGCGCGAATTCAACTGGTGCGACTTCGAATGGGACGCGCGGGTCTTCCCCGACCCCGAGGGGATGCTGGCGCGACTGCGCGAGCGCCGGCTGCGCATCTCGGTCTGGATCAACCCCTACATCGCTCAGCGCTCGCCCCTGTTCGCGGAGGCCGCAGCATCCGGCTATCTCGTCACGCGCGCCGACGGATCGGTGTGGCAGTGGGACCTCTGGCAGGCGGGCATGGGCCTGGTCGACTTCACCAACCCCGACGCGACCGCGTGGTTCCAGTCGAAGCTGCGCCGCCTGATGGATCAGGGCGTCGACTGCTTCAAGACCGATTTCGGCGAGCGGATCCCGACGGATGTCGTGTGGCACGACGGATCCGACCCCGCGCGCATGCACAACCTCTACACGCAGCTGTACAACCGTGCGGTGCACGACCTGCTCGTCGCCGAGCGGGGCGAGGGCGACGCGGTCCTGTTCGCGCGGTCGGCGACCGCGGGCGGGCAGACGATGCCGGTGCACTGGGGCGGCGACTCCACCTCGACGTTCGCCTCGATGGCCGAGAGCCTGCGGGGCGGGCTGTCGCTCGCGATGAGCGGCTTCGCGCACTGGAGCCACGACATCGGCGGGTTCGAGGGCACGCCCGACGCCGCCGTCTTCAAGCGGTGGACGGCCTTCGGGCTGCTGTCGAGCCACAGCCGGTTCCACGGCTCCGAGTCGTACCGGGTGCCGTGGGCCTTCGACGACGAGGCGGTGGACGTCACCCGCACCTTCTCGCAGCTGAAGATGCGGCTGATGCCGTACCTCTACCAGCTGGGGCTCGAGGCGGCGCAGACCGGTGCGCCGGTGATGCGGCCGATGCAGTTCGAGTTCCCCGCGGACCCCGCCGTCGCCTACCTCGACCGTCAGTATCTGCTCGGGCCGGACGTGCTCGTCGCCCCGGTGTTCACGGAGACGGGGGATGTCGACTTCTACCTCCCCGCCGGCGAATGGACGAGTCTCCTCACCGGCGAGACGGTGCAGGGCGGCGGGTGGCGCCGCGAGCGGCACGGGTTCGACTCGCTGCCGCTCTACGCGCGACCGGGAGCGGTCATCCCGTGGGGTGCCCGCTCCGACCGAGCCGATTACGACTACCTCGAGGGGCTGCAGCTGCGGGTGTTCCCCGGCGGATCGGGCACCCGCGACATCACCGTGACCGCCCCTGACGGCCGCGCGGAGACGTTCACGGTCGACCTCGGTGACGTGACACGATGAGTGGCGTGCAGAACGCGGCCCAGGGCTCGACCGACTATCGCGACGCCGGACTGGCGTTCCCGCCCGGATTCACCTTCGGGTCCGCGACGGCGTCGTACCAGGTGGAGGGGGCGTTCGACGAGGACGGTCGTACACCCTCGATCTGGGACACCTTCGCCAAGACGCCCGGACGGGTGTGGAACGGCGACACCGGCGACGTCGCGTGCGACCACTACCACCGGTGGGAGTCGGACCTCGATCTGATGGCCTCGCTGGGCCTGGACGCCTACCGCTTCTCGATCGCCTGGTCGCGGATCGTGCCGGACCCCGCGACGGGAGCGGTGAACCAGGCGGGCGTCGACTTCTACTCCCGGCTGGTGGACGGGCTGCTCGCCCGCGGCATCAAGCCGGTCGCGACGCTCTACCACTGGGACCTGCCGCAGACGCTGGAGGATGCCGGGGGCTGGGCCGTCCGGTCCACCACCGACGTGTTCGAGCACTACGCCGCCGTGATGGGCGCCGCCCTCGGCGACCGCGTGCACACCTGGACCACCCTCAACGAGCCGTGGTGCTCGGCGTACCTCGGCTACGGGCAGGGCGGTCACGCCCCCGGCCGCCACGAGCCCGCCGCCGCGCTCGCCGCGGTGCACCACCTCAACCTCGCACACGGGCGTGCACTGCAGGCGCTGCGCGCCACGTCGACCGGCTCGCCGCAGTACTCCGCGACCCTCAACTTCCACGTGCTCCGCGGCGTCGGCGACGGCGCCGACGAAGCCATGCGCCGGATCGACGCACTCGCGAACAGGGCCTTCACCTCGCCTATGCTCCGCGGGGAATACGACGCGGACCTCCTCGAGGACACGCGCTCGGTCACCGACTGGTCGTTCGTGCAGGACGGCGACCTCGCGACGATCCACCAGCCGATCGACGTGCTCGGTGTCAACTACTACTCCACCGCCACCGTGCGGCTCTGGGACGGCCTGTCGCCGAAGCAGATGAACGACGGTCACAAGGGCGCGGCGGGCGGCACCGCGTGGCCGGGCAGCGATCAACTCGTGGAGTTCGTGGAGCAGCCTGGTCCGTACACCGAGATGGGGTGGAACATCGCTCCAGAGGGTCTCGAGGAGCTGCTGCTGTCGCTGTCGGAGCAGTTCCCCGAGCAGCCGCTCATGATCACCGAGAACGGCGCAGCATTCGCCGACGAGGTCGCGGCGGACGGATCGATCGACGACGCCGACCGGGTCGACTACCTGCGTCGCCACCTCACCGCCGCGCATCGTGCGCTGCAGGCGGGCGTCGACCTGCGCGGCTACTTCGTGTGGTCGCTGCTGGACAACTTCGAGTGGGGCTACGGCTACGCGAAGCGGTTCGGCATCGTGCGCGTCGACTTCGACACGCTCGAGCGCACGCCGAAGCGCAGCGCGCACTGGTTCCGCGAGCTCGCGACCACGCACGTCCTCCCCGTCGGGTGAGCTCCGGCCGTCGTCCACCACGCCCGGCGCGCTCGACCCCGATGCGGCACAGCGGGCGTAGCGTGGAAGGGTGCTGACCTTCACGCATGAACCCGATGCGGCGCGTTACACCCTCCACGAGGGCGACCACCTCGTCAGCGTGCTCGACTACCGCGACGACGGGCGCTCCGTCGCCCTGACCCGCGCCTACACGGTGCCGACTTTCCGGGGCCACGGCTACGCGGGTGAGCTGGTCGACCGGGCGGTCGCAGCGCTCGAGCAGCAGGGCGGCCGCGAGGTCATCCCGGTGTGCTGGTACGTCGCCGACTGGTTCGCCGCCCACCCCGAACGCGCCGGCATCCTCCGGTCGCGTCACTCCGCCTGACTCTGTAGCCGGGGGCGTGGCAGACGTCAACCCCGCTGCGCCGCGCACCGGGTCAGGCGAGGCTGGAGGGGACGAAAGGGGTCAGCCATGACTGAACGCGATCTTCCCGAGGGCGTCATCGACGCCGATCCGGCCGGCGGCTGGGAGTCCGGCGCCGCCGCGGATGAGACCACTCAGGAGTCGACCGACGAGGCGACCGAGCCGGTCTCGGCACCCGACGGGCTGGACGTCGGCACCGTGGAGGAGTCCGTCGAGGGCGCCGACCCCGATCTCTCCGCCGACGCCGACACGGAGGCCGAGGACGCCGACCGCCCGAGCACCGAGAAGGATCCGGGCCAAGAGCCGCGTGCACCGCACCGGCAGGACCCGCCCGCGCCGACGCATCAGGCCACCGGACTCGGCGTCGACGCCCCGCCGGCACCCTGAGCTGCGGCTACGGCCGCTGCGCGAATCCGACGATCCGCGCGGCGGCGGGTGCAGCATCCCGGATCATCGTCTCGTGACCGTGGCCGTCGATCTCCTCCAGTGACGCGTCGGGCAGCAGCGCGACCACCTGCAGGCACCAGTCGCGCGGCGCGACCGCGTCACTGGCCCCGCGCAGCACGAGGGTGCGCGCAGGCACGCGCGGGTAGACGTCCTCCGGCCGGTGGGTGAGCATCGCGCGCATCTTGCGGCGCAGGTGCGGACCCGCGTGCAGGTACTCGCCGGCGCCGATCCAGAGCACGCGGGGGCTCTCGATCGCCAGGTCGTGCACGAGCCGGCGGAACTGGCCCCAGATCGAGCGGGCACGCGGATCGACGGTCGGACCGGCGAGCACGATCCGGTCCGTGAGACCGGGGTGGCGAACGACCGCCTCGATGGCCACCTGGGTGCCCATCGAGTGCCCGATCAGCACCGGGCGCCTGACGCCGCGATCACGCAGCAGGGCCGCGACGATGTCGGCCATCCGCTCGATCGTCGGCGTGCGATCCGGTTCGGGGGCATCGCCGTACCCTGGCAGGTCCAGCGAGATGACCCTGCCGTGGGGAGTCAGGTGCGCGGTCAGGTCTCCGAAGGCTCCGCGTCCCATCCCGATGCCGTGCAGCAGCACGAAGACGGCTTCACCGCCCGCCGCGCCCTCGGCGGGGTGCTCCTCGACCACGAGCGTCGCGCCCTGGTAAGAGAAGTGCGAGATCGCGTCGGTCACCGTCCGAGGCTATCCCGTGGCCGTTCCGTCTCCGCCCCGAGCGGCGTACCGTGGCCGCATGTGCCGCAACATCGTCCCGCTGAACAACTTCGAGCCGGCCGCCACCGACGACGAGTGCCACGACGCCGCACTGCAGTTCGTGCGCAAGATCGCCGGCACGACCAAGCCGGCGAAGGTGAATCAAGCCGTCTTCGATCGGGCTGTCGCTGAGATCGCCCACGCGACCCGTCACCTCATCGACGATCTCGTCACCACCGCCCCGCCCAAGAAGCGCGAGGAGGAGGCCGCCAAGCGCAGGGCGCGGTCGGCTGACCGCTATGAGGCGCTGCGGGTGTACCAGCAGGAGAAGCGGACCGCGCGGGCGGCATCCTGAGCCGCTCCCTGCGAGCAGCGCGCCGCATTCGGGCGGCGCACCGCCGGCCTCTGGGGCGATGTCGGAAGCCCGCCATACCGTTGATGGCATGCGCATCCTGCACACCTCCGACTGGCACATCGGGCGGACCTTCCACGGTCACTCCACGCTCGAGGCCCTCGGTGGCGTGCTCGCGGCGCTGACCGAGCAGGTGCGCGAACAGCGCGTCGATCTCGTCATCGTCGCCGGCGACGTCTTCGACTCGGCTACTCCTGCCGCTGCCGCGTACACGCTGCTCACCGACACGCTGGTGGCGCTCCGCGACACCGGCGCCCGCGTGGTCGTCACGAGCGGCAACCACGACTCCGCCGCGCGGCTCGGCTTCCAGGCGAAGCTGCTGCGCGACGGCATCCACGTGCTCACCGACCCGCTCTCGGTCGGCACACCCCTCACGATCGACGACGCGGACGGCCCGGTGCACGTCTACGGCATCCCGTTCCTCGAGCCGAGCCTCGTCCGCCACCTGTGGCCGGACGTCGAGCTGCGCTCGCAGGCGCAGACCCTCACCCACGCGATGGATCTCATCCGCGCCGACCTGGCCGGGCGCGGCGGACGCTCCGTCGCCGTGGCGCACTGCTTCGCCGCGGGCGTCGAGCCCACGCCTCACCTCGAGCGCGACATCCAGCAGGGCGGCCTCGACGTCGTGCCGCTCGGTGCGTTCGACGGGCCCGACTACATCGCGCTCGGGCACATCCACGGGCGCCAGCATCTGACCGATCGCGTCCGCTACGCGGGCGCGCCGCTGCACTACAGCTTCGGCGAAGGCGACAAGCCGCGCGGCTCGTGGATCGTCGAGCTGGATGCGGGGGGCCTGGCGTCCGTCCAGTGGCTCGAGCTGCCGGTGCCGCGGCGCCTCGTCACCCTCGAAGGCACCCTCGACGAGCTGCTGACCGACCCGCGGTTCGACGACATGCGCGACGCATGGGTCAGCGCCCGCTACACCGACGCGGCCCCGCAGCCCGACCCGATGCGCCGGCTGCAGGCGCGGTTCCCGCATTGCGCGATGGTCGCCCACGCGCCGTCGGTCGTGCACGCCGACGACGGCCGCAGCTATGCGGCGCGGGTGCGCGAGGCGCGCGATGACCTCGCCCTGGTCGACGCCTTCCTCCGCCACGTGCGCAACGGCGTCGGAGCCGGCGAGGGCGAGCGCGACCTCCTCCGCGACGTCATCGACGATCAGGTCGCCGCCGAGGTGCGCGGATGAAGCTTCACAGCCTCGAGCTCGAAGGCTTCGGACCCTTCCTGCACCGTCAGTGCGTCGACTTCGATGCGTTCGACGGAGACGGCATCTTCCTGATCTCCGGGCGCACGGGCGCCGGCAAGTCCAGCATCCTCGACGGTGTCTGCTTCGCGCTGTACGGCAGCGTGCCCCGCTACGACAGCGGCGACAAGCGCATCCGCAGCGACCATGCAGCGCCAGAAGACGCGACCACGGCCGTGCTCGAGTTCACGGTCGACGGCGCCCGCTACCGCGTCACGCGATCGCCCGACTACGAGCGCCCCAAGGCGCGCGGCGTCGGCACGACGCCGGTGAAGCATGCGGCCCAGCTCGATGAGCGGGTGGGTGATGCCTGGATCGGCCGCGCAGCCGGCCCCCGCGACGTCGGGCTGCTGCTCGACGAGATCCTCGGACTCAGCCGCGACCAGTTCCTGCAGGTCATCCTGCTCGCCCAGAACCGGTTCGCGCAGTTCCTCCTCGCGAAGAACGACGACCGGCAGGCCGTGCTGCGCACCCTGTTCGGCACGCGGGTGTACGAGGACTACCAGGCGGCGCTCGAGCAGCGCCGCAAGCAGTCCGAGCATGATCTCGGCCGCGCGGGCGACCAGGTCGAGCTTCTGCTGGCGGAGGCCGCCGCGCTCGCGGCCGAGCACGGCTTCGGCGCAGACGACGACGCGTCCGCCGCGACGGCCGCCCGTCTCGCCCTCGCCGTCGCAGCCGTCGACCGCGCCGCATACCGCGCCGACACGCTCGCTCGCGAGCGAGACGCCGCGGACGAGGCCGTCGCCCAGATCGTCGCGGCGCACACCGCCCTCGTCGCGCTGGATGCCCAGCGCCGAGAGCGGGATGCCGCTCGACTCGACCTCGCCGCCCGAGAGGCCGCAGAACCCGCGTTCGCCGCCGACCGCGCCACCCTCGGCCGCGCCACGCGCGCCGAGGCGCTGCGCTCGGTCATCGCCGCCGCGGCCAGGGCTGCTGTCGCCGTCGACGACGCCGCCGCCGCCGAGAGTGCGGCTCTCGCAGCGTGGTCGACCAATGTCGGCCGTGACGCAGAGCAGCAGGCGAGCGTCGACATCACCGCGCTGCGTCGTCGCATCGATGAGATGACCGGCGATCTGTCCCGCTGGGCGGATGCCGCCGCACTCGAGGCCGAGCTGCAGGCGCTCGACACGCGTATCGCCGCCGACCGCGTCGCCCTCGCCGACCTCGACGCGCAGCTCGTGGCGCTCGATGCCGCGCGCGCCGGAGCCCCGGCACAGCTGGCGACGCTCGACGAGGCGATCGCGGGTCTGGAAGGCGCCGCCGTCGTCCTGACGACCGCTCGCACCGCGCTCGCCGCGACCGAGACCCAGTTGGCCGCAGCACGCGAGGCCGCGGCGCGCGCCGACGACCTGCGTACCGCTGAGCAGGCCCACGCTGCTGCGCTGACCGCCCTCGAGTCCGCCGCAGGCGCTCTCACCTCGCTGCTGCGTCGCCGCCTCGAGGGCTTCGCCGGCGAGCTTGCCGGCGAGCTGGTCGACGGAGACCCGTGCGCCGTCTGCGGCTCGCGCGAGCATCCTGCTCCGGCCGTGCACGACGGCGAGCCGGTGACCGACGAGATGCTGGCCGCTGCCGAGCGGACGAAAGACGACGCGGCTGCGGCGGAGCAGTCGGCCGCGACGGCCGCCCGTGCCGCGCGCGCCGCCCACAGCGAGTCGGCCGCCCGGGCCCACGGACGCAGCGCCGACGACCTCGAGGCCGCGCTCGCCGCCGCCCGCACCGCCGTCGACGCCGCTGCGGCCGACGCCGCACGCCAGTCCGAGCTGATCGCGCAGCGCGCCGAGCTCTCCGACCTCGACGCGCTGGCCGCTGCCGAGCGAGACGCCCTCGCCGTCGCGAGCACCGAGAGGCGTCAGCGCCTCGCGGTGGCCGACGAGCGGGCGACGACCATGCGCGCGACCGTGACCGCCGCCCGCGGTGCCGCCCCCCGCGTCGCCAATCGCATCGCCGAGACCACCCGGCTCCGCGACCTGACCAGGGCGCTGGCCGACGCCGCGGACGCGGCCGCCGCCCGCCGTGTCGCGCACGCCGAGGCGCTCGTCGACCGCGATGCCGAGGTCGCCGCATCCGACTTCTCCGACGTGGACGATGCGGTTGCGGCGCTGCGCGACGATGCCACCCGCTCCGCTCTGACGCGCGGCATCCTCGACCATGAGGTCGCCCTGCGCACGGTGCGCGAGCGGCTGCGCACCCTCGAGCTCGATCTGGCCGGGCGCGACTCCGACGACGTGGACCTCGAGCAGTCGGCTCGCGCGGTCGCGGCCGCGAAGGACGCCGCCCGTGCGGCGACGCAGGCGGCGGAGCGCGTGGCCCAGGCCGCCGCCCGCCTGCGCAGTCTGACCGAACGTGCCGACGCCGCCTACGCCGGCATCGCCGGATTGGCCTCCGCCCACGAGCTCATCGCCGGCCTGGCCGCAGCCGTCGCCGGTCGCACGGCCAGCCGGATGGACCTCGAGACCTTCGTGCTCGCCGCCGAGCTCGAAGAGATCGTCGCGCAGGCGAACGTGCGCCTCGACGACATGTCATCGGGCCGCTACCGGCTGCGCCACAGCGACGCGGTCGCGGCACGCAACGCCGCGTCCGGGCTCGGCATCGAGATCATCGACGCCTACACCGGTCGCGCCCGTCCCGCGCAGTCGCTCTCGGGCGGAGAGACCTTCCTCGCCTCGCTCGCCCTGGCTCTCGGCCTCGCCGAGGTCGTCACGGCCCGGGCGGGCGGGCTGCGCCTCGACACCCTGTTCATCGACGAGGGGTTCGGCTCGCTCGACGCCGAGACGCTCGAACTGGCGATGCGGACGCTCGACGAACTGCGCCAGGGTGGCCGGACGGTCGGGGTCATCAGCCACGTGGAGGCGATGAAAGAGCAGCTGCCCGCGCAGCTCACGGTGACGGCGTCCCCGCATGGTCCGAGCACCATCACGCAGCACGCGTCCGTCGCGGTCTGAACCACCGCGCGCTCGGCTCTTGTCGGGGCCTCGTGCCGGGTGTAGTGTCACGCCAGATCAGCACCACAGAACCATTTCGCACCACTCCCGATACCCGCTGATCAGCCGTCGACGCGCTCGTTCGCGCCGACCGCCGGCCTGTCCGGCCACGGATTCGTCCGCGCCTCCTGCTCTGCACACAGCGTCGTGAACCGGAGTTGCCATGCGCACCACCACGGGTGTCCGTCGCGCCCTCACCGCCGTCGCCACGGCCGCCGCCCTCGTCGTCGGACTCTCCGTCGGAGCCGCCTCCGCCAGCGCCGCTCCCGCGCTCCCGGCCAAGATGGCCGCACTCGGCGACTCCATCACCCAGGCGTCCATGACCTGCTCGGCGCTGCTGAGCTGCCCGACCAACAGCTGGTCCACCGGCACGGCGGCATCGGTCGCCTCGCACGCCACCCGGCTGCGGCAGGCCGGAGCTCAGCTGACGACCTACAACGACGCCGTCCCGGGTGCGGTCGCCGCAGGGCTCCCCGCCCAGGCCACCAGAGCGGCGGGTCAGGGCGCGCAGTACGTGACGATCGAGATCGGCGCGAACGACGCGTGCAAGGACTCCGTGTCGCAGATGACCTCCACTGACGCCTTCGCCGCCAGCATCCAGACGAGTCTCGCCACGCTCGCGGCCAGCCAGGCGAAGCCGGAGATCTTCGTCGCCAGCATCCCGAACCTGAAGCGCCTGCTCGACCTCAACAAGTCCAGCGTCTCCGCCCGGCTCACCTGGGCGCTGCTCGGACTGTGCAAGTCGATGCTCGCGAGCCCGACCAGCACCAAGGCGGCCGATGTGGAGCGACGCGAGGCCGTGCAGACGCGCGTGAACGAGTACAACCTGGCGCTCGAGGCGGCATGCGCCGCGACGGCGAAGTGCCGGTGGGACGGCTATGCGGTCGCGGGCTACGCGTTCGCGAAGTCGGACATCTCGACGCGCGACTACTTCCACCCCTCGGTCAGCGGCCAGGCATCCCTCGCCGCAGTGACGTGGGAGAAGACGCAGTGGCGGTCATGACCTCCCGGTGACTGGGCGCCGGGACACGGGGTCTGGCTGAGCGGACTGGGGGGAACGCTCGGCTAGACCCCGTACTCTGCCCTGACCTTGTCGCGCAGCAGCGCGCTGCACGCGGCGACGGTCGCCCGCCAGTCCGTGATGGCGTCGTCCTGTGCGCGGTCGGACACGGCCTTGAGCACCCGCAGCGGCACGCCGAACTGCTCGGCCACCCACGCGTACGCGTACGTCTCCATGTCGACCAGGCCGGCGCCGAGGGGGCGGATCACGCCGACCGCCTCCGCGTCGTCGACGAAGTGGTCGCCGGTCGCGATCGTGACGCCCTCGCGTCCGAGCTCCACCCGGGGCGGCAGCGACACGTGCTGGCCGACGATCCCGTCGATGTCGGTGACGTCGTGCTGGATCGCGGCGTCGATGTCGTAGATCGCCTCGTGCAGGCGCGGGTCGATGGCGCCGGCGGTGCCGACGACGAGGATCTCGTCGTAGGTGCGGGCGTCGAGCGCGCGGGTCAGCGCGTAGGTGGCCTGCAGCTTGCCCGGACCGGTGACGAGCCGGTCGAATCCGGGAAGGTCGGCTTCGAAGGCGACGAGTTCGGCATCAAGGGCGGCGACGAGGAGTTTCACTGCTCCATTGTCCCAGCAGGCACCTGGGAGACCCCCGGTCAGGCGCCGCCGGAGATGATGCCGATGATGCCAGACACGAGCATGTAGACGCCGATGGCGCCGACCACGATCCAGATCGTGATGCGCGCGGTCGACGGGCCCTTCTTGTCATCGGTCACCCCTCGAGCGTAACCGCACCAGGGGGCCTCGCCCGACGGCGCGGAGGGCCGGGGCCGTCAGAACAGATCGTCGAGCTCGATCCGCACCCCCGTGCTGTCGCGGAGCGCCTGGCGCGCAGCCCACCACCCCGGCATGCCGCTCACTCCGGGGCCGGGCGGCGTCGCGGCGGACGCCAGGTACACGCCGCGCATGGGTGTGCGCCAGGGGGCCGGCGAGGCCACCGGGCGGCGCACCGCCTGCACGAGGCTGAACGCCCCGCCGAGGATGTCGCCGCCCACCTCGGCCGGGTTGAGCGCCTCGCGGTCGGCGGCCGTGGTGACGTGCGCGGCGAGGATGCGGTCGCGCACCCCGGGGGCGAACCGCTCCACCTGGGCGATGATCGCCTCGGTCGGGTCGAACGGCGAGTCCCTGGGCACATGCATGTACGCCCACAGCACCGCCTTGCCCGAAGGCGCGCGCGTCTCGTCGAGCACCGACGGCTGCACGGCCAGCACGTAGGGCCTGGCCGGGATGCGGCCGGCGGCGACCGCGTTCTCGGCCGCGACGATCTCCGCGCGCGACCCGCCGAGGTGCACGGTCGGCGCCAGGGAGAGGTCGGGGTTGGTCCACGGCACCGGGCCGTCGAGGGCGAGATCGAGCTTCGCCGCCCCCGGCCCGTACCGGTACCGCCGCAGCGCCCGTGCATAGCGCGGCGGCACGTCGGGATGCGTCGCGGCCAGTCGGGGCGACGTATCCAGCAGGAGCAGGTCACCCGCATCGCGGTCGCCGACGTCGAGGCCGGCGAGGGTGCGCACCTGGACACCGGTCTCGATCTCCCCGCCGTGCGCGCGCAGGTCGGAGGAGAGCGCGTCCGCGATCGCCTGGGCGCCGCCGCGCGGAAACCCCCAGCCCGTGGAGTGGGTGTGCGCCGCGAGCAGCAGCGCCGCGGCGGCCGCAGCGGGGGAGGGCAGCCGCGTGTTCGCGTGTGCGAGCACACCGGCGAGCAGCGCGGCGCCGGCTTCGGTGCGGAAGACGCGGTCGCCGAGCCGGGTGCCCAGCTGCAGCATCCGCGCTCCGAATCGCGCCGCCATGAAAGGATGCGGGGGCAGTCGCAGCAGTGGTCCGCCGACCGTCTCCTGCACGTCGCGGAGCCCGTCGTTGAGTGGGCCCAGCACCGCACGCCAGGCCCGCCCGTCCGCGCCGAGCTCCTCGACCGTCCGGCCGAGGTCGCGCCAGGCGATCGCGGCGCGCCCGCCGTCGAGGGGGTGCGCGAACGACGCGTCGGGGATGATCCAGTCGACGCGCTCGTGCACTCCTGCCGCGCGGAAGAACGGCGAGCTCAGCGCTGCCGGGTGCACCGCCGAGCCCACGTCGTGCCGGAATCCGGGCAGTGTCAGCTCTGCCGTCCTGGTGCCGCCGCCGATCGTCTCGGCCGCTTCGAGCACCCGCACGGCATAGCCGGCGCGGGCCAGCGCGACCGCGGCGGCGAGCCCGTTCGGGCCGCTGCCCACGATCGTCGCCCGGCGCGCCATGGGTCCAGTCTGGCAGGGCGCGGTCCTTTGAATCCGTGTGCGATGTTCGCCATGATGAGAGCAGACGCAGGATGCTGCAGAACGGGGTACGCCATGGAGTCAGTGCTGCTCGACACTCCCGCGGGGGTCACGGCCCGGCTGGGCTGGGATCCGAAGCTCCCCGAGCACGACCGGAAGCGGCTGCTGGCCAAGGAGCTCCTCTCGGCCAAGCTCGGCATCGAACCTCGCGGCATCATCGTCGAGCGCGAGAAGCCCACCACCTTCGGCCACCACACCCAGCTGTTCGCCACGGTCGACGGCCGGGAGCTGCCGCTGCAGATCCGCACCGTCAGCTTCCGGGCGGCGACGATCACCGCCCTCGCCGAGCCGGGAGTGGTGCTGGGCCTCGACCTGCGCGACGCGCACCCCGACGAGCTCACGCTCAGCGACATGCGCCGCCACTCGCACCTGTTCGACGAGTCGAACATTCCCGCGCTGACCGCGCATTGGACGCGCGTGCAGGCGATCCGTGATGCGGACGGCCGCGGCACCAGGGTGCGCGGTGAGCACGTCCGCCTCGACACGAACCTCGCCAAGGGGTGGATCCCCGACCGACACGTGCGCTACCAGCTCTTCGACCTGTCGCGGGACAGCTGGGTCATCACCCTCGCCTACGTGCCGGCGCCCGTCGAATAGACGCCGCGACCGTCAGGCCTGCTCGCGCTCGGCGAGGGCGGCATCGAGCTCGGCGAGCCAGACCGTGGCGTTGCCGTCAGAGGGGGCGCGCCAGTCGCCGCGGGGCGAGAGCGAACCGGCCGGAGACACCTTCGGCCCGTTCGGGATCGCGGAGCGCTTGAACTGCGCGAAGGCGAAGAACCGCTGCAGGAACACGCGGAGCCACTTCGTCACGGTCGCGAGGTCGTACGCGTATCGGTCGTCGGCGGGGAATCCAGGCGGCCACGCGCCGGCGTCCGCGTCCGCCCAGACGTGCCCGGCGACGAAGGCGATCTTCGAGGGGCGCATGCCGTAGCGGAGCACGTGGAACAGCGTGAAGTCGTGCAGCGCGTACGGGCCGATGCGGTCCTCGGTGGACTCGGCCGTTCCGTCCTGGCCCACGGGGACGAGCTCGGGGCTGATCTCGGTGTCGAGCACCGACTGCAGCACCGTCTTCGCCTCCGGCGTGAGCGTCGTCGCGGTCTCGGTCCCTGAGCCCGTCGACGGGTCGCCGTGTGCGATCACCCAGCGGATGACGTGCTGGATGAGCGTCTTCGGGACGCCGGCGTTCACGGCGTAGTGGCTCATGTGGTCGCCCACGCCGTACGTGGCCCAGCCGAGGGCGAGCTCGGACAGGTCGGACGTGCCGATGACCATGCCGCCGTGGTGGTTCGCGAGTCGGAAGAGATAGTCGGTGCGCAGCCCCGCCTGCACGTTCTCGAACGTGATGTCGTGCACGGGCTCGCCGTCGGCGAACGGGTGCCCGAGTCTCTCGAGCATCTCGGTCGCCAGCGGGCGGATGTCGATGGTCTCGATCTGCGCGCCGATCGCCTCGGCCAGCGCGATGGCGTTCGACTTGGTGTGCTCGGTGGTCGCGAACCCGGGCATCGTGTACGCGAGGATGTCGCTGCGGGGACGGCCCATCCGGTCCATGGCGCGGGCGACGACCAGCAGCGCGTGGGTCGAGTCCAGGCCGCCGCTCACGCCGATGACCGGCTTCGGGTCGCCGATGGCCCGCATCCGCTGCACGAGCCCGGAGACCTGGATGTTGAACGCCTCGTAGCAGTCCTGCGCGAGCCGGGCCGGGTCGTCCGGGACGAACGGGAACCGGTCGAGGGGGCGCTGCAGTCCGATGTCGCGAGCAGGCGGGTCGAGGTACAGCTCGACGGTGAGGAACTCCCCGTCGTCGGCGATCCGGTTGTCGTCGAAGGTGCCCTGACGCAGCCGATCCTGACGCAGCCGGTCGAGGTCGATGTCGGCGACGCTGTGCCGAGGGCCGTCGGGGAAGCGCTCGGTCTCGGCGAGCAGGTTGCCGCCCTCGTAGATCATCGTCTGGCCGTCCCACGACACGTCGTTCGTGGACTCGCCGGCACCGGCGGCCGCGTACGCATAGGCGGCCAGGCACCGCAGCGACTGCGACTGGGCGAGCGTCTTGCGGTCGTCGGCGCGCGCGATCGTGATGGGGCTGCCGCTCAGATTCACGAGCAGAGTCGCTCCCGCGAGTGCCGCACGCGACGACGGCGGCACCGGCACCCACATGTCCTCGCAGACCTCGGCGTGGAGGACGAGACCAGGCACGTCCCGCACGGCGAAGAGGAGGTTGTTGCCGAAGACCGTCTCGATGTCGCCGATGCGGATGCCCTCGCCCGACCACGGCTCTCCGGCGGCGTACCAGCGGCGCTCGTAGAACTCGCGGTAGGTCGGCAGATACGACTTCGGGGCGACGCCGAGCACTTCGCCGCGGTGGATCACGACGGCGCAGTTGTAGATGCGGTTGCGATGGCGCAGCGGCGCGCCGACGACGAGCACAGGGAGGAGATCGGCGGATGCTGTCGCCAGCGAGGCGATGGCGTCCTCCACGGCATCGAGCACGACGTCCTGCATCACGAGGTCGTCGATCGCGTAGCCCGTCAGGCACAGCTCGGGGAAGACCGCGACCGCGACGCCCTCGGCATCGAGCTCGACCGCGGAGGCGAGCACCGCGGCGGCGTTGGCGGTGGGGTCGGCGATGCGGACGGGCAGCGTGCACGCCGCGACGCGCGCGAATCCGTGCCGATAGGCGCTCTCGAAGGGCAGCTCGGTGGTCACGGCTCAAGTCTGGCAGGTCGGGGCGGCGCGGGCACGGACGCGCGTCGATGTCGGCGACCCGGGCTAGCCTCCTTACGGAGAGGGAGCATGCGGTACATCGAGGGTGAGAAGCGGATCGTCTGGAGCGCCAGCGATCTGAAGGCAGCGGCGGAGTGCGAGTTCGCCTGGATGCGGCGGGTCGACGCACGACTCGGCCGCGTCGCGGAGGTGGTCGACCCGGAAGACCTCACGCTCGCCCGTGCCGGGACGCTCGGCACACAGCACGAGCTCCGCGTCCTCGACCGGTACATCGCGGAGTTCGGCGATCGGGTGGCGGTGATCCCGACGGCGCGTTCGGCCGATGCCGACGGCCTGGCTGCGGCGGTCGCTGCGACCGACACGGCCCTCGCCGACCCGCACATCGAGGTCATCTACCAGGCCGCGTTCGCCACCGCCGACTTCGTCGGCTTCGCCGACTTCCTGGTACGCGACCCCTCATCGCGGGCCGATGCCGACGCACCCGCGCCGTGGATCGTGCAGGACACCAAGCTCGCCCGCCACGCACGCGTCACCGCGCTCATGCAGCTGGCCGCGTACGTCGCACAGCTCGACCGGCTCGGAGTGCCGCGCGCCGACCGGGTCGAGCTGCTGCTCGGCGACGGCACCACCAGCGTGCACCAGGTCGACGACCTGCTCCCCGTCTTCACGCTCCGTCGTGCCCGGCTGCAGGCCCTCGTGGCCGACCGGCAGCTCGAGCAGGGGGCGGCGTTCCCGGCGATCGCGTGGGGCGACCCCCGCGGCGAGCTGGCGGTCGCGGCGTGCGGGCGCTGCGCGACGTGCGAGCAGGAGGTCATCGCGAGCCGCGACCTGCTGCTCGTGGCCGGCATGCGTCCGGTGCAGCGCGAGCGCCTCCGCGCCGCGGGCATCGCCACCATCGACGACCTCGCCGTGGCAGCCGCACCGCCCGAGCGGATGGGCGCAGACGCCTTCGCCTCGCTGCGCACGCAGGCGCGCCTGCAGCTGGCGAGTCGGGCGGGGGTCCCGGTGCCCGCGCCGGTGGAGCCCGCCGAGCCGGTCGCGCCGCTGCCTTCGGTGCCGACATACGAGGTCGTCGTCCCGCCCGCGCTCGCGGCGCTGCCGCGGCCCGACCGCGGCGACCTCTTCTTCGACTTCGAGGGCGACCCCCTGCACACCGAAGCGGCGCAGACGCCCCTCTGGGGAATCGACTACCTGTTCGGCTGGGTCGACGTGCACGAGCAGTACACCGCGCTGTGGGCGCATTCCTTCGCCGATGAGAAGGCCACGCTCGAGCGCTTCCTCGACATCGTGCAGCTGCAGCGGCAGCAGCATCCCGACATGCACATCTACCATTACGCGCCGTACGAGCCCTCTCACCTGCTCGCCATGGCCGCGCGGTACGGCGTGCGCGAGGCCGACGTCGACCAGCTGCTGCGCGACGGCGTGTTCGTCGACCTGTACCCCATCGTGCGCAGGGCGCTGCGGGTCGGCTCGCGCTCCTACTCGATCAAGAAGCTCGAGCCGCTGTACATGGGCGCCGACGTGCGCACGAGCGATGTGCAGAAGGGCGACGACTCGATCGTCCGATACGTCGAGGCGAGGGCGCTCGCCGACGACGGCGACGATGCCGCCGCTCAGGTGATCCTCGACGATCTCGCCGACTACAACCGCTACGACTGCGTGTCGACCCTCCGGCTGCGTGACTGGCTCGTCGACCGGGCGCGCGAGGCGGGCCTGACACCCGCGCCGAACGCCGAGCCTGACGAGAAGGGGTACGAGCCGTCTCCGCGCTCGGTCGCGCTGAACGGGCTCGCGGACGCCGTGTCCGATGAGACCGACGTGCAGGCCCTGCGACTCGGCGCGGCCGCCATCGACTACTACCCGCGGGAGTCGAAGTCCTTCTGGGCGACGCACTTCCTGCGACTGCGCGAGCCGGTGTCGCTCTGGGATGAGACCCGCGACGTGGTCGTGCTCGACCCCGAGCGCTGCCGGATCGTCGAGGACTGGCACCGCCCCGAGCAGGCGCGCACCGATCGGCGCATCCTCGAGCTGCGCGGCGAGCTCGCGCCGGGCACCCGGCTGAGTGAGGGCGGTGAGCCGTTCGCCCTGTACGAGCTGCCCGTGCCGTTCCCCTTCTCCCCTCACGCGCGCTGGATGCACGCCGACCACAGGGTGAAGGTGGTCGAGGTTCTCGATGACGGCGCGATCGTCGAGGAGACGGCGATCGAGGGCTTCACGTGGGCCGACCTTCCTCTCGCCCTCACGCCCGCCGCACCGCCGCGCGCGCTGAATCAGCAGGTCGCGATCGACGCGTGGGCCGACGCCGTCATCGACGCCGCGCCCGCGCTGCCGTCAGACCCGGCGACCGACATCCTGCGGCGACGGCCGCCGCGCACCCGCTCCGGGGGGCTCGTCCGCAACGCCGGAGACGACGTCGACGCGATCACCCGCTCGATCCTCGACCTCGACCGCAGCTATCTCGCCGTTCAGGGCCCCCCAGGCACGGGCAAGACCTACGTGGGCTCCCACGTCATCGCCCGCCTCGTGCGCGACCACGGCTACAAGGTCGGCGTCGTCGCGCAGTCGCACGCGGTGGTGGAGAACATGCTCGGACGCATCATTGACGCCGGCGTGCCGCCGGTGCAGGTCGCCAAGGCGCCGAAAGACGCCGCGGCGACGCATCCGTTCACCGTGATCCCCAAGACGGGCGTCGCGGCGTTCACCGCAGAGCACGCCCACGAGGGCTACGTGGTCGGCGGCACGGCGTGGGATTTCGCGCACGCGGGGCGCATCCCGCGCGGCAGCCTCGACCTGCTGGTCATCGACGAGGCCGGGCAGTTCTCGCTCGCCTCGACCATCGCCGTCTCGCTCGCCTCGCCGCGGCTGCTGCTCCTCGGCGACCCGCAGCAGCTCCCGCAGGTGAGTCAGGGCACCCACCCCGAACCGGTCGACACCTCGGCGCTCGGCTGGGTGATGGACGGCGCCGACGTGGTGCCGCCGGAGTTCGGCTACTTCCTCGCGCGCACCTGGCGGATGCACCCCGCGGTCGCCGAGCCGGTCTCGCAGCTGGCCTACGGGGGCGAGCTGGCCGCGCATCCGTCGACGGCGGCGCGCGAGCTCGCGGGCGTCGAACCGGGGCTGCACCCGCGGCCCCTCCGCCACCATGGCAACGCCACCTCGTCGCCCGAAGAGGCGGCGGCCGTCGTCGAGCTGGTCCGCGACCTGGTCGGGCGAGCGTGGACCGGCATCACGGTCGACGACAGCGGCGAGGTCACGCGGCTCGCGCCGCGCCCGCTCACGCCGGACGACATCATCGTGGTCACGCCGTACAACGCCCAGCAGGTGACCGTCGAGGCGGCGCTCGCAGACGCCGGGTTCCCCCGCATCCCCGTCGGCACGGTCGATCGGTTCCAGGGCCAGGAGGCGGCTGTCGCGATCGTGTCGCTGGCGGCGTCGTCGGGGCGCGACGCCCCGCGCGGCCTGGAGTTCCTGCTGCTGCGCAACCGGCTCAACGTCGCGGTGTCCCGGGCCAAGCAGGCCGCTTACCTGTTCTACTCGCCGCGTCTGCTCGACGACCTCCCGTACACGCCGGAGGGCGTCGCGCGGCTGAGCGGCTTCGCCCGCCTCACGGGCGAGGCCTGAGCCGCACCCGTCCGCGTAGACTCGCGACACCCGAGGAGGCAGCCATGACCGACGACGCACCCCGCCAGTTCGAGATCGACCTTCCGCCCGAGCTCATCGGCGGCGCCTACGCCGACTTCGCGAATGTCTGGCACACCCCGAACGTGTTCGTGATGGACTTCCTCACGCTCGCGCAGCCCGTCAGCGAGCAGATCGACCCCGAGACCGGCGAGTCGCGGACCGTCGTGCCGGCCCGGGTGGTCAGCCGCATCCGCATCCCACCGGAGCAGGTGTTCGAGCTCGCGAAGGCGCTCACCCAGCAGCTGGAGTTCTGGGAGCAGGAGACCGGCCGCCGGCAGAGCGGCGATCCCCTCCTCGACTGAGGGTCAGACGGTGCCGTACAGGCGGTCGCCGGCGTCCCCGAGTCCGGGGACGATGTAGCCCTTCTCGTTGAGTCGCTCGTCGAGCGAGCCCAGCACGAGCGTGACGTCACGGTCGCCGACCTGCGCCTCGATCGCGGCGACGCCCTCCGGCGCGCCGAGGATGCAGATCGCGGTGACGTCCTGGGCGCCGCGCGCGAACAGGAAGTCGATCGCCGCGCCCAGCGAGCCGCCGGTGGCCAGCATCGGGTCGAGGACGAAGCACTGGCGGTCGCTGAGGTCGTCGGGCAGACGCTCCGCGTACGTCGTGGGCTCGAGGGTCTCCTCGTTGCGCGCCATGCCCAGGAAGCCGACCTCCGCGGTCGGGAGCAGTTTCACCATGCCCTCGAGCATTCCGAGACCGGCACGGAGGATCGGCACCACCAGCGGGCGCGGCTCGCTGATCCGCACGCCCGTGGTCGTGGTGACCGGCGTCTGGATCTCGATCGGGCTGACCCGCACGTTCCGGGTCGCCTCGTACGCGAGCAGCGTCACCAGCTCCTCGGTGAGCTGCCGGAACACCGGCGACGGGGTGCGCTCGTCGCGCAGGACCGTCAGTTTGTGGGTGATGAGAGGGTGGTCGGCGACGTGCACACGCATACGCACAGGTTAGGGCACGCACCCGGCCTACGCTGGGGTCGTGGGACTGACCGCCTCCGAATCCGACGACGCGCTGATGGCGCGTGCCCTCGTCCTCGCTGCGGCGGCGGGCGACGACGGCGACATCCCGGTCGGCGCGGTCGTGACCGACGCGGCCGGCACGATCATCGGCGAGGGGCGGAATCTGCGCGAGGAGCACCACGACCCGACGGCGCACGCCGAGGTCGTCGCGATGCGGCAGGCCGCAGCATCCATCGGCTCATGGAATCTCGAGGGCTGCACCCTCGTGGTCACCCTCGAGCCCTGCCTGATGTGCGCGGGCGCCCTCCTGCAGGCGCGGGTGTCACGGCTCGTCTTCGGCGCGTGGGACGGGAAGGCGGGTGCTGCCGGTTCGGTCTACGACGTCGTGCGCGACCGCCGGCTCCCGGTGCGCGCCGAGGTGGTCGGCGGCGTCCGCGAGGCCGAGGGGGCGGCGCTGCTGCGCGCGTTCTTCGGCGAACGGCGCTGACCCCCGGGTCCGTTTACGGTCACGACACGCCGCTTCGAGGCTGCGCAAGACGGCGTGTCCCGTCCGTAAACGGTCCGGGGTCAGCGGGGGAGCGCGGGCAGCACCTCGGTGCCCAGGAACTCCAGGTGGGCGAGATCGCGCTGGTCGACCAGCTGGAAGTACACGCGTCGGGCGCCCAGGGCGCGCAGCCGCTCCACCTTCTCGACGATCTCGTCGCGGCCGCCCGTGATGTTCGTGTCCCCGCGGAAGCGCGCGAGGTCGTCGCCGATCGCCTCTGCGCGGCGAGCCATGACCGCGTCGCTGTCGCCGGCGATGGTCGGCAGGGCGATCGAGTACTTCAGCGACTCGGGGTCTCGGCCGATCCGCTCGCACGCGGCGCCCACGACCGTGTAGCGCTCGGCGATGACGTCCTCGGGCTGGAAGCCGACGTTGAACTCGGTCGCGAAGCGCGCCGCGAGGGCGGGCGTGCGGGTGGGACCGTTGCCGCCCACGATCACCGGGATCCGCTCCTGCACAGGCTTCGGCAGCGCGGGGGAGTCGGTCAGGGTGTAGTGCTCTCCCGCGAAGTCGAAGCTGTCGCCGACGGGCGTCTGCCACAGCCCGGTGATCACCGCCAGCTGCTCCTCCAGCATCCCGAACCGCTTCGCGGGGAACGGGATGCTGTACGCGCTGTGCTCCTCGGCGAACCACCCGGTGCCGAGGCCCAGCTCCACCCGGCCGTCGGACATCTCGTCGACCTGAGCCACCTGGATCGCGAGGATTCCGGGCTGACGGTACGTGACGGACGAGACGAGCGTGCCGAGCCGGATGCGGGAGGTCTCGCGGGCGAGGCCGGCCAGCGTCGTCCAGGCGTCCGTGGGGCCGGGCAGCGGGTCGCCCGCGCCCATGCGCAGGTAGTGGTCGGAGCGGAAGAACCCGTCGAAGCCGAGCTGCTCGGCCGCTTGGGCGAACGCCCGCTGCTCACCGTACGAGAACCCCTGCTGGGGCTCGGTGAAGATGCAGTACTCCATGGTCTCCCGGTCTCGGCCTGAGCCGCGTCGGACGGCGGTTCCGCCTCAGTCGACCGACTTGATGACGATCGACGCCGTCGAGGGCGTCGCCCGGTCGTCGAGATAGATGTCAGGCTCCAGGTAGATCACACGGGCGGTCGGCACGGCCTCGCGCACACGCGTCTCGATGGCGTTGATGTCGGCGGCCACCTCGCCGAGTGCACGGTCGGAGGCGAACCCCAGCTTGGCGGCGACGAGGAGCTCGTCCGGGCCGAGGTACAGGGTCTTGATGTGGATGAGCTTCTCGACCTCGGGGCCGGATTCGATGGCCGCCACGATCGCGGCGTGGTCTCCGATGTTCGCGCCCTCGCCGACGAGCAGGCTCTTGGTCTCGACGCCCAGCACGATCGCGACGACGATCAGCAGCGCGCCGATCAGCAGGGTGCCGATCGCGTCGAAGACGGCGTTGCCGGTGATGGCGGTCAGGCCGACGCCGAAGAGCGCGAACACCAGTCCCGTGAGCGCCGCGATGTCCTCGAGCAGCACCACCGGCAGCTCGGGGGCCTTGGAGTGACGGACGAACGAGACCCACGACTGGTCCTTGCCGCGGACGTGGTTGGACTCGCGGATCGCGGTGCGCAGCGAGAACGACTCGAGCACGATCGAGATGAGGAGCACCGAGATGGGCACCCACACGTTCTCGAGCTCGTGCGGGTGCGTCAGCTTCTCGTAGCCCTCGCGCAGGGAGAAGAGACCGCCGACGCTGAACAGGATGATCGAGACGATGAACGCGTACACGTAGCGCTCGCGTCCGTACCCGAACGGATGGTCGGCGTCGGCCGCGCGCTTCGCCTTGCGCCCGCCGGCCAGGAGCAGCAGCTGGTTGCACGAATCGGCGATCGAGTGGATCGCCTCGGCGAGCATCGAGGCGGAGCCCGACACGAACCAGGCGATGAACTTCGCCAAGGCGATGCCGAGGTTGGCCAGGAGGGCCGCGATGATCGCCTTGTTGCCGCCGGATGCACTCATGGGCTGATCCTATTGGCCCGGCGGCGCGGCGTGTCAGTCCGCCGAGCGCAGGATGATCGCCTCGGTGGGCGGAGCCACCGACGGGGGTGCGCCGATGTAGCCGATGATCGACAGGAGCGCGTGGCGGAACTCGACGGGGCGCTCCAGGTGCGGGGTGTGTCCGACGCCCTCGAGCGACACCTCGGTCACCGCACCGCCGGCATCGGCATACGCGGTCAGCACGTCACGTGTCTGCGCCACCATCGGCTGCGCGGGCGCGATCTCGGCGCCCGGCCACTCCGGGACGATGCCGAGCGAGCCCAGGTGGTTGACGTCGGAGAGCGAGGTGTCCGAGATGAGCGTGTCCGCCGTTCCGTGCACCCACAGGATCGGCGGCTTCTGGGCGAGACCGACGATCCCCGACACGTCGAAGTGCTGCGGGGAGACGGCGTTGAGGACGCCGTTGGTGCCCGCCGCGAACCCGGGCCAGCTGTCGCTCGGCACCGCGTCGCCCGGATAGTTGCCCGCTGCCGTCGAGGTCGAGAGCATCGCCTCCACCCCGAGGTCTTCCGACGGACCGGTGTAGTCGGCCGCGACGTACTCGGCCCGGAACACGCGCCGGGGCGACGTCTCCGCGTCCTCGCCGGTGTCGTGATCGATGAGACGCTGCACGAAGTCGGGGTTGGGCAGCCCTCCGCCGGTGCCCGCGTCGTCGTCGGTGAGGCGCGACCCGTCGCGGCGCGTGCCGCCGAACCCGTATGGCGAGATCGGCGCCTCCAGGGTCAGGCTGAGGGAGGGGTGGTCCAGCGCGTACTGCAGGATCACCGCGCCGCCGAGGCCCCAGCCGACGAGGTGGGCGATCTCGATCTCCAGGACGCTCAGCACCCCGTGCACGTCGTCGCTGAAGTCGCGGACGCCGCGCGTCGCATCGACGGGCGTGTGCTCGCTGTCGCCGAAGCCGCGCAGATCGAGCGCGATCACGCGGAGGTCGCCGGGCAGGTCCTGCATCGTCTCCTGCCACAGCGCCGCGGACGACAGTGCGTCGTGCACGAGGACGACCGTCCGGTCGTGCGGCGTCGCCGGGTCGTCGCCCGCGCGCTCGAGGATGCTGATGCTCAGCGTGCCGGTGTCGATGAGGCGGGTGGTGATCCCGTCGAGGAGAGCCATGTGAACGATCCTTCGCATCGCCTGAGGGCGACCGCGCCCCGGACTCCTCGACTATAACCCTCGGCCCCCGGGCGCCACCGGGCTCGCGCTCATAGGATGGACCGCATGTCGACCGACCTCGCCCTCCCGTCCATCGCGATCCTCGGCGCCGGCTCGATGGGCGGTGCGATCCTGCACGGTCTGGTCACCTCCGGCCTCGCCGGGGCGGGCCTGACGGCCACGAACCGCTCGGCGGCGAAGGCGGCCGAGCTCGCCGACCTGGCCGGGGTCACCAGCGTCGCGCTGGAGGAGCACCCCGACGCCAACACGGCGGCAGCGGCATCCGCCGACATCGTGCTCATCGGGGTGAAGCCGGCAATGGTTCCCGACCTGCTCCGCGAGATCGCGGCGGTGCTGCGGCCGGGAACGCTCGTCGTGAGCCTCGCGGCCGGTGTCACGATCTCGACGTTCGAGGGCATTCTCGGCGCCGAGATCCCCGTGCTGCGCTCGATGCCGAACACCCCCGCGCTGGTCGGGCGTGCGGTCACCGGCCTCGCGGCCAGCGCGAGCACGAGCGAGGCCGATCTCGCGCTCGTCCAGCGCCTGTTCCAGACGGTCGGCACCGTCATCACGGTCGACGAGAGCCAGATCGACGCGCTCTCGACGATCTCGGGCTCCGGTCCTGCGTACGTGTACTTCCTGATCGAGGAGTTCGCCAAGGCGGCAGTCGACAAGGGGTTCACCGAGGAGCAGGCGCGCCTCATGACCGAGCAGACCCTCATCGGCGCCGCCGCACTGCTCGAGGCCTCGGGCGAGGAGCCCGCCGAGCTGCGTCGCCGCGTGACGAGCCCGAAGGGCACCACCGAGCGGGCTATCGGCGTGCTCGAGAAGGCGCGCCTGGAGGGCATCTTCACCGAGGCGACGGATGCTGCGCTGGCCCGCGCGAAAGAGCTCGCCGCCGGAGCGTAGGCGACGCCGGCGAGCGACGGTTGTCGAGTAGGCGCGCAGCGGCGTATCGAGACACGCCGCCGGCGGCTGATCAGCGATCGAGGGCGGCGAAGCGCTCGATGTCGCTGTTGGTGCCCGACACGATGATCAGGTCGTGGTTGGTCACGACGGTCTGAGCCTCGGCATAGCGGAACGGCTTGCCGGGGCTCTTCACGCCGACGACGGTGACGTTGTACTTCGTGCGCACGCCCGACTCGTTCAGGCCCACGCCGCGGATGAACTTCGGCGGGTACATCTTCGCCAGCACGAAATCGTCGTCGAAGCGGATGAAGTCCAGCATCCGTCCGCTCACGAGGTGCGCGACGCGCTCGCCGGCCTCCCGCTCGGGGTAGATCACGTGGTTCGCGCCGACGCGGGCGAGGATCTTGCCGTGCGACTGGGAGACGGCCTTGGCCCAGATCTGCGGCACCTTCAGGTCGACGAGGTTCGCGGTGATGAGCACGGATGCTTCGATCGACGAGCCCACGGCGACCACGGCAACCTGGAAGTCCTGCGCGCCGATCTGCTTCAGCGCGTCGATGTTCTTCGCGTCGGCCTGAACGGTGTGGGTGACCCGCTCTGACCACTTCTGCACGAGTTCGAGGCTCTCGTCGATCGCGAGCACGTCTCGATCGAGCCGGTCGAGTTCGCCGGCGCACGCGGCGCCGAAGCGCCCCAGTCCGATCACCAGGACGGGCGCATCGCCCCTGATCTGCTCAACCAACGATCGGCCTTTCCACCGGCAGCGAGTAGAGCTGCGAACGGTTCGTCGCGGCCACGGCCGCGGCCAGAGTCACTGTACCAACGCGGCCCATGAACATCGTCAGCGCCATGACGTAGACGGCGGGGTCGGGCAGCTCCGCGGTCAGACCGGTGGACAGCCCGACGGTGGCGAACCCCGAGATCACGTCGAAGAGCACGTCCTCGACGGGGGCTTTCGTGATCTGCGCGACTGCGATCGTCGAGAGTGCCACGATCGTCGCGCCCCAGGCGACGACCGACAGCGCCACGCGCTGCACGTCGCTCGGGACGCGGCGGCCGAACACCTCCACCGACTGGCGGCCCTTGGCCTCCGCGACCACGGCGAGCGCGAGGATCGCGAGGGTGGTGACCTTGATGCCGCCGGCCGTCGAGGCCGAGCCGCCGCCGACGAACATGAGCATCGACCCGACGACGAGGCTCGAGCCGTGCAGGTCGCCGATGTCGATGACCGAGAACCCGCCTGACCGCGTCATCGCCGAGAGGAAGAACGCCTGGAACGTGGTGTCCCACGCGTCCATGCTCCCGAACGTCGCGGGGTTGTCGTATTCGAGCAGGACGAAGACGCCCGCGCCGATCACGAACAGTGCGGTCGTCGTGATGAGCGTCAGCTTCGCGTGCAGCGACCAGCGGCGGACGTGCCACTGGTGGCGCCAGAGCGCGAAGATGACCGGGAAGCCGATCGAGCCGAGGAAGACGCCCGTCATCAGCACGGTCAGCAGGAAGTAGTCGTCGCCGAACGGCGTCAGCCCGCCCGCGTTCGGCACGAAGCCGGTGTTCGTGAACGACATGGCGGCGTAGTACGGGGCTTCCCAGAGGGCGGTGAGCGGGTCGACGCCGGCCAGGACCAGGGAGGGATACAGCAGGACCACGAGCCCGGCCTCGATCACCAGGGTCGACAGGGCGACCGTGACGAGCAGCTGGCCGACCTCGCCGAGCCGCACGGTCTGGCCCTCGTTCACCGGCCCGCCGTGCACGCGCATGGGGTTCGAGTCCCCGGCGGCGATCAGCTTCGCCCGCAGGCCGAGGCGCTTGGAGATCACCAGTCCGAGGATCGACGCGAGGGTGAGCACGCCGAGCGCGCCGACATTCACGCCGATGTACGTGATCAGGTGGCCGAGCGGCGACCAGTGCGAGTACATGTCGACGGTCGACAGGCCGGTGACGCAGATCGTGGACACCGCGGTGAACAGGGCGTCCGCGAACGGGGTGCGCTGCCCGTCTGCCGCCGCGGCCGGCAGCGAGTACAGGCCGGTGAAGATGAGGATGAGGGTGACGAAGATGCCGACGGCGAACCGTGAAGGGGAGTTCGTGGTCAGGTCGCGAATATCATCCCGGAGCCGCGCCAACCGGGCCCGCAGGCTCTTCCCCGCGCGCCGCCCGAAGGGGTCGGACGTCATTCTTCGGCTGCCTTTCGCTCCGGCGATCCCCGTCATGGTACTCCGCAGGGGGCGCGGCTAACCTAAGCACATGGCGGACATCTTCGACGTGATCGCGGACGGCACGCGCCGCGACATCCTGCACCTCCTGCTCGAGCGCTCTTCCGCCACCACCGGGGGTACGAGCGTCTCGCACATCGTGCAGGAGCTCGGCGTCAGTCAGCCGACGGTGTCCAAGCACCTCAAGGTCCTGCGCGAGGCGCAGCTCGTCTCCGTGCGCGAGGAGGGCCAGCACCGCTACTACAGCCTGTCGGCGGAGCCGCTGGACGAGGTGGACGACTGGCTCGTGCCGTTCCTCGTCGACGACGAGGCGGATGCTGCTGCCGCCGCCTCGGGCTCGACGCTGCCGGAGTCGGCAGCGCAGGCGGCCGACGCGGTCGGGCGCGCCGCCGCATCCGTGTCGCACGTCGTGCAGACGGCGCTGCGCAAGCTCCCCGGACGGTAGTCAGCGGGCGGTCTCGCGGCGGAACAGCCACGCGCCCCAGCCGACGGCCACGGCGAGGATCAGGGCGCACCAGCCCAGCGCCCACCAGGGCGCTGTGCCCATCGGGGTGCCCATGAGGAGGCCGCGGAGGGTCTCGATGATCGGGGTCACCGGCTGGTGCTCTGCGATCCACTGCAGCCAGGACGGGAGCGTCTCGACCGGGACGAACGCGCTGGAGAGGTAGGGCAGGAAGAGCAGGATGAAGCCGTATCCGCTGGCCGCCTCCGGGCTGCCCGCGGCGAGGCCGATCGCGGCGAAGAGGTACGTGATCGCGAGGATGTACAGCGCCACGAGGCCGATCGCGGCGATCCAGCCCGCCGCATCGGCCGTCGGCCTGAAGCCGACCAGGAGCGCGACGCCGATCACGACGCCGGTCGCGAGCAGGTTGCGCAGCAGGCTCGCGACGACATGGCCGGTGAGCACCGCGCCGGCGCGCAGCGGCATCGTGCGGAACCGGTCGATGATGCCGGTCTTCATGTCGTTGGCGACGTACACGGCCGTCGAGGAGGCGCCGAAGCCGGCGCACAGCAGGATGATGCCCGGCACGACGTAGTCGACGTAGCCGCCGCTCGGATCGAGCGCCCCGCCGAACACGAACGTGAACAGGAGCATGAGTATCACCGGCAGCATGATCGCCATCAGCAGCGATTCGCCGTCGCGGAGCGAGTGGCGCAGGCTCCGGCCGATGAACACGGTCTCGGCCGTGATGCCGGTGATCCCCGGGCGGAGCGCGGGAGTGAGAGCGGTCATGCGGACCTCCGTGAGTCGAGGGCGGTGGCTCCGCCGGTGAGGGCGAGGAACACGTCGTCGAGGGTCGGGCGGCGGATGCTGATCACGCCCGCGTCGTCGCCGAAGGCGTCCAGCGCGCGGCGGATGTCGGCGGCGGTGCCGTCGGTGTGGGCCTCGTGCAGGAGCATCCCGTCGGCATCGCGCAGCTCGACGACGTCGGCACCCGCTCGCGCCTTCAGCTCGGCGGGCGTTCCTCCGGCGACGAGGCGCCCGCCGTCGAGGACGGCGATGCGGTCGGCGAGACGGTCGGCCTCCTCGAGGTACTGGGTGGTGAGGAACACCGTGGTGCCTTCGGAGGCGAGCTCGCGGATGACGTCCCAGAGCTCGCGACGGCTCCGGGTGTCGAGCCCGGTGGTGGGCTCGTCGAGGAAGAGCACCTGGGGCGTCACCACGAAGCTGAGCGCGAGATCCAGGCGTCGGCGCATGCCGCCGGAGTAGGTGCCGACGCGCCGTGCGGCGGCGTCGGCGAGGTCGAACCGGTCGAGCAGCTCATCGGCGCGATCGCGCGCCCGGCGGGGAGTGAGCCCCGAGAGCCTGCCCAGCATGACCAGGTTCTCGGTGCCGGTGAGCACCTCGTCGACCGCCGCGGACTGGCCGGTGAGGCTGATCCGCTGTGCGACGCCGCGCGGGTCGGCGACGACGTCGACCCCGCCGACCGTCGCCGTGCCGCCATCGGGTCGCACGAGGGTGGTGAGGATGCCGATCGTCGTGGTCTTGCCCGCGCCATTGGGGCCGAGCAGGGCGAAGACCTCGCCGGCGGCGACGGTCAGGTCGAGGCCGTCCAGCACGGACTGTCCGCCGTAGGCCTTGCGCAGGCCCCTGGTCTCGATCGCGTGCATGGTCGCTCCTCCTGACTGTGTACGTCCCAAACTGTTTATGACCTTAACACACCGTTTAGGTTCTACGCAGTCCTAGGATGAGGGCATGGCAGAAGCTGACGACGTCGAACTGCCGCGCGGGATCGCGCTGGCCTGGGGCGTGGCCGCGAATCCGCAGCGCGGCCCCAAGCGCGAGATGAGCGTCGAACAGATCGTCGACGCGGCGGTCGAGATCGCCGACGCCGAGGGGCTCGCGGCGGTGTCCATGGCGGGAGTCGCGGCGCGGCTCGGCTACACGCCCATGTCGCTGTACCGCTACGTGAGCGCGAAGGACGATCTCGTGCTCCTGATGCACGAGGACGCCACCGGAGCGCCGCCTGAGTCCGTCCGCGAGGCCGACGGCTGGCGTGCGGGGCTCGAGGAGCTCTACCGCGCCCAGCTGGCGTCGTATCACCGGCATCCCTGGGTGCTCGACGTGGCGATCACCGGGTCGCCGCTGACGCCGAACGGCGCTGCCTGGATGGATGCGGGACTGCGCATCCTCGCCGACACACCCCTCACGCACGACGAGCGGATGACGGTGATCCTGCTCGTGACCGGTGCCGCGCGATGGGCGGGCATCGTGGCGGCAGGCTACGCGCGGTCGATGCGCGAGACCGGAGCCGATGCGGCGGAGATCACCCGCCGCGAGGATGCGCTGTTCCGACAGCTCGTGAGCGCCGACTCCTACCCCGATCTGCGCGCCGCGGTGGACGCGGGCGTCTTCGTCGCCGACCGCGACCCGTTCGCGGAGGGGCTGCGGATCAGCCTCGACGGTGTCGCGGACTACATCGCCGACGCAGACGGACGCCGGAAGAGCGGGGCCGTGCCCGCCCGCGCGCTGTTCGAGGAAGAGGATGCGGCGATCGCCGGGGACAAGCGCTACCGCGAGGCGCAGCGTGCCCAGCGCGATGCGGAGAAGCAGCTGCGCGACGCCCGGAAGGTCGTGCGCCAGGTGGCGCGAGAGGCTCGGGAGAGGTCACGCGCGGATTCTCGGTGAGATCACAGCAGTCACAGAGGTTTACACGCGTCGCGCGCACCACATAGAGTGTGGCTGAGCAACATCCGGGGATTGTAAGGGACATCGAGATGGCCGAGCTGCCAGACGTGCGCTTTCTGACCGTGGCCGAGGTCGCGGAGTTGATGCGCGTGTCGAAGATGACGGTCTACCGTCTCGTGCACGCCGGCGAGCTTCCCGCCGTGCGCTTCGGCCGCAGCTATCGGGTGCCCGAGACGGCCGTCACAGAGGCCCTGCAACGTCCTATCGCCGACGTCGGCTAGACTGGACCGAGGCATTTCTGCAAGTGCCTGATCCCGGGCGCGGACGATCCGCGCCCAGACCCCTGACGTAGTGAGGTTTTCCGTGGGTTCTGTCATCAAGAAGCGCCGCAAGCGCATGGCGAAGAAGAAGCACCGCAAGCTGCTTCGCAAGACGCGCCACCAGCGCCGCAACAAGAAGTAAGCGGCGTCCATCACCAAGCGCCCCCGGCGGCTCATGGACCCTGGTCCACGGGTTCGTCGAAGGGGGCGCTTCGTGCATCCATCCGGCAGGAGTGAGTCATGAAGTCCATCACCGTGCAGCAGCTGCGCGAGAGCAGCGGCGTCCCCCTGATCGACGTCCGTGAGGTCGACGAGTTCGCCGCCGGGCACGTGCCGGGTGCGGTGAACCTGCCGATGTCGACGATCGGCGAGCACCTCGATGAGCTGCCGGACGGCGAGTTCCACGTCATCTGTCAGATCGGCGGCCGCTCCGGTCGCGTGGTCGAGGCGCTCACCGTGCGCGGGCACGACGCGGTCAACGTCGACGGCGGCACCGCGGAATGGGTGGCCGCTGGGCTGCCCACCGAACGCTGAAATAAGGTGGAGGGGTGACCACCCTCACCCTCATCGGGAAGCCGGACTGCCACCTCTGCGATGTGGCACGCGAGGTCGTCGAGACCGTCGTGGCCGATCTGCCCGAGGACGCCGTCGAGGTCGACGAGCGCTCGATCGCCGACGAGCCCGAGCTCTACGCGCTCTGGTGGGAGAAGATCCCGGTGGTCCTCATCGACGGCCGGCTCCACGCGCATTGGCGCGTATCGCCGGAACGGCTGCGCGCCGCACTCAGTCAGGAGCTCTCCGCATGATCCGCCACATCGTCGCCTTCACCCTCGCCGCGGAAGACCCGGCGGTCCGCGCCGAGCAGGCCGCAGAGGCCGCGCGGCAGCTCAACGCCCTCCTCGGGGTGGTGCCGACGCTGCGCACCATGACGGCGGGGGCGAACACCCTCGCACTCGGCACGAACTGGGATCTCGCGCTCGTCGCCGATTTCGACGACGAGGCCGGGCTGGACGCCTACCAGGTGCATCCGCAGCACCAGGAGGTCGTCGCCTACATCGGGTCGATCCGCAAGGAGCGGATCGCGGTCGACTTCGAGCTCTGAGTCAGGCGGCGAGCCGGGCGCGCAGCGCCGCGAGCTCCGCGTCGGTGAGACCGCCGGAGCGCAGGTAGCCCTCGGCGCCGCCGTGCTCGGCGTCGATCCAGGCGAGCGCGTGCGCGATGGCCGCCGCAGGCGTGCCGGTCACCAGTTCCCGCAGACCCGGCGTGAGGGGTGCGCCCATCCGCTCGACGGTGGCGAGCATCGCGTCGGCCCACGGCCCCGCGAGGTTGGTCTCACTTGCCGCGTAGTCCGCCACCACGGCGGCGCGGTCGGCGCCGACCGCCTCGAGCATCAGCGCGGTGGCGACACCCGTGCGGTCCTTGCCGGCTGTGCAGTGCACCAGCACGGCGGTCGGGGCGTCGTCAGTGGACGCCGCGATGAGTCGCGCGACCTCGGCGAACGCCGTGGCGCCGTGCTGCAGCATCCCGACGTACAGCTCGCCGAGGGTGGGAAGATGCGCCATCGCCTGCGCGAGGAGGGCGGGGTCGGTCGCACCGCTGCGCATGAGGTCCTGCGCCATGCCGGACATCGCCCCCTCGAGGATGGACAGCTCGACCACCTGGAATGGGCGCCCGTCGGGCAGGAGGTCGGGAGCCATCGCGCGCTCCGCGGGCGTGCGGAAGTCCACGACGACGCCGATCGGGGTGTCGGCGAGGGCGGCCAGGCCGGCCGGGGTGAGCGCGCCCAGCGCGTCGGAGCGGAACAGGACACCCGGCCGCGTGGCGCCGCCGCCGGTCAGCGGCATGCCGCCCGTGTCGCGGAAGTTGTGGGTGCCCTCGAGCACGGCTACGGCGCCAGGCGCGTCGGACCGCGGAACAGGAAGGTCACCTCGCGGATCGAGTCCTGTCCGAACATCAGCATCAGCACGCGGGCCAGGCCCATGCCGAAGCCGCCGTGCGGCGGAACGCCGTAGCGGAAGAAGTCGAGGTAGTGCGCGAGCCCCTCGAGCGAGAGGCCCTTCTCCTGAGCCTGCGCCTCGAGCACGTCGATGCGGTGCTCGCGCTGCGCACCGGTCGTGATCTCGGTGCCCTGGAACAGCAGGTCGTAGCTGTTCGTGAGACCGGTCTCGGCGTTGCGCATGTGGTAGAACGGCCGGATCTCGGGGTGGTAGTCGGTGATGAACACGAACTGGTGTCCGAAGGTCTCGCGGACGTGGGCCGAGATCTGGCGCTCGCCCTCCGGGTCGAGGTCGCCGTCGGTGCGCGGGATGTCGTAGCCGCGCGCCTTCACGATCTCGCGCGCCTCAGCGAGGGGGATGCGCGGGAACGGCACGGTCGGCACGACGACATCGACGTCGAACAGCTCCTTGATCTCGGCGCCGTGCTTCTCGGCGACCGCCGTGAACGCGGCGGCCAGCAGCTCCTCCTGCATCGCCGCGACATCCTCGTAGGAGTCGATCCACGAGATCTCCGCGTCGACCGACGTGAACTCGGTTGCGTGGCGGCTCGTGAAGCTCGGGTCGGCGCGGAACACGTCGCCGATCTCGAAGATCTTGCCGAAGCCGGCCGCCTGCGCCATCTGCTTGTAGTGCTGCGGGCTCTGCGCGAGGTACGCCGTCTGCTCGCCGAAGTACTCGAGGGCGAACAGCTCCGCGTTGCCCTCGGCGGGCGTCGACATGAGCTTGGGGGTGTGCAGCTCGACGTAGTCGCGCTCCACCCAGTACGAGCGCATCGCGTGCTCGAGCGTGGTCTGCACGCGGAAGATGAGGTTGTTGCGGCGGGTGCGCAGATCGATGAAGCGCCAGTCCATGCGCTTGTCGAGGCCGCTGTCCGCGGCGATGGGGGTCTCGGGCAGCGCGGCCGCCGCGACCTCGAGTGCGCCGATCTTGATCTCGACGCCGCCGAGCTTGACGCGCTCGTCGTGCTTGAGCTCGCCGGTGACGGTGAGGAAGGTGCCGGTGCTGAGCTCCGAGATGAGCGACGTCAGCGCGAGGGCGTCCGCGTCCTGCGGCTCGTCGCCGGTCCCCGAGTCCGCCGAAGGGTCGATCGGCCGGGTGGCCGGGTTGACCAGCTGCACGGCGCCCGTCTCATCGCGAAGGATGACGAACTGCACCTTCTTCTGATCACGGACGGTCTCGACCCATCCCGACACCGAGACGGAACCGTCGGGGAGACCCTGAAGCTGCTTGACCAGAACGCGTTCACTCACAATCGGCCAGTCTACGTGGGCATTTCCTTCCCCGCGTTCGGGCTGCTTCCGGGCGGAGCGGATGCGGTGGGCCGCCGCATCCCGTTCCCAGTCCGTCCACAGAACAGCCGCACGTAGACTGGACGGGTGCCCGCCGACCGTCTCCATCTCGTGCGTCACGGCGAGGTCCACAACCCCGGCCGAGTGCTCTATGGTCGCCTCCCGCAGTTCCGGCTGAGCGAGGACGGACGCCGGATGGCGCGGGCCGCCGCCGACTACGTCCAGGGCCTCGAGCGCCCCGTCGCCAGCCTCGTCTGCTCACCGCTGCAGCGCACGCGCGAGTCGGCCGAGCCGTTCACCGAGATCTTCGGCCTCGAGCCGTTCGTCGACGAGCGGGTGATCGAGCCCACCAACGTCTTCGAGGGCCGCCGCATGAAGCGGGCGCTGCTCAACCCGCTGAACTGGCGGCACCTGGTCCGTCCGTCCGTGCCCAGCTGGGGCGAGGCGTACGTGCGCGTCGTCTCGCGCATGGACGCGGCGATGACCGACGCCTGGTACCGCGCGGACGGCGGCGATGTCGTGATCGTCTCCCACCAGCTGCCCATCTGGATCACCCATCTCGCGGTCGCCGGTGAGCCGCTGCGGCACAACCCCCGCAAGCGCCGGTGCGCGCTGTCGAGCGTGACCAGCTTCGAGCGCCGCGGCAGCGACTGGGTCGAGGTCGGGTACGCCGAACCCGCCGCGACCGCGGGCGCCGTCGACGTGGGAGCGGTGTGATGCGCCGGATCCTCGCCGCCGCGCTCGGCATCGGCCTGGTCGCGGGTCTCGCCGGCTGCGCCGCCGACCCGCTCGCCGAGCAGTACCGCTCCGGCGACAACAAGGGGTACATCGCGGGCGACTTCCGCGTGGTCGAGATCGCCCCCGCCGACCGCACCGACCCGATCGCCTTCGAGGGCTCGACCGAGGCGGGGGACGCGGTCTCGAACGAGGACTACGCGGGCCAGGTGGTGGTCGTGAACTTCTGGTACGCCGCGTGCGGACCATGCCGTGCGGAAGCGCCCGAGCTCGAGAAGGCGTACGCCGCCACCGCGGGGGACGAGGTCGCGTTCCTGGGCGTGAACACGGTGGACTCGGCGGCGACCGCCGCCGCCTTCGCCGAGAACTACAACGTCCCGTACCCGAGCGTCATCGCCTCGGAGGACCCCTCGATCAAGCTCGCGTTCGCCGAGCAGACCCCGATCAATGCGACGCCCACCACGCTCGTGCTCGACGGCGAGGGGCGGGTCGCCGCGCGGATCATCGGGCAGCTGCCGGACGCGTCGGTGCTCACGAGCATCGTCGACGACGTCGAGGCCGAGGCGTGAACGCGGGCGCCATCGTCGCGGACGGCGCGCTGTGGCTCGCGCTGCCCATCGCGCTCGTCGCGGGTCTGGTGTCGTTCCTCTCGCCGTGCGTGCTTCCGCTCGTGCCCGGGTACCTGGGCTACATCGGCGCCGCGGTCGCTCCGCGGCCGGCGCGGGTCGTCGCGGCGGGCCGGGCGGCCGGGTCGGGCGCCGAGCCCACGACGGTCGCCGGCGAGGCACCGGTCGCCGATCGGGCCTCGGTCGCTGACCGGTCCTCGGTCGCTGAGCCTGTCGAAGCGAGCCGCGGCCGCCTGCTCGGCGGCGTCCTGCTGTTCATCGCGGGCTTCACTGTCGTCTTCATGGCGGTCAACATCTTCGGCGGTGCTGCCGGCAAGTTCTTCATCGAGTACACCGACCTGCTCACGCGCATCTTCGGCGTCGTGATCATCGTGCTGGGCCTCGTCTTCATCGGCGTGTTCGGTTTCGCGCAGCGCACCCTCCACCCGCAGGTCCGCGGCAACATCGGGCTCATCGGCGCGCCGCTGCTCGGCCTCGCACTGGGCATCGGCTGGGCGCCGTGCATCGGCCCGACGCTGACGGCGATCCTGTCGATCTCATGGGGCTTCGGCGACCCCGTGCGCGCCGGACTCCTGGGCCTCGCGTACTCGCTGGGCCTCGGCATCCCGTTCATCCTCCTCACGCTCGGCTTCGGCTGGGCGACTCGCTCGGTCTCCTTCCTGCGCCGGCACATCCGCGTGGTGAACCTCATCGGCGGCGGGATGCTGGTGGTCCTCGGCATCCTGATGGTGTCGGGCGTGTGGACGTCGCTCATGGTCCAGCTGCAGGGGGTGCTGCCCAGTGTCGAACTCCCGCTCTGACCGGGCTCCCGTCGAGGGGACGCTGCGCCCCGCCGACCACGCCGACTCCGCCGCGGAGTCCGCGGCCGACCGGATCACCCAGCCCGCGCTCGGCCCCATCGGCTGGCTGCGCTGGGGCTGGCGCCAGCTCACCTCGATGCGCACCGCGCTCGTGCTGCTGCTGCTGCTCGCGATCGCCGCGGTGCCCGGCTCGCTCGTGCCGCAGCGCAGCGCCGACCCCAACGGCGTGACGCAGTACTACGTCGACAACCCCGACCTCGCACCCGTCCTCGACAAGCTGCAGCTGTTCGATGTGTACAGCTCGGCGTGGTTCTCGGCGATCTACATCCTGCTGTTCATCTCGCTGATCGGCTGCGTGATCCCGCGCACGTCCCACCACTGGAAGGCGCTGCGGGCTCGTCCGCCGCGCACTCCCGCACGGCTCTCGCGTCTCGACGACCACCGGTCGTCGATCGTCGAGCTGGCCCCCGGCGCCGATGCCGACGCCGCCGCGGAGGCGGCGACCCGGCTCGCGGCCGAGCAGCTGCGGGCGTCCGGGTATCGCGTGGAGCGCTACGACGCGCAGGGCGCGCTGTCGGTGTCGGCCGAGCGCGGCTACCTGCGCGAGACGGGCAACCTCGTGTTCCACTCCGCGCTGGTCGGCGTGCTGATCGCCGTCGGCGTCGGCGGCGGGCTGACCTACACGGGGCAGGCCGTCATCGTCGAGGGCGGCGCGTTCGTCAACACGATGCTCGACTACGCCTCGTTCAACCCCGGACGGTTCGTCGACGAGGACAAGCTCTCGCCCTACTCCCTCACGCTCGACGAGTTCGACGTCACCTATCAGCCGGCCGGCACCAACGCGGCAGGGCAGGCGGGCGACTTCGCCGCGAACCTGACCGTGCAGGTGCCTGGTGAGGATCCTGCCGAGGGCGTCGTCCGGGTGAACAGCCCGCTGCACATCGAGGGCGACGCGGTGTACCTGATGGGCAACGGGTACGCGCCGACCATCACCATCCGCGACGCCGACGGCGATGTCGTGTTCAGCGAATCGGTGCCCTTCCTGCCGCAGGACACCAACATGACCTCGCTCGGCGTCGTCAAGGTCACCGACGGCATGCCCGAGCAGCTCGGGCTCGTCGGCTTCTTCTACCCGACCCAGTTCCTCATGGACACCGGCGCCGCGACGTCGGTGTACCCCTCGCTGACCAACCCGGTCGTCACCCTGAACGTGTATGCGGGCGACCTGGGCATCGACGACGGCACACCCCGCTCGGTCTACACGCTCGACCCCACCGGCATGGAGCAGCTCACCGGCGGCAAGACCGGGGTCGACTCGATCGAGCTGGCCCCCGGCGAGACCTCGGACCTCCCGAACGGTCTCGGCACCGTGACGTTCGAGAACGAGGCGCCCGCCGGCGCGGACGGCTACGAGGAGTCGGTGAAGCGGTTCGTGTCGCTGTCGATCCACCGCGACGTCGCGGCCCCCTGGGTGCTGGGCTTCGCGATCCTCGCGCTGACCGGGCTGGTCACCGCGCTCTTCGTGCCGCGCCGCCGGATGTGGGTGAAGGTCGTCCGCGAGGGCGGTGCCCTGCACGTCGAATACGCCGGTCTCGCCCGCGGCGAGGACCCCACTCTGGGCGGGGCGGTCGACCAGCTGCAGCAGCGCCACGGCGACGCCCTCGAGCGCGCGCTGCGCGACGCGGACGGCGCCGATCGGCCAGAGGGCGCAGCATCCGCTCCCGCGTAGACTTGAGGCCATGACCGGTACGGAAACCCTCACGCTCGACGACGTCTCGGTGCTGCTGGTCTGGACGGCGATCACGATCTACGCGCTCGCGTTCATCGCGTACGCGGTCGACCTGTCGCGCCGCGGCGCTCTCGCCGTCGAGGCGAAGGATGCGGCGACCCGCCAGCGCGAGCTGGTCGGGGTCGGCGGGCGCGAGACGATCTCACAGGTGCGCGCGGCCGAGCAGGTCGCCGACGCCGAGCTGTCGGCCCGGCCGGGGGAGCGCCCCCGCCTGCTGTGGGCGCGGATCGGGACGTCGCTGACGGTGCTCGGGTTCCTGTTCCACGTGGCCGGCGACATCACGCGCGGCATCGCCGCGGGGCGCGTGCCGTGGTCGAACATGTACGAGTTCTCGCTCACCGGCACGATGCTCATCGTGGCCGTGTACCTCGTCGTGCTGCTGCGCTACGACCTGCGGTTCCTCGGCACGTTCATCACCGGGCTCGTCGTGATCCTGCTGGGCGGTGCGAGCCTGGCGTTCTACGTCGAGGTCGTGCCGCTGATGGACCCGCTGAAGTCGGTGTGGCTCGTCATCCACGTCTTCGTCGCCTCACTTGCGACCGCGCTGTTCTCGCTCGCCTTCGGTCTCTCGGTGCTGCAGCTCATGCAGACGCGGCGTGAGGCGAAGGCCATCGCCGCCGTCGAGGGCGACGCGCCTGCCGGCGGACCGCGCTTCCTGCGGACACTGCCCAGCTCGGATGCGCTCGAGTCGCTGGCCTACCGCTTCGCGATCATCGGCTTCATCTTCTGGACCTTCACCCTCATCGCCGGCTCCATCTGGGCCAATGACGCGTGGGGCCGCTACTGGGGCTTCGACACGAAGGAAGTCTGGACCTTCGTGATCTGGGTGCTCTACGCGGGCTACATCCACGCGCGGGCCACGCGCGGCTGGCGCGGGTCGCGGTCGGCCTGGCTGTCGATCATCGGCTTCTCGGCGGTGCTGTTCAACTTCACCATCGTGAACATGTTCTTCAAGGGCCTGCACGCGTACTCCGGCCTGAGCTGAGCTGAGGTCTGGCCCCGCCGGGCCCTTGAGGTGTCAACTGTGGTCGCTTCTGTGGGCCAATGCGGCAGGAGCTGCCACCTGAATCAGTGGCGCCCCAGCATCCATCCCTCGAGGTGGCAGGTGTGGTCGCTTGGGTGCGCTGATGCGGCACCAACTGCCACCTGAATTCGTGGTGCTCCAGCATCCAGCTCTTGAGGTGTCGACTGTGGTCGCTTCTGTGGGGCCGATGCGGCATGAGCTGCCACCTGAATCAGTGGCGCACCAGCATCCATCCCTCGAGGTGGCAGGTGTGGTCGCATCGGTGCGCCGACGCGGCACCAACTGCCACCTGAACGAGCGGGGATGCCGGGGGCAACGGAAACGGGGCCAGGTCCGGCGCTCGGTGAGCAGCCGACCTGACCCCGGAACGGGTCGTGTCGATCAGGCGGTGACGGGGGATGCCGCCATCAGCGCCCGCACCGACGTCGTCCGCCGGCGGCTGACCACGATCACGGTGGTGATGAACCCGAGCACCGACCAGATCACGAGACCGGCCAGTCCCGCGCCCACGCCCGACGCGGCGGTGAGAGCACCGACCATCGCGTTGTACGCGGGCGCCGTCGGCATCAGCGCGGCGATGCCGGACAGGAGACCGGGCACCGTCGAGACCACGCCCGTCGCGACCGCGAGGACGCCGATCAGGGCGGAGACCCAGCGGCCCGCGCCGCCGAACACCGCGAGCAGCGCCTGGTTGATCGTGGCGAAGGCGACACCCGCGACCACGGCCACGCCCGCGAAGACCGACCATTCGGCCCAGGTGTAGCTCGCGGCCAGCTGCACGACTCCGGCGACGAGCAGGCCCTGGAGCGCGCCGAGCCCCGCTGCGGGTGCGAGTGCACGCAGCGCGAGCAGTGCCGAGGGCTGACGCGACACGAGGGTGCGACGGCTCACGGCCTGGAGGGCGATGAAGGTCGCCAGCGCGCCGAACCAGAGGGCGATGGTCGCGAGGAGCGGCACGGCCGAAGCGCCGAAGAGCTCGGTGCCCGCGCCTTCCGCGACGACCGGGTTGGCGACGACGCCTGCCAGGTCAGCCGCCTCGGCATCGGTGTACGACGGGATGCCGTCGACCGCCGTGTCGAGCCCGGTGGCGAGCTCCCCGGTGCCGTCCGCGATCTCCCCGACGCCGTCGGCGAGCGTGTCCGCGCCGGTGGCGGCCTCCGCCGTCTTCGTCGCAAGCGTCTGCGCGCCGGTGGCCCAGGTCCGTGCGCCGGCACTCCAGGTCGCTGCGCCGTCGCCGAGCTGACCGACGCCGCTCGCGACGGCCGACAGACCTCCTGCGATGGTGCCGAGGCCGTCGGCGCTCTTGGCGGCGCCGTCGGCGAGCTTGTCCGAGCCGGCGGCGAGGCTGTGCGCGCCGTCGGCCGACTGCTGGAGTGCCGCGACGAGAGTCGGCTCGAACGCGGTGAGCTGACGAACCCCGTCCGCGATCTGGTCGGAGTTGGCGAGGATGCCGGTCACGGTCGGCAGAGCATCGTTCACGCGTGCCGACACCTGCGCGACGGCGTCGCAGAGCTCGGCGGATCCGCCCTCGGCGACACAGTCGGCGGACAGCGCGGCGAGCTGGTCGGCCGCATCGGTCACCGTGCCCGTGATCGCCTCGCTGTTGGCCGCGAGCTCGTCAGCGGCATCGGCGAGCTCAGGCGGCACGTCGGGCAGGCCCGAGACGCCGGCGGCGATCTGGTCGAGGCCGTCAGCCAGCCCGGCCTGACCGTCCGCGATGCCACGAGCGCCGGTCGCCCACTTGTCGAGGCCCGCCGCGGTCGCTGCGGTGCCGTCGGCCAGCTGGTGCGCGCCGGAGGCGAGCGGTGCGGCACCGGAGGCGATGCCGTCCGCGCCGGCGGCGAGCTCGCTCGCTCCGCCGGCGAGCTGCCCGACACCGCCGGAGAGCTGCGCGATGCCGTCGGCGAGGGAGATCGTGCCCTCGGCGGCCTGGTCGGCTCCGTCAGCCAGCTGGCCGGCGCCGTCTGCGGCGTCGCCCAGCTTGTCGCCGAGCGTGGTGAAGCCCATCAGCACGTTCTCGAGGTAGCCCGCCGACAGCTGCTCGCCCAGGAGGGAGGCGGCGGTGGTGGCGACCTGCGAGGTGATCGCGTCGTCGACGATGAGGCTGTCCGGCGGCGTCGTGACCTGGATGGTCGCCTGCTCGGGGGTGCTGTCGGGCATCGTCGAGGTGGCCGCGGCCGAGAAGTTCTCCGGGATCGTGATGATCGCGTTGTAGGTGCCGTCGGCCAGGCCCTCTTCGGCGTCCTCGGTGTTCGAGATCGTCCAGGTCAGGTTGCTCTCCAGCTCATCCGAGCCGTCGACGAGGCCCGCCGTCAGCTGGCGGCCGAGCGGCACCGTCTGGCCGTCGATGGTCACGGGGTCATCGTTGTTCACGATCGCCGCGGAGAGGTTGTCCAGTCGCTCGGTCGGGTTGTACAGCGACCCGATGAGGATGCCGCCGATCACGACGGGCAGCAGCACCACGCCGATGATCGTCAGCCACGTCACGGGGCGCCGCGAGCGGGAGCGTTCGATGGGGAGCGTCATGAGGTGACCTCCGAAGTCACAGCGGTGCGGGAATGGTCGAGGTCGAGGATGCCGGCGTTCACGCGGCGCGCCTCGATCAGCAGGGAGCGGGCGGCGGCGGCATCGCGTGCCGACACGATGACGGCCGACGGGTCGGCGTCGCGGAGCACGGCGGCGGCGCGATCGAGCTCCGCGCCGGTGAGGACATCGGCGCCGTCGATGACGATGAGGCGGCCGCCTCCGCGGACGGCGCGGCTGAGTTCGGTCACGGGGTCGGCAGCGTCCTCGAGGAGCGCCACGGCCACGTGCGCACGCACCCAGGCGGCGCGCTCGGGGAGCAGGTGGCCCACGACGCGCAGCTTGCCGCCGGTGGGCGCGAGCCGGCCGGCGATGCCGAGCAGCAGCGCCCGCGAGCGGCGCGGATCGGCGGAGGTGACGACGAGGGACTCGCCCGGCTCGACGCGCAGGGCGACGCCGTCGTACACGGTGACGTCCTCGTCGGTCAGGCTGAGCTCCTCGGCCACCGCGATCGCGGTCGAGTCGTGCTCGGGCCAGTCGGTCAGTGCGAGCTCGCGCTCGACGGCTTCGCCCTCGATGTCGAAGTGGGGGAGGATGCGGTCGAGCCACCGCGGCATCCACCACGCCTTGTCGCCGAGCAGGGCCATCACGGCCGGGACCAAGGTCATGCGCACGATGAACGCATCCACCGCGATGCCGACGGCGAGCCCCAGCGCGATCGGCTTGAGCGACGAGTCGCCCTCCGGGACGAATGCGGCGAAGACGGCGAACATGATGAGCGCGGCGGCGGTGACGACGCGAGCGGATGCGGTGAACCCGGAGCGCACGGCGCCGACGGCCATGGTGCGGGTTCCGCGCCCGCCTGCGGCGCGGCGTGCGTGGACGTAGTCCTCCCGCATCCGGGAGACGAGGAAGACCTCGTAGTCCATGGCCAGGCCGAACAGGACGCCCATCAGGATGATCGGCATGAAGCTGATCACCGGGCCGGTGCGGGTGACGTGCAGCGCGTCGGCGAGCCAGCCCCACTCGAACACGGCCGCCACGACGCCGAACGCCGCGAGCACCGAGAGCAGGTACCCGACCGCCGCCTTGATCGGCACCCAGATCGAGCGGAACACGATCATGAGGAGGACCAGCGAGAGACCGACGACGAACAGGCCGAAGGGCAGCAGCGCCGCCCCGAGTCGGTCGGAGATGTCGATGCCGACGGCGGTGAAGCCGGTGACCTTCAGGTCGACGCCGTACTCGTCGAGCAGGCGGTCGTGCTCGGCGCGCAGGTCGCGGACGAGCTGGGCGGTCGCCGGGTCGTCCGGTGCGGTCTCGGGAACGATCTGGATGAGCCCGGTGTCGGCCGTCTGGTTGGGGGTCGCCAGGGCGACCTCCTTGACGCCCGGGATCTTCTCGACCTCGGCGGCCAGGTCGTCCATGAGGCCGAGCGGATCCGTGGACGTCACGATCGTGCCGGTCATGATGAGCGGTCCGTTGGTGCCGGGGCCGAAGTGCTCTGCGGTCAGGTCGTAGGCCTGACGGGCCGGGCTCGACTCGGCCTGCATGCCGGCGTTCGGCAGAGCGAGCGCGAGGCTCGCGGCGGGTACGGCGAGGATGCCGAGGCCGACCACGACGGAGACCGTGACGGCGACGGGGTGCCGGGTGACGCCGGTGACCCAGCGCTCGGCGAAGCCGCGCTTCGGGCGGGCGGTGCGCGTCGCGGTCGCCGCGGCGGCTGCGCGCCGGCTCGTGCGCCGGCTCGCGCGGCGCGGCCAGCCGACGACGCGGCCCTTCGAGAACCCGAGCAGCGCAGGCGTCAGGGTGACGGCGACGAGCACGGCGATCGCCACGGTGACCGCCGCGGCGATGCCCATGGTGGTGAGGAACGGGATGCCGGCGAAGCCGAGGCCGATGAGGGCGATGAGCACGGTGACGCCGGCGAAGACCACCGCCGAGCCGGCCGTGCCGGTCGCGCGCGCGGCGGACTCCTCCGGCTCGACGCCCGAGCGCACCTGGTCCTGATGTCGCGCGACGATGAACAGGGCGTAGTCGATGCCGACGGCGAGCCCCAGCATGATCGCGAGCATCGGCGTGGTCGACGAGATGGAGGCGAACGCGGTCGAGACGTAGATGAGCGCGATGCCGAGCCCGACGCCGATCAGCGCGCTGACCAGGGGGAACCAGGCCACGGCGATGGAGCGGAATGTGACGATCAGCACGAACAGCGCGATCAGGACGCCGGCGGCCTCGATGAGCGAGAGTGCGGGGACGGAGGTGGAGAAGAGGTCGCCGCCCAGCGCGACCTGGGCGCCGTCGGGAAGGGTGTCGCGCATGTCGTCGGCGACGTCCTGGAGCTCGGCCTTGGTCTCGGCGGAGACGTCGGTCGACTGGCCGTCGAACTGCAGTCGGATGACCGCGGCCGACTCATCGTCGGAGACCAGGCCGGAGACCATCTCATCGAACGGGTCGGTCACGGCGATCACGCCGTCGACGTCCTCGAAGGCGGCGACGGTGTCGGCGATCGCGGTCGTGTACGGCTCGTCCTCGACGCTCTCGCCCTCGTCGGCGACGACGATGAGCTGCGCGCTCGTGCCGCTCGCCTGCGGGAACGTCCGATCCAGCAGGGCGATGCCCTCCTGCGCCTCGGTGCCCGGGATCGAGAAGGCGTTGTCCGTGCCCTTCATGAAGACGGCAGCAGCGCCGCCGGCCAGGGCGAGCAGCAGCAGCCAGGACACCAGGACACGCCACGAGTGGCGGTACGACCAGCGGCCGAGGGCGTACAACAGAGTAGACACGGCGCCTCCGCGAGAGTGCGATCAGGAGATTCGGATACAGCGCTGTATCGGATACATGAGTGTATCGTAAGGACTCGCTGACCGTTCAAACTGAGCAGCCGGTGTGAATCACGACGTGGAAAGGGGTCGACCATGACGGATCCGGCCGCCCCGCCCAGCCGTCGACGGGAGACCACCAGGGCGAAGCTGCTCGACGCCGCCGCCCAGCTGTTCGCCGAGGTCGGCCTGGACGCCGCCTCGGTCGAGGCGATCTGCGAGCGTGCCGGGTTCACCCGCGGGGCGTTCTACTCGAACTTCGCCTCGAAGGACGAGCTCTTCCTCGAGCTCGCCGGCCAGGTGGCCACCGCGCGCATGGAGGCCGTCCGCGCGCGCATCGCCGAGCTCGAGTGCGAGGGTGCTCTCGGCGCGCAGATCACCGACCTCGCGGCGATCATCCCCCTGGTCCTCGACGTGTCGGTGGCCGACCACGTCGGCGTCATGCTGATGAGCGAGATCCGCATCAACGCGCTGCGCTCACCGGAGCTGGCCGCCGCCTACCTCGCGCAGGACGCGGAGATGCGCACGAGTGTCGCGCAGCTGATCACGGAGATCGTCGAGTCCAACCAGCTCGTCCTGCGGGTCGAGGCCGCCGACGCGGCGCGGCTCATGCTCACCGCATGGGAGGGCGAATCGGTGCGGGCCACGATGGCGGGACTCGCCTACGAAGAGGTCGCCCAGCGCACCAATGACGTGCTCGCGCTGATGATCCGGCTGATCATCGAGGCGCCGCGGCGCTGAGCACGGCGTGGCAGCGGGCGATCCGCTCGTGCCACCACTGTTCCCGGTCCGCCGGCGCGGCGAACTCATCGAGCAGTGACGGGTCTGCGCCGACGCGGCCGACCGGCAGCATCCCTCCACGCGGCAGCAGGGGAGTGGCCGTCACGTCGCCGGCGAGCAGTGCCGCGGTGCCGAGCCCGCAGTCGTACGTCAGGTCGGGCAGCGCCGCGGCGAGCGAGACGCCCATCGCGAGGCCGACCGAGGTGTCCAGGGCGCTGGACACGACGGCAGGCAGGCCGGCCTCCGACACGATCTCGAGAGCGCGGCGGACGCCGCCGAGCGGCTGCGCCTTCACGACCAGCAGGTCCGCGGCGCCCGCTCGAGCGACCGCGAGCGGGTCAGCGGCCTTGCGGACGCTCTCGTCCGCCGCGATGGGGATGCCCATGTACTTCACGCGCCGACGCAGCTCGGCGAGCTCCTCGATGCTCGCGCACGGCTGCTCGACGTACTCGAGGTCGCAGTCGGCCAGCGCGTGGATCGCGTGCTCGGCCTCATCGAGGTTCCATCCGCCGTTGGCATCGACGCGGATGCGACCCTCGGGTCCCATGGCGGCGCGCACGGCGTGCACGCGGGCGACGTCCTCGTCCAGGCTCTGGCCGCGCTCGGCGACCTTCACCTTCGCGGTGCGGCACCCGTCGAAGCGGGCGAGGATCTCTGCGACGGATGCTGCCGCGACCGCGGGGACTGTCGCGTTGACCGGGATCTCGGTCCGCAGCGCCGGCGGCTGCTCACGCCATCCGTAGTCGATCGCGGCGGCGAGCCAGGTGGCCGCCTCCTCGTCGTCGTACTCGGTGAACGGAGAGAACTCCGTCCACCCCTGCGGGCCCTCGAGGAGCACCGCCTCGCGCACGTCGATGCCGCGGAAGCGGGTCGCCAGCGGGAGGGCGACCACACGGGCCGACGCGAGGAGCTCGGTCAGCGGCGGGAGCGTCAGAACCAATATGACTGGTTCTGCACCTGGCGGCCGCGCTCGGAGCCGTTCACCGACGACGCCTGCCGCTGCGTCGCGACCTGGGCCTCGTGCCGCGCCTGTGCCTCTTCGTGGCTGAGCGGCTTCCCGAAGATCGCGTTCTTCACGCGGTTCCAGCTGGTGCGCAGTCCCATGGCGGCTCCCTTTTCTCGATTGTGTCTGATCGACCATGCCGGGTCAATCGCCCGGTGCGCGATTCACACAGCGGTGGGTGATTGACAATAGTGTGTGAGACACAGTAACGTGTGATCCGTGAGCGAGAACGAGATCCTCGATACCCATCTGCAGGAACTGCGGCGCGGCACGGTCGTGCTCGCCTGCCTGCGGACGCTGGCGGTCCCCGGATACGGCTACGGACTGCTCGAGCAGCTGGGCGAGCGCGGCTTCGACACCGATGCCAACACGCTGTACCCGCTGCTGCGGCGCCTCGAGAAGCAGGGATTCCTCACGAGCGAGTGGAACACCGACGAGGCGAGGCCCCGCAAGTTCTACCGCACCAGCGCGGCCGGCACGCGGCTCGCTGCGACCCTCACCACCGAGTTCCACGCGATCGCCGCCGCGATCGCCTCCCTCCCCGAGGAGTGACGACCATGAACGCGACCCTGACCGACCGCTACGTCGAGGCGGCCATGCGCACGGTGCCCGAACGGCAGCGCGCCGACCTCGGCGCCGAGCTGCGGGCATCCATCGACGATCAGATCGACGCGCGGCTCGGAGCCGGCGAGCCGGCTGAGATCGCCGAGCGCGAGGTCCTCACCGGGCTCGGCGACCCCGACAAGCTCGCCGCCGGCTACACCGACCGTCCGCTGCATCTGATCGGGCCGAAGTACTACCTCGACTGGTGGCGGCTGCTGAAGCTGCTGATGTGGATCGTGCCACCCTTCGCGGCGTTCGGCGTGGCGCTGGGCATGACGCTCGCCGGCGACCCGTTCGGGTCGATCGTCGGCACGACCGTCACCGTGGTTCTCCAGGTGATCGTGCACCTCGGCTTCTGGGTGACATTCGTGTTCGTGCTCGTCGAGCGCTACTCCACCCGTGCCACCGAGGACGACGCCCTGGTGCCCTGGACCCTCGACCAGCTGCCCCAGCCACGCCAGTCGGGCGCGGGCCTCGGGGAGATGCTGACCTCGGTCGTCGGACTCGTCGTCGGCGTCGGGGCCATCATCTGGGACCAGGTCATCGGCTTCGTGCCCGGTGTCGACATCAGCTTCCTCGACCCGGGGCTGTGGCCATGGTGGCTCGGCGGGCTGTTCCTGGTCATGGCGGTGCAGACCGGCCTCCAGGTCGTGGTGTACCTGGTCGGACGCTGGACGATGACGCTCGCCGGCATCAGCGCGGCACTCACCCTCGTCGCGAGCGTGCCGGCGCTCTGGCTGCTGTCGCAGGACAGGCTCATCAACCCCCAGTTCTGGACGACGGTCATTCCCGACGACGGGGCGGAGGTCGGCCAGATCGTCTCGATCGTCGCCGGATTCGGGATCGCGGCCGGCGCCATCTGGGCCATCATCGACGTCTTCCTCAAGGCCCGCCGCGCACGCTGACATCCGGCCGGGGCAGGGGCATGTCGTTCTAAGCTGATCGGCATGCCCCTCCTCGACACCCCGGTGCGCCTCGGCGTGCAGATCCAGCCCCAGCACGTCCAGTACGGCGACATCCGCGACGCGGTGCGACGACTGGAGGACCTCGGCGTCGACATCCTCTTCAATTGGGACCACTTCTATCCGCTGTCGGGCGACCCCGACGGCCTCCACTTCGAGTCGTGGACGATGCTGGCGGCGTGGGCTGAGCAGACCGAGCGGGTCGAGTTCGGCGCCCTGGTCAACTGCAACAGCTACCGCAACGCCGACCTGCAGGCCGACATGGCCCGCACCGTCGATCACATCTCCGCCAAGGGCGGCACCGGTCGGTTCATCTTCGGCACGGGCTCCGGCTGGTTCGAGAAGGACTACGAAGAGTACGGCTACGAGTTCGGCACGCCCGGCACCCGGCTCGACGCGCTCGCCGAGGGTCTCGTCCGCATCGACGCGCGCTGGGGGAAGCTGAACCCGGCGCCGACCCGCCGCATCCCCGTCATGATCGGCGGCAAGGGCGAGCAGAAGACGCTGCGCCTCGTCGCCCGGCATGCCGACATCTGGCACAGCTTCGTCGGCGCCGACGACCTGGCCCACAAGGTCGAGGTCATCGAGCGCTGGGCCGAGAAGGAGGAGCGCGACGTGTCGGGCCTCATCGTCTCCAATGAGCTGCATCGCCGTGGCCAGGACGACGCCGACGCCCTCTTCGACGCCGGTGCGCGGCTGTTCACGCTGGGCTTCCCCGGTCCGGACTGGGACTACGACGTGGTGCGCAGCTGGCTGCGGTGGCGCGACGCCAAGAACGCATGACCGCGGCACCCCGCTTCGCGCTCGACATCGGACAGGTCGCCAGGACTTCGCGTGCGGAGGCGCTCGTCGATGCGATCGCGCAGCGCGTGGTGATCGCCGACGGCGCCATGGGCACCATGCTGCAGCGCCACGAGCCGACCCTCGAGGACTACCGCCAGCTCGAGGGCTGCAACGAGATCCTCAACATCACGCGGCCCGACATGATCGGCGCGATCCACGACGAGTACCTCGCGACGGGGATCGACGCGATCGAGACCAACACGTTCGGGGCGAACTGGTCGAACCTGTCGGACTACGGCATCGACGACCGCATCGCCGAGCTCGCCGAGGCGGGTGCCCGCATCGCCCGCGAGCGCGTCGATGCCGCGGAGGCGGCGGACGGGCGGATGCGGTGGGTGCTGGGCTCGATGGGCCCCGGGACCAAGCTGCCGAGCCTCGGGCACACCACGTACGAGCACCTCAAGCAGACCTTCGCGCTGCAGGCCGAGGGACTCATCGACGGCGGCGCCGACGCGTTCCTCGTCGAGACGTCGCAGGATCTGCTGCAGACCAAAGCGGCCGTCAACGGCTGCAAGCAGGCGATCGTCGCGCGCGGAGTGCGGCTGCCCATCCTCGTCGAGGTGACCGTCGAGACGACGGGCACGATGCTCATGGGCAGCGAGATCGGCGCGGCGCTGACCGCGCTCGAGCCGCTCGGGGTCGACGCCATCGGCCTCAATTGCGCGACGGGGCCGGCCGAGATGAGCGAGCACCTGCGCCACCTCGCGAAGCACTCCACGGTGCCGATCGCCTGCATGCCCAACGCCGGTCTGCCGGTGCTCACCGCCGACGGCGCGCACTACCCGCTCAGCCCGGCCGAGCTGGCCACCGCCCACGAGCAGTTCGTGCGCGAGTTCGGCATCGGCCTGGTCGGCGGATGCTGCGGCACCACGCCCGAGCACCTGGCCGCCGTCGTCGAGCGCCTCGCCCCCTTCCGCGCCGTCGCCCGCTCGACGACCGAGAAGACCACGGAACCCGGCGTGGCGTCGCTGTACCAGCACGTGCCGTTCGAGCAGGACTCCGCCTACCTCGCGATCGGCGAGCGCACGAACGCGAACGGCTCCAAGGCCTTCCGTGAGGCGATGCTCGCGGAGCAGTGGGACGAGTGCGTCGAGATCGCCCGCAACCAGATCCGCGTCGGGGCGCACCTGCTCGATGTGTGCATCGACTACGTCGGCCGCGACGGCGTCGACGACATCCGCGAGGTCGTCTCGCGCTTCGCGTCAGCATCCACTCTTCCGCTGGTGATCGACTCGACCGAGCCCGCCGTCATCGCCGCCGGGCTCGAGCTGATCGGCGGACGCCCCGTCGTCAACTCGGTCAACTACGAGGACGGCGACGGGCCGACGAGCCGGTTCGGCCGCATCATGCCGCTCGTCAAGGAGCACGGCACGGCGGTCATCGCCCTCACGATCGACGAGCAGGGCCAGGCGCGCACGGCCGACGACAAGGTGCGCATCGCCTCGCGGCTCATCGACGCGCTCGTCGGCGAATGGGGCATGCGGGTCTCCGACATCATCGTCGACTGCCTCACCTTCCCGATCGCCACCGGCCAGGAGGAGACCCGGCGCGACGCGATCGAGACGATCGCGGCGATCCGGCGGATCAACGAGCTGTACCCGGGCATCCACACCACGCTCGGCGTCTCCAACGTGTCCTTCGGGCTCAACCCCGCGGCGCGCATGGTGCTGAACTCAGTCTTCCTGCACGAGGCGGCCGAGGCCGGCCTGGACTCGGGCATCATCGACGCCGCGAAGATCGTGCCGCTCGCCTCCGTGCCGGAGGATCAGCGCAAGGTCGCCCTCGACCTGGTCTGGGACCGCCGCGAGTACGACGCCGACGGCAGCACGACGTATGACCCTCTGGCCGTCATGCTCGACCTGTTCGCGGGCGTCGACACCGCGGCCCTGCGCGACCAGCGCGCCGCCGAGCTCGCCGCACTGCCGGTGGGGGAGCGTCTCGAGCGACGCATCATCGACGGTGAGGCCAAGGGGCTCGAGGCGGATCTCGACCTCGCCCGCGCGGGTGGGCTCAGCGCGCTGCAGATCATCAACGACCACCTGCTCGAGGGCATGAAGGTCGTCGGCGAGCGGTTCGGATCCGGGGAGATGCAGCTGCCGTTCGTGCTGCAGTCGGCCGAGGTGATGAAGACCGCCGTCGCGCTGCTCGAGCCGCACATGGAGAAGTCCAGTGCCGCCGGCAAGGGGCGCATCGTCCTGGCCACGGTGCGCGGCGACGTGCACGACATCGGCAAGAACCTCGTCGACATCATCCTCACGAACAACGGCTACGACGTGATCAACCTCGGGATCAAGCAGCCGATCGCCGACATCATCGCGGCGGCTGAGGAGCACGACGCCGACGTCATCGGCATGTCGGGGCTGCTGGTGAAGTCGACCGTGGTGATGAAGGAGAACCTGGCCGAGCTGCAGGCCCGAGGGCTCGCGAAGCGCTGGCCGGTGATCCTGGGCGGTGCGGCGCTCACCCGCGCGTACGTAGAGGACGACCTGGCGGGCCAGTTCGACGGAGAAGTCCGCTACGCCCGCGACGCGTTCGAAGGGCTCACCCTGATGGAGCCGCTCGTGAAGATCGCGCGCGGCGCCGATCCGGCCGAGGTCGGCCTCCCCGCGCTGAAGAAGCGCATCCACCGTGCCGGCACGCAGCTGACGCTCACCGAGCCGGAGGCCATGCCCGCCCGCTCGGATGTCGCGGCCGACAACCCGGTGCCGGCGCCGCCGTTCTGGGGCACCCGCATCGTGCGCGGTGTCGCGCTCGCCGATTACGCCGCGTTCCTCGACGAACGCGCCACGTTCATGGGCCAGTGGGGCCTCAAGCCCGGCCGCGGCGAGGACGGGCTCTCCTACGAGCAGCTCGTCGAGCGGGAGGGGCGACCGCGGCTGCGGTACTGGCTCGACCGGATCCTCGGCGAGGGGATGCTGGACGCCTCCGTCGCGTACGGCTACTTCCCCGTCGTGAGCGAGGGCGACGACCTCATCGTGCTGCACCACGGCGACGACCCGGATGGGGTGCTCGGGGCGGCGGGCCTGCTCGCGCCCGATGGCGGGTCACTGGGGGACGGGGATGAGCGAGGGAGCGGAGCGGCCAAGACGAGACGCCTGGGCACCGAGCGCCTCCGCTTCCACTTCCCGCGTCAGCGCCGCGACCGGCACCTCTGCCTGTCGGACTTCGTGCGGGCGGAGGGCTCGGGGCAGATCGATGTGCTGCCCGTGCAGCTGGTCACCGCCGGGGCGCACATCGACCAGGTCACCGCGAAGCTGTTCGCCGAGGACCGGTACCGCGACTACTACGAGCTCAACGGCCTCGTCATGCAGCTGACCGAGGCGCTCGCCGAGTTCTGGCACGCCCGCATCCGCGAGGAGCTCGGCTTCTCCGCCGAGGACCCCGCCGACACCGCTGGGCTGTTCAAGCTCGAGTACCGCGGCGCGAGGTTCTCCCTCGGCTACCCCGCCTGCCCCGAGATGGAGGACCGGCGCAAGGTCGTGGAGCTGCTGCGCCCGGAGCGGATGGGCGTGGTGCTCAGCGACGAGCTGCAGCTGCACCCGGAGCAGTCCACGGATGCGTTCGTGTTCCACCACCCCGAGGCGAAGTACTTCTCGGTCTGAGCGGGCGGTGTGATCGGCGGCGGCCGGACGCTACTGGTTCCGCCCCGCCAGAGCTTGCGCGACCACGTGCGCGCGCTCCAGGCGGGCGGTCTCGCGACGGCCGACCGGCGCGACGGCCGCCGAGGCGGGCACCGGACGGTGCGCCACGCAGTAGAAGCGCACGAACCCGGCGGGGTCGTTCGGGTGGCGGTGCTTCACCGCCCACAGGTCGGTCCGTTCGAACGGTGCCGTGGTGGCGGCGCAGCCGACGCAGCGGCACGGGTCGCCCGGCACGATCTCGGACGCGAGCATCGGCGTCTCGAACGCGAGGGCTTCACGCCAGTCGGAGGAGCTTCTGAATTTCATGGCACTTCTCTCCGCCGGCATCCGCTCGGGCGGGACATCGACCCCCTCAGCATCCCACGCCTGGGCGGTCGGCGGTCACCACATCCGGATCTGCGGTTCAGGCAGGCGGTTCAGGCAGGCGGTTCCGGGGCGGCGGGCGCGGCGGATGCGGCGCGGGCCCGCAGCATCCATCCGATGAGGAGGCCGACCGCGGCGACGACGAGCGCGACCACGATCCACGGGAGCACGAGCTCCGGCATGGTCGCGGCGGAGAAGAAGACGGTGATCCCGTACTGGATCACCGTCGCGGGCTCATGCAGGAGCACCTGGTTGCCGAAGGCGTTGAAGACGGCGGTCGTGAGTGCGGGGGCGATCCAGAGCACGACCAGGCTGAAGAGAACGGCGAGGATCCGGCCGATGGTGTTCACGCCCGTCCACGCGATCGCCGCGCCGACGAGCACCGGCGGCACCCACCTCAGGACGCTCGAGATGCCGAGGGCCAGCTCCGGCTGCATCAGCACGCCGCCGGACGGCAGGAGCAGCGTGCCGAGCCAGTAGCCGGTCGTGATCGCGGCCATGCTCAATCCCACCAGCGCGCCGGCGCGGGGAGCGAGGGCGACGAGGAAGAACACCAGTGCGCCGAGCAGGATGGCCAGCACGGCGTCGGCGATCATCGTGGCCAGATACAGCACGGACTCGGGCCGCGCCTCCAGGACGCCCCGCACGGCGACCGTCGTCTGGATCACGGCGATCAGCTGCACGGCGAACACACCCGCGAACAGCAGCGTCGCACCGCCGCGGGGCAGGCGCGCATGCACTGCGCGGGCCGTGATCCCGCCGACCGCCGAGCCGGTCACGAGCAGGCCGATGATCGTGATCAGCTCGTACTGGCTGAAGGGCAGCAGCACGATCGGCTGGACGGCCGCGCCACCCGCTGCGAGGTTCTGCAGAGGTAGACGCATCCCGCTGACGATCCAGGGCAGCAGGCCGACCACGGCCGCCGCGATCCCGACGAGCACGCTCGCCCACCAGGTCATCGGTGTCGGGCGAGCCGGCGCAGCGATCGGAGTCTCGGCGCTCACGGGTGTCGACATCGGTCGGTGCTCCTGTCCTGACCGGATCACGCGACGACGCGGGCGGCCTGTGGGTCAGCGTAGGGCACGGGCTCCGCGGCGCTGCGGGGCCGCACCGGCTTGGCGCGGCGCAGCGCAGCGAGGACGGGCCGCCCGACGACGAGCAGCCCGATGACCGTCGTCACCGCGCGGAGGGTGTCCCACCCGGCGGTCGACGTGAGCAGCGAGTACACGAAGAAGCTCGCGAGGTTCTCGGCGATCGACCCGCCGGGGATGTACGAGATGCCGGTGCCCGCGCCGACGGCGAACGGCCAGAACCACATGTTCATGAGGAACCCGAACAGGTAGGAGGCGACGATCCCGTAGGCGCACAGCATCCCGATCTCCGCGCGACCGCGCACCCGGCGCGTGAGGAGCCCGGCCCCTGCGCCGACCCAGGCGCACGCGAACATCTGGAAGGGGGTCCATGGTCCGATGCCGCCCCAGACGACCGACGACAGCGCGATCGTCAGTGCGCCCAGCAGCAGGCCGAAGCGGGCGCCGAAGGCACGCCCCGCGAGGATCAGCAGCACGAACAGCGCCTCGACCCCGCCGACGCCGGTGCCGACGATGCGGATCGCCGCACCGATCGCGGCGAGCGTGCCGAGGAGGGCCAGGGTGTGCGCGGAGCGCACGGTGCCGTCGAGCGCGGCGAGCACGACCACCACCGCGACCGGGGCCAGCGCGATCGCGACGTACGGCACGGCCGCGTGCGCCTGCTCGGGCAGGGCGATCGCGACCAGGGGCCAGCAGAACGCCGCGAGCGCGACGAGGTTGGCTGCGACGAGCGCGAGCGGGCCGAGGTGGGGCAGGCGGGGGAGCCGGTGGGTGGTGGGGGTCGCGGTTCGCGCGACGGGAGGTGGCGGGCCGGTCCACAACTCAGACTGAACGGGGGCGACAGCGGCTGCGGGCGCCGTTTCGGACCGTTCTGCCTGAGTTGTGGACCGGTCGGCGGGCGCACCCACCCGCCCCTCGCGGATCGGCAGCACCCGGGCGCCGATCGCCGCGGCGAAGTCCGCGTCGTGGGTGGCGATGAGGATGGCGGTGCCGGATGCGGCGAGCGCGCCCAGGGCGGAGGCCACCAGCGCCCGGGCGTCGTCGTCGAGGCCGCGCGTCGGCTCATCCACGAGCAGCACGGCCGGGGCGGATGCGGTCTGCACCGCGAGCGCCAGGCACCGGCGCTCACCCATCGACAGATCGCGGGGATGGGATGCGGCGCGGCGCGCGAGGGCGGTCTCGTCCAGGCCGAGCAGCCGCGCGAACCGCTCGGCCGTCGTCTCCGTCAGGGCGCTGCGGCGGTCGGCGCGGCGGCATTCGGCGGCCACGGTGTCGAAGACGAACAGGTCGTCGGAGGCATCGGGGACCAGGGCGATCCGGCGGACCGCGCTCGGGTCGCCCGCGACGGTGACGGGGGCCTCATCGGCGGGGACGGCGAGGCCGACCAGCAGGGTCGACTTGCCCGCGCCGTTCGGGCCGGTGAGGGCGACGATCTCGCCGGGAGCGAGCGCGAAGCGGGCGTCGTCGACGAGGGTGCGGCTGTCGCGGGTGACGGTGAGGCCGTCGACGGTCAGAGCGGGGGGCTCGGCACGTTTCGTCTCGCCTGCGGCTCGCTCAACGGGCCGCGGGTGGTGCGCCGACTCGGGTGCGGCTCGCTCGACGAGCGCGACGGGGGAGAGGACACCGCGCTCGATGCGGAGCGTGGTGTCGGCGACGGCGCCGAGGTCGGTCACGCGGTGCTCGGCCACGATGACGCAGATGCCGGCCTCGTGCGCGAGCGCGCCGAGCAGTGCGGTGATGCGACGACGGGCGTCGGCGTCGAGGTCGGCGAGCGGCTCGTCCACGAGCAGCAGGATCGGGTGCTCCACGATCGCCGCCGCGATCGCGACGAGGGTGGCCTCCCCGGCCGAGAGCCCGTGCAGCCGCCGCCCCAGCAGCGGCACGATCCCGACGCGCCCGGCGACCTCACGCACCCGCGCCGCGACGATGAGCGGGGCGACCCCTCTGAGCTCGAGCGCGAGTCCGATCTCGTCGGCCACCCGCTCGGTCGCGAACGCCTCGCGGGGGTTCTGCAGCACCACCCCGACCCGCTGCGCGAGGTCGCGCGGGGCGACGGCGCGGCGCTCGTGGCCGACCACCATCGCCGTGCCGTCCATCTCGCCGCCGTCGACGTGCGTGTGCAGCCCGGCCAGTGCGCGCAGCAGCGTCGACTTGCCCGAGCCGGTGGATCCCGCCAGCAGCGTGAGGGATCCGGGCGTCAGGGTCAGCTCATCGACCCGCACGATCTCGTGCCCGCCGTGGCGCAGCCGCACGTCGCGCAGCTCCACCGGATGCTCGCACGATCCGGCGAGCGACCTCCCCGCGAACCCGCGCACCTCCAGCGCCGCCGCGACCGCGGTCGCCCGCTCCAGCGTGCGCTCGAGCACCGGCGAGAGCATCCGCACACCGGCGCGCTCGCCGCGAAGGCGCTGCGCGAACCGCACCGAGCGCACCGCGTCCGCGAGCGCGGGCAGGGTCGCCCAGGCGACCGCGAGCGCACGGGCGATGCCGCGCAGCGGACCGCGCCGCGACGCCCGGGCGAACACGCGCGACAGGTCGACCAGCGAGTTCAGCAGGCCGAACGCGAGGATCGTCAGGGCGATCGGCACCGCGCTGGCCGCAGCATCCCACAGCCCGTCGGCGGTGATCGGACCGAACAGCACCACATGCGCGAACGGCGCGGGCAGCCGCACCGCGGGCAGGTCGAGCAGCACGGGGCCGGAGCCCTCGGCGCCGTGGAAGAGCACCCGGTACACGACCCGGACCGCGACGAACCCGGCGGCGAGTGCCGCCGCGGCGCGCAGGGGTCCGGGCCGGAAGGTCACGCGGCGGGTTCGGCGGGCTCGCCGTTGAGGGTGAAGAGCAGTTCGACGCGGTCGCCTGGCTGCAGCTGCAGGGTGCTCAGACCCTCCTGGGCGTAGCCCCACTCGCCGCCGTCCGACTGCACCCACAGCGACCAGTAGGCGAAGGCGGCGGGCATCGAGGCGCACTCCTCGAAGTACTCGGAGCCGTCCTCGGCGGGCAGGGCGAGGTCGGCGGCGGGCTCGCCGTTGACGCGGCAGACGACCTGGTCGCCGTACTCTTCGGTGCCCTCGGTCGTGACGTCGGCCTGGGCGAGCGCATCGGCCGCGCCGATCGCGGCGTCGGTCGCGACGCACGACGCGGACGAGTCGCCGTCGATCGCGGAGGCATCGATGATCACGGTCACCCCCGCGCAGTCGGCGGGGGCAGAGGCCTCCGGCGTGCCCGACGGCGACGAGGCGGCCGGGGCTGCCCCGCCGGCGCAGGCGGACAGCGACAGGGCGAGCAGGGCGGTGGCGGCGAGGAGGAGCGGCTTCGTGGTCACCGTTTCAGCGTAGGCCGCGCACGCGCCTGCGCACGCCGCGTGACGCCGCCGTAGGCTGAGCGGGTGAGTGATTCCGAGCGATCCGTCGTGTCCGACCTCTTCGACGCCGATGAGTGGATGCCGGCGCCCGGCGCCGAGAACTTCACCGACATCACGGCACATCTGTCGAAGGACGGCCGCATCGCGCGGATCGCGTTCGACCGGCCCGAGGTGCGCAACGCGTTCCGCCCGCACACGGTGGACGAGCTGTACCGCGCGCTCGACGCCGCCCGGCAGGACACCCGCGTCGGCGTGGTCCTCCTCACCGGCAACGGCCCCAGCGCGAAGGACGGCGGGTGGGCGTTCTGCTCCGGCGGCGACCAGCGCATCCGCGGCCGCGACGGGTACCAGTACAGCGACTCTTCGACGGGCTCAGCGAGCGGGGAGGGCTCAGCGAGCACGGCCGCGAGCACCGGCCGACTGCACATCCTCGAGGTCCAGAGGCTGATCCGCTTCATGCCGAAGGTCGTCATCGCCGTCGTGCCCGGCTGGGCTGCCGGCGGCGGGCACTCGCTGCACGTGGTCTGCGACCTCACCGTCGCGAGCGCCGAGCACGGCCGCTTCAAGCAGACCGACGCCGATGTGGGCTCGTTCGACGCCGGCTACGGCTCCGCCTACTTCGCACGTCAGATCGGCCAGAAGTTCGCGCGCGAGGTGTTCTTCCTCGCCGAGGAGTACTCCGCGCAGCGCGCCTACGAGATGGGCGCCGTGAACCGGGTCGTGCCCCACGCCGACCTCGAGCGCGAGGCGATCGCGATGGCCCGCACCATCCTCACCAAGTCGCCGACGGCGATCAGGATGCTGAAATTCGCGTTCAACGCGGTGGACGACGGCCTCGTGGGCCAGCAGGTGTTCGCCGGCGAGGCCACCCGGCTCGCCTACGGCACCGATGAGGCCGTCGAGGGACGCGACTCGTTCCTCGAGAAGCGCGCGCCGGACTGGTCGGCGTACCCCTGGCACTTCTGACATGAAGCTGGAGCGCCTCGAAGGTGAGGACCCGCGCGACGTGCTGCGGGCCCTGCGCGGCGCGCTGCACGGAGCAGGACCCGCGCTCGGCCTCGGCATGACCGAGGGCCCCGCGGTCGACGAAGTGCCCGCAGGCACGGCCGTCGTCGTCACGACCTCCGGGTCGACCGGCATCCCGAAGAGCGTCCTGCTCAGCCGCGACGCCCTCACCTCGAGCGCGATGGCGACCGCCGCCCGGATCGGCGACGGCGCCTGGCTGCTCGCGCTGCCCGCGACCTACGTCGCCGGGCTCCAGGTGCTGGTGCGCTCGCTCGTCGCCGGCCGCGAGCCGTCGATCCTCGGCGGCTCGTTCAGCCCCCACGCCTTCGCCGCCGCCGCGAACACGATGGCGTCCAGTGTGGGCGGGCAGCGCGTGCCGACCTATACGTCGCTCGTGCCCGCGCAGCTGACCAGACTGCTCGACGCCGCCGACGACCCGACCGTGCTCGGCGCTCTGCGGTCGTTCGAGACGATCCTCGTCGGGGGCCAGGCGCTCTCGCCGCTGGTCCGCGAACGCGCCGAGGACGCGGGCGTCCGCATCACCCGCACATACGGCTCGACCGAGACCAGCGGCGGCTGCGTCTACGACGGGCGCCCGCTCGACACCGTCTCGATGCGCATCTCCGGCGGCGAGCTGCAGATCGGCGGCCCGACTCTCGCCGACGGCTACCTCGGCGACGCCGCCCTGACCGCGTCGGCCTTCCTGCGCGATCCCGACGGACGGCGCTGGTACCGCACCGGCGACGCCGCCCTCATCGACGGGGGAGAGCTGCGCGTGCACGGACGCATCGACAACGTCATCGTCTCCGGCGGCATCAACATCTCGCTCGACCGGGTCGAGCAGCTCGTCCGCGCCGTGCCCGGGCTGGGCTCAGCCGTGGTTGTCGGCGTGCCCGACACACGCTGGGGCGAGGCGTCCGTCGTCGTGGCGCCCCGCGGCGATGCGCTGCGTCGCAGCGAGTCCACCCAGCTCGAAGAGGCCCGCGAGGCGGTCGCCGGCGCGATCGGCTCGCACGCGCGCCCGTCGCGGCTCGTGCTCGTCGACGAGCTGCCGACGCTGCCCAGCGGCAAGCCCGATCGCGAGGCGATCCGCCGCGCGGTGGTCGCCCTGCACTGACCAGCCGGGTCCTCGCCCCGCACCGTTTACGGACGGGACACGCCGCGTGCGTCGCCGGCCATGCGGCGTGTCGCGTCCGTAAACGGGTTGGGGCCGGGGCTCAGGCGGGAGCCGGCCCGGTGGCGACCACGCAGAACCGGTTGCCCTCGGTGTCTTCCAGCACCACCCAGTCCGCGTCGTCCGGGTATCCGTCCCAGTCCACCTCGTGCGCGCCGAGCGCGAGCAGCCGCGCGATCTCGGCGGCCTGGTCGTCGGCGTACAGATCGAGATGGATGCGGGGTGGATAGGCCTGCGGATACCCCGTGACGGACAGGGCGACGCTCGCGCCCGGCGCACCCCAGTGCTCCTTGTCGGGCGGGTCGAGGATGACCCAGTCATCCGACGGCTCCGAGCGGTTCACGTAGCCGAGGGCCGCACGCCAGAAGTCCCCGGCGCGCGTGATGTCCTCGACCGTCAGCACGATCGTCCCGATGCTCAGCATCCGCCCATTCTCGAACGCCGGCCGCGTCGTCGCCAGAGGATCCGCCGGTTTCATCGCGTCGCCGCCTAGGATGACCATTCGTGGCAGGCACCCCCAGCAAGAAGCGCAAGAACACCGTCCAGAAGAAGCAGCCGTCCCGCGGCAACCCGCAGAAGCCGAAGCAGTACGGCGACCCGCGGCACGTGGAGAAGGCGACACTCGGCGACTGGATCAGCGCCGCGCGCCTGCGCACGCTGCCGCTGGCCGTCACGCCCGTCGTCATCGGCACCGGCGCCGCGCACCTGGTCGACGTCCGGTTCCACTGGGTGATCGCGCTGTGCTGCCTCATCGTCGCCATCGCTCTGCAGATCGGCGTGAACTACGCGAACGACTACAGCGACGGCATCCGCGGGACCGACGACCACCGCGTCGGGCCCGCCCGCCTGACCGCCTCCCGGAAGGCGGCACCGCGCACGGTGCTGATCGTCGCGCTCGTGTTCTTCGGCATCGCCGCGATCGCCGGGCTCGCGATCGTCATCCGCACGCAGCAGTGGTGGATGCTGCTGGTCGGCGCGGCCTGCATCGTCGCGGCCTGGTTCTACACCGGCGGCAAGCGGCCCTACGGCTATGCGGGCCTCGGCGAGCTCTTCGTCTTCGTCTTCTTCGGCCTCGTCGCCACCCTCGGGACGACCTGGGTGCAGGCGTTCGCCCTGCCGCAGGAGGCCTGGTTCGGCGCCGTCGCGGCCGGCCTCCTCGCGTGCGCGGTGCTGCTCGCCAACAACCTCCGTGACATCGATCAGGACCGCGTCGCCGGCAAGCGCACGCTCACCGTGCGCATCGGCAAGCGGGCCACCCAGATCGTGTTCACCGTGTTCGTGCTCGTGCCGTTCGCCCTCGCGATCGCGCTCGCGACGTTCTACCCGATCGCGTGGCTCACCCTGCTCGCCCTGCTGGCCGGGCTCCCGGCGATCCTCATCGTGTGGACGTACCGCCAGCCGCGTGAGCTGGTCGTGGCCCTCGGGCTGACGTCGCTGACCTCGGTCGCCTATGGGGCGCTGCTGGCCTGGTCGTTCGTCGGCTGACGCGGGCGGTCAGCGGTCGGCTGACGCGAGCGGTCAGCGGTCGGCGGAGGCGTCGGCGGCAGCATCCTCGACGTCCTCGTCCGACGCGGCGCTCTCACGACGTCCGGCGCGCCGTTCGGCGAGGCCGGTCGACAGGTCCTCGAGCGGGCGGCGCAGGAACAGCATCGACAGGCTCAGGCCGATGAGGGCCGCGAAGACCGCCGCGAGCAGGTAGTACTCGCGCAGGATCGGGAAGAGCATCATGATGCCGAACGGCACCAGGAAGGCGAGCAGCCGCAGCACGGTGTAGACGACGGCGGAGCGGATCTTCACCCCCTCATCCTACGTCCGTATCTGCGAAGCACCTGCGGGGCGAACCCGGGGCCCCGCGGCCCGCCTAGGATGAGAGTGTGCCTCGGGTGCTGTTGATTCTGGCCTTGGTGGCGACCGCCTTCTGGGTCTACACCATCGTCGACTGCGCCGTTCAGCCGGCCACCCGCCATCGCGGGGTGAGCAAGGGCGTCTGGCTCGTCATCGTGATCCTGCTGCCGGTGCTCGGCGGGCTGCTGTGGTTCACCGCCGGCCGCACCCGGGCCTCCGCCATCGCGAAGATGCGCGCTCCGGATGACGACCCCGAGTTCCTCGGCGGCCTCCGCGCCAAGTCCGAGCAGGACGAGCGCATCCGCCGCCTCGAGGAGGAGCTCGCCCGCCTCGACGCCGAGGACGACGACGACACCCGACCCCCCGCCGGCACGGCGAGCTGACGGTGACGATCGCGTCACCGGCGACGGATGCCGCCGCCGCCCTCCTCGCGGCGCTCGTGGAGCGCGGGGTGCGGCACGTCGTGCTCAGCCCCGGGTCGCGCTCGCAGGCCCTCGCCCTCGTCGCCGCCGAACTCGAGCAGCGCGGCAGCATCTCGCTGCATGTGCGCACCGATGAGCGGGTCGCCGGATTCACCGCTCTCGGCATCGGGCGCGAGAGCCGGATCCCGGCGGTCGTGATCTGCACGTCCGGCACCGCCGCGGCGAACCTGCTGCCGGCGGCGCTCGAGGCTCACCACGCCGGGGTGCCGCTGCTGCTGCTGACCGCCGACCGCCCGCCCGAGCTGCGCGGCGTGGGCGCGAACCAGACCACCCGGCAGCCCGGCATGTTCGCCCCCAACGTGCGGCTCGAGGCCGACCTGCCGGTGCCGGACGAGCACGACCCCGACGGCGGCGGAGAGCAGAGCCGGATGCTGCGCGAGGTCGCCGCGGAGGCGCTCGCGGCCGCCCTCGGCGACGGCACCCGCTCGCCCGGACCCGTGCACCTCAACCTCCCGTTCCGCGAGCCGCTCGCCGGCTCGCTGCCGGCGTGGCTCGGTGCACCGACGGCGGAGCTCGAGGTCACGGCGTCCGTCGACCAGGACGCCGCGCCCGAAGAGGAGGTCGCGGCCGACGAGACCCTGGGCGCCCTGTACCAGGGCGGTGGCGGCATCGGCGGCGCCGACCTGCCGACACCGACCGAAGACGACCCCTACGTGCTGGAGCGCGGCCCTCGCACGGTCGTGATCGCCGGGGCCGACGCGGGCGAGGACGCCGAGGCGCTCGCCCACGCCGGCGGCTGGCCGCTCGTCGCCGAGATCGTCAGCGGCGCGCGATTCGGGCGCTACCTCATCCACGGCTACCGCGACCTGCTTCGCGACCCCTCGCTGGGCGGCAGGGTTGAGCGGGCCATCGTGCTCGGCCACCCGACGCTCAGCCGCGAGGTCGTCGGCCTGCTGTCGCGCGACGACGTCGAGGTGCTGGCCGTGCGCGGGCCGGGGGAGCCGCTCAACCTCAACGGCGCGACCATCGCGATCGACACGGTCTCGGTCGCCTGGGGCGACCCCGACCGGGAATGGCTCGGAGCCTGGCTGCAGGCGTCGCGCGCAGCATCCGTCGATCTGACGCCGCCCGCGCCCGACGCCGACGGGCTCTCCTCCGCCGTGCCGAGCACGCGCCTGGAGGCGATCTCCGCCGAGCTCGAGGTGATCAGGGCGCCGCTCGACCGCGTCGCCGTGGTCGACGCCGTCTGGCGGGCGAGCTGGCCGCACGACCGGCTCGTCTTCGGCTCGTCCCGCCTGGTGCGGGTCGCCGACGCCGTGCTCGGCGGCAAGAAGGTGCCCGTGCACGCCAACCGCGGCCTGGCCGGCATCGACGGCACTGTGGCGACGGCGCTCGGCATCGCCCTCGCCAGCCAGTCGGCGGGCGGACCGGGCGTCACCCGTCTGCTGCTGGGCGACCTGGCGTTCCTGCACGACGTCGGCGCGCTGCTGCTGTCTCCGGGCGAGACGGAGCCGCGCCTCCAGGTCGTCGTCGGCAACGACGGCGGCGGCACGATCTTCGACGACCTCGAGGTGGCAGGTGTCGCCGGCTCCGACGCGATGACCCGGGTGCTCTACACACCGCAGGCCGCGCGGCTCGAGCACCTGGCGATCGCCTACGGCTGGGAGTACCAGCGCGTGACCACCCGCACCGCGCTCGACCAGGCGCTCACCGCGCCCCTCGGCGGCTGCCAGATCATCGAGGTCGCGCTCTCCCGCTAGAGCCGGGCGGCGCCGGTCCGCCATGATGGCGGCATGAGCGTCAAGAGTCACACCAACTGGACCGCAGAGCCGTCGAAGCTGCTGCGCGTGGGCAAGGGGTTCACGCTCGCCGACGTCGACCCCGACACGAAGCCCGGCTACGACGCGGGCAAGCAGCACGGGGCGGTCGACCTGACCGAAGGTGCGCTCTCGCTCGACGACCTGCAGGAGCGGCTGTACGCCGAGAGTCGCGCCGACGCGACGAACGCCGCCGTGCTGCTCGTGCTGCAGGCGATGGACTCCGCCGGCAAGGGCGGCATCATCCGTCACGTCGTGGGCTCGGTCGACCCGCAGGGCGTGGCGCTCACCGCCTTCAAGAAGCCGACCGACGAGGAGCGTGCGCACGACTTCCTCTGGAGGGTCGAGCAGCGGGTGCCGGCTCCCGGGTTCATCGGCGTGTTCGACCGGTCGCACTACGAGGACGTGCTGATCGGCAAGGTGCGCTCGCTCGCGCCCGAGGACGAGATCGAGCGCCGGTACGGGGCGATCGTCGACTTCGAGAAGCGACTGACCGACGGCGGCACCCGCGTGGTCAAGGTGATGCTGCACATCTCGCGGGACGAGCAGAGGGCGCGGCTGGCGGAACGGCTCGACCGCGCCGACAAGCACTGGAAGTACAACCCGGGCGATGTCGACGAGCGCGAGCTCTGGCCGGCGTACATGGACGCCTACCAGACCGTCTTCGACCGCACCTCGACCGCGAACGCCCCGTGGCACGTGGTGCCGGCGAACTCCAAGTGGTACGCCCGCCTCGCGGTGCAGGCCCTGCTGCTGCACGCGCTCGAGGACATCGACCCCCAGTGGCCCGCCGCGACCTTCGACGTGAAGGCCGAGAAGAAGCGCCTCGCCGCGAGCTGACGCCCCCGGGGGCCTCGATCGGATGCGGGCGGTGACCGCATCCGAAGTTCTTGCGTCATGGTGTACCTGATCTGATACAGTACTTGCTGTGACACAAGATGACGCTTTCGCCGCCGACCTCCTGCGCGGCCACACCGACACGATCGTGCTCGGCGTGCTCCGTGACGGCGACCGCTACGGCTTCGAGATCTACAAGGCCATCCGGGACGCCACCGGGGGAGACCACGAGATCAAAGAGGCGACGCTCTACGCGACGTACCGGCGCCTCGAGAAGGACGGCCTCGCCGAGTCCTACTGGGGCGACGAGACCCAGGGCGGACGCCGCAAGTACTACCGCATCACCGACGCGGGCCGCGCGGTCTACCGCGGCAAGGTCGCGGCCTGGGTCGCCACCCGCCGCATCATCGATTCGCTTCTCGACGTGAAGGGCACAGAGAAATGACCACCGACATCCACCGCCTCCTCGACGAGGCCTTCGCCGGAGTCGCGATGACGCCCGACGCGCAAGACCTCAAGGAGGAGATGCGCGCGAACCTCGTCGCACGCGTCGAAGAGCTGGAGGCCGCAGGGCAGTCCTCGTCGGATGCGGCGCGCCAGGCGATCGCCGAGCTCGGCGACGTCCGTGAACTGGTCGACGGCGCCGGCACCGGCGCCGGGAACACCGTCGGCGGGGCCGCCGCAGCCGAGTCGTACGCCGCGCTGCAGCTGCGTCACCGGGTGCGCCCCAAACCAGGGTTCGTCGTGCGCGCGGTCCTGTGGTCGGCCCTCTTCGTCGTCGGCATGACCGTCGCCCTCCTCGGGGCGACCGGTGTGCTGCCCCTGCCGCTCGGAGCGATCATCGGTCTGATGGGGAACGCGTCGACCGGGCTGGCCCTGCTGGTCGGCGACTCGCTCTCGCAGGAGACGACGACCAACCACCCGATGCCGCCGAACCGCGCGGGCGGGTACTTCCTCGCCACCCTCCTCGGCGCGCTCGGGCTCGGCTTCGGCGCGATCGTGGCGCTGGGCGCCATGCCCGTGTGGGGCATCGTGTTCGCGGCGCTCGGCGTCATCGCGGCGATCGTCCTGTTCGCCTTCCTCGGAGCGAGTCAGACGAACCGCCACAAGGCATGGGTGCGCCAGGCGAACCTGGAGCACGCGCACGTCGGCAACCGGTTCGAGCAGGAGCCGGAGGTGGCGGCACGCTTCGGCATCTACACCGCCGTCATCTGGCTCGTCACGTTCGCGGTCATCGCGGTGCTCGTCTTCACCGTCGGCTGGTGGTGGGGTCTCCTCGCGCTCGCCGGCGGCTTCGCCGTCATGATGCTCGTGCTCGCCCGCATGCTCTTCGGGGACCGCCCCAACCCGTAACGGCTCCGTTCCGTTCCACCGCTGCGCGGCCCGCGCAGCGGCCCATTCACCGAACCACGAAGGAAGGGATGCTTCGCCATGCCCGGAAACACTCAGGCGATCGTCGCCGACGATCTCGTCAAGGTCTATCGCGGCCGAGGTCGCCGCCCCGAGGTCCGCGCGCTCGACGGCCTCAGTCTCACCGTGCCGGCCGGTCGCGTCTTCGGGCTGCTCGGCCCGAACGGCGCAGGAAAGTCGACCACCACCAAGATCCTCACGACGCTCTCCACCCCGACCGCAGGCTCCGCCCGGGTCGCCGGGCACGATGTGCTCCGCGCGCCGGATGCTGTCCGCGCGTCCATCGGGTACGTCTCCCAGGGGTCGAGCACCGACCCGATCCTGACCGCGGCGGAGAGCCTGGAGATCGCCGCGCGGCTGCGTGGGGCGACGGCTGCCGATGCCCGGGCGCGCGCCGCGCGTCTGCTCGACGAGTTCGGGCTGGCCGACGCATCCCGCCGTCCGGTCGGCACGTTCTCGGGCGGCATGCGCCGCCGCCTCGACGTGGCCGCCGCCCTCGTGCACCGTCCGCAGGTGCTGTTCCTCGACGAGCCCACCACCGGCCTCGACCCCGAGGCCCGGGCGGCGATGTGGGCCGAGATCCGCCGGCTCTCGGCTGAGGAGGCGCTCACCGTCGTGCTCACCACGCACTACATGGAGGAGGCCGATCGGCTCGCCGACGAACTGCTGATCGTGAACGCCGGCCGCGCCGTCGTCCAGGGCACCCCGGCCGAGCTCAAGGCCGCGCTGCACGGCGACTCCCTGCGGGTGTCGCTCATCGAGCCCGACCCGGTCGCCGTCCGTGCCGCCATCAGCGGGGTCGCCGGACTCCGCGACGTGCTCGTCGAGGCCTCGGGCGTCGACGGCGTGCTCGCCGCGCGCACCGACGACGCCTCGGCGGCGGTCGGCGCCGTGATCGCTGCTCTGGATGCCGCGGGCGTCCGCTTCGGGCAGGTCGCCGCATCCCATCCCACCCTCGACGACGTGTACCTGCACTTCGTCGGCCACACCTTCGGCCCCGCGGCAGCGGCCGCCCTCACGACAGGAGCAGCGGCATGAGCGCCATCGCCCTCGCACCCGCCACCGCAATCCGCCCGACGACGGCGGGGTGGTTCACCCAGTCGGGCCAGGTGCTGCGGCGCTGGCTCATCTCGTCGCTGCGTCAGGCCTGGGGGCCGGTGATGTCGCTGATCCAGCCGGTGATCTGGATCGTGCTGTTCGGGCAGGTCTTCTCGTCACTCGGCGCGCTGCCGGTGTTCGAGGGATCGACCGCCACCGGCGGCTACATCGGCTACCTCGTGCCCGGCATCCTGATGATGACGGTGCTCTACTCGGGGGCGTGGGCCGGCACCGGCTTCATCGACGACATCACCTCCGGCGTGATGGACCAGTACCTCACGTCGCCGATCTCGCGCACCGCGATCATCACCGGCCAGCTGGTGCAGCAGCTGATCGTGAACCTCGTGCAGTCGCTCGTCGTGCTCGGGATCGGCTGGCTCGCCGGCGCACGCTACCCCGGCGGATTCGGCGGGATGCTGATGGCCCTGGGCGTCGCGACGCTCTTGGCGACGATCTTCTGCTGCGCGTCGAGCGCTGTGGCCCTCATCGCCCGCAACCAGATCGCCCTGATCAGCCTGTCGCAGCTGATCGTGCTGCCCGCGACCTTCCTGTCGACCACGATGATGCCGGCGGCGCTGCTGCCCGAGTGGGTGCAGAGCGTGTCGCGCTGGAACCCGATGACCTGGGCGGTCGAGCTCGGCCGTGGCGGGCTGAACGGTGCGTATCCCGAGGCCGGCTGGTGGCAGGCCGGCGGTCTCGCCCTGCTCGCCGCCCTCGCGTTCACCTGGGCCGTGCGCTCGATCCGGGCCTACCAGCGCTCGATCTGACCCGGGGCGGGGTGGGCCCGGGGCGCCGCGCCGCGCGTGTGCGGCAACCCCACCCCTTCCGCGCGACCCCACCCTGTGCTCGCCGCGAGCACGGGGTGGGGTCGGCGCTTGGGGGTGGGGTCGACGCGTCGGGGTGGGGTCGGCGCGTCGGGGTGGGGTCGCGCGGGTTCGGGGTCGCGCGGGGGCCGGCGCTCAGGCGATGGCGCGAGCGGCCCATGCGGTCGCGGAGACCGTGAAGGGACCCTCGGGCATCAGGGTTCGGGCATGGGCGCGCACGCGCTCGCGGGCGGCCCCGTCGAGCGCGGCGAGCTGTCGCCCGGCCGGCGCGACGCCGAGCGTGTACGGCTCCCACCACGCGTCGAAGCCCGGATAGTCGACCCGCACCGCCAGCTCGCCCGAGACGACCTCGGTGCACCCCGCATCCGTCAGCAGCTGGCCGAGGTCGCCGTCATGTCCACCCACCCGGGCGGTCTCATCCTCGACGTCGGGAGCCACGGCCTTGAGTGCCTGGAAGAACCGCGTCTGCGGCGCGCGGCCGCCGGCGAAGTCCCACACGCAGGCCGCGACGATGCCGCCTGGGCGCGTCACGCGGCGCATCTCCGCGACGCCGGCCGCCGCATCCGTCATGAAATGCACGACGAGCTCGGCCATCGTCGCATCGAAGGTGCTGTCGGCGAAGGGGAGCGACTCGGCGCCGCCGTGGCGGATGTCGGCGGCGGGGAACGTCGCCTGGGCCGCCGCGACGAAGCTCGCCGACGGGTCGATGCCCGCGACGTTCGCCTCGCCCCATCGGGCGGTCAGCACCTCCGTCAGCGCGCCGGGTCCGCAGCCGACGTCGAGCGCGCGACCTGACAGCGGCAGTCGGCACCAGTCCGCGAAGTGCACCGCGAGCGGGCGGGAGTACCGCCCCATGAAGCTCTCGTAGGCCTCCGCCGCGACGTCGAACGACATGCCCGCAGTGTAGGTCGAGCCGCGCGCGGGATCTACGAGCCATGCGCCAGATCGCCGACCCCACCCTCTGGGCACGAGCCCACCCTCAGCGCCCCGCGCATACGGGGTGGGCTCGACGATTCGGGGTGGGGTCGACGTGAAATAAGGGGGGTGTGCGAGCACCCCGCGTCTACGCGAGGGCGTCGACGATCGGGCGGAACTTGACCCGGGTCTCGAGCAGCTCCGTCTCCGGGTCGCTGCCCGTCACGATCCCCGCGCCCGCGTAGGCCGTGACCGGGATGCCGGCGGCCGAGGCCGCGTCGACGTCGAACTGGGCGCAGCGCAGGGCGATCGCCCACTCGCCGTCGCCGGCTGCGTCGATCCAGCCGACCGGCCCGGCGTAGCGCCCGCGGTCGAAGGGCTCGAGCCGGCGGATGAGGTCGATCGCCGCGTCGGCCGGGGTTCCGGCCACCGCCGCCGTCGGGTGCAGGGCCGCGACGAGGTCGAGCGCGGAGGCCGAGCCGCCCAGCTCGCCCTCGACGTCCGTCGCGAGGTGCCACACGTTCGGCAGCTTGAGCGTGAACGGCGCCTCGCTCGCGACGAGCGCGCGGGTGTGGGGCCGCAGGGATGCCAGCACGCTCTGCACCGCGAACTCGTGCTCGTCCAGGTCCTTGACGCTCGTCGCGAGGGCGGTGGATGCGGTGATGTCCGCGTCCGCGTCGGCCCCGCGAGGGGTCGTCCCGGCCAGAACCCGGGCCGTGATCGTGCCGCCGTGCACGGTCACCAGGGTCTCGGGGCTCGCGCCGATCAGCCCGTCGACGGCGAACGTCCAGGTGTCGGGGTACTCGGAGGCCAGGGCCCGCGCGAGCCGGCGCAGATCCGAGCCGGCGGGCACCGTGCCGCGCAGATCGCGGGCGAGCACGACCTTCTCGACCTCGCCCGCGCCGATCGCCTCGAGCGCGCGGCGGACCGATGTCATGTAGCCGGCCGCGGTCTGCTCGCCCGGTCCGACCCCGCCCGACCAGTGCGGGCCGTAGGGCGTCTCGGTGAGCACGGCGGCCGCGTCATCGTCGGGGGTGCGGATCGTGGTGACCCACGAGCGTCCGCCGCGCCGGCCGACGACGACGCGGGGCACGCTCAGCACGCTGCGGCGACCCGACCGGGCGTCGAAGGCCAAAGCCCCGAACGCGATGAGCCCCGTGCCAGGCAGGCCGACCTCGTCGTGCACCTCGGCGGCCGCGGCAACTGCTGCCCACTGGCTGCCGAGCGGCGACCGGTCAGGACCACCCTCGAGCACGAGAGCCTCGCCGAAGCCCACCATGCCCTCGCCGCGCCGGCTCCACACCACGGGATGGGACGCCGAGGTGTAGGGGAGCAGGTCTTCGACGGACTCGATCTCTCGGGTGTCCACGAGCAGCCGAGGAGCAGCGGAGACGGTCACGGCATCCAGCCTAGACTCGCACCGTGACCGACCTCGTCCGCCCGGCGCCCGGCGCCCGCCTGCTGTTCCGCTGGCGCAAGTGGGATGGGTCGGTGCACTGGGTGCACGACTGCGTCTATCTCGGCAGCGACCGGTGGGGCGACTGGGTCGGTCAGGTCGCCGGCGCACGCAGTCACCGGCCAGGGCGCGAGGTCATCGCCGCGCAGGCGAACGTCAGCCTCGTGCCGCCAGCGGGCGAGTGGGTGCTGACCATGAACGCGCCCGGTCACCTGACGCGCGTCTACATCGACCTGGCCTGGGATGCCGGCTGGACCGAGACCGGCGAGCCGGTCGGCATCGACATGGACCTCGACGTGATCGACCGTGAAGGCCAGGGAATCTGGATCGACGACCGCGACGAATGGGACGAGCACCGGGTCGCCCTCGGCTACCCGCCCGACGTCGTCGCGCGCCTGGAGCAGGTCGCGCTCGACCTCGAGCGACAGGTCACCGCGCACGAACCGCCCTTCGACGAGGCGACCGCCGCACACTGGCTCCAGCGCCTCACCGAGCTCACCGCGTCCTGAGCGCCCGCCTACACTCGATGGGGTGAGCCCCGAACCGAATCGCGCCGACCTCGGCAAAGACCCCGCGCGCGTGAGCGGCATGTTCGACGAGGTCGCCCCCGGCTACGACCGCACGAACACGGTGCTCAGCCTCGGCAACGACAGGCTCTGGCGCGCAGCCACCACCCGCGCCGTCGCGCCGCGTCGTGGTCAGCGCATCCTCGACCTCGCCGCAGGCACGGGCGCGAGCTCGGTCGCGCTCGCCGGCAGCGGCGCCGAGGTCGTCGCGGCGGACTTCTCACCCGGCATGATCGCCGAGGGGCGTCGGCGGCACGGCAGCATCCCGAATCTGTCGTTCGTCGAGGCCGACGCGACCGCTCTCCCGTTCGACGACGACGCGTTCGACGCCGTCACGATCTCGTTCGGCCTGCGCAACGTGGTGGAGCCGAAGAAGGCGCTCGCCGAGATGCTGCGCGTCACCAAGCCGGGCGGCCGCATCGTCGTGTGCGAGTTCTCGCAGCCGCCGTCGCGCGCGTTCAACGGGCTCTACCGCTTCTACAACGACCGCATCCTCCCGGTCGTCGCGAAGAGCGTGAGCTCGAACGCCGAGGCGTACGACTACCTCAACGAGTCGATCAAGGACTGGCCCGACCAGCAGACCCTCGCCGCGTGGATGCGGGAGGCCGGCTGGACCGAGGTCGCCCACCGCAATCTCTCGTTCGGCATCGTCGCCCTGCACAGGGCAGTCAAACCGGCGACCGAGCCCGCCCGGTAGGCTGGAAGGCGTGTCTCCTTCGGCGTCGAGCTCGCGTATCGCGGGCAAGCTGGGCCTGACCGACCGGATCTTCGCCGGCACCAAGGCCCGCAAGCTTCTGTCGACCGTCGAAGCAGGGCTCGAGGAGGTCGACCGCACCCTCGCCCGCGAGCTGCGCAGCGCAGACGCGATCGCCGACGCAGCCGGCCGCTACCTCTACGAGGCCGGCGGCAAGCGCGTGCGTCCGATGCTCGCCCTGCTCACCGCTCAGCTCGGCGACGGCGCCACCGAGGCCGTCATCCAGGGTGCCACCGCGCTGGAGATGACCCACCTCGGGTCGCTGTACCACGACGACGTGATGGATGCGGCGGACCGCCGCCGCGGGGTGCCCAGCGCCCACGCCGTGTGGGGCAACAGCGTGGCCATCCTCACCGGAGACCTGCTGTTCTCGCGCGCGAGCGTGCTGATGTCGCGCCTCGGCGACGACGCCATCCGGCTGCAGGCCGACACCTTCGAGCGCCTCGTGCTCGGGCAGCTGCACGAGACCGTCGGACCCGAAGAGGGCGCAGACCGTGTCGCGTTCTCGCTGCAGGTGCTCTCCGACAAGACCGGGTCGCTCATCGCCGCCTCGGCGCAGGCCGGCGCGATCTTCTCCGGCGCCCCCGCCGAGTACGAGCAGCCCCTGATCACGTTCGGCGAGAAGGCCGGCGTCGCGTTCCAGCTCATGGACGACGTCATCGACCTCTCCGACGACCCCGGCGAGACGGGCAAGGTGCCTGGCACCGACCTCCGTGCGGGCGTGCCGACCATGCCGTACCTGATCCTCGACCAGCGGACGGATGCCGGCGCCATCGCCCTGCGCGAGCGCATCGACGCGGGTGTCGCCCGCATCGCCGACGGCGCTGACCCCTCGATCCTCGACGACGACATCGCCGCGCTGCGCGACCACGACGCCACCGAGGCGACGCGACTGCTCGCAGAGCAGTGGGCCGCCGAGGCGATCGCCGCCCTCGCGCCGCTCCCCGACGGCCCCGTGCGGGAGGCGCTCACCCGCTTCGCCCAGGCCGTCGCCGACCGCAGCAGCTGACCTGCCCCCGACCGGGTCGGGGAGCGGAGTGAAAGGAACCACCATGACCAAGCTCAGGCTGGCCATCGTCGGCGCAGGCCCCGCCGGCATCTACGCGGCCGACATCCTGCTGAAGGCAGAGCGGAAGTTCGACGTCTCGATCGACCTGTTCGAGCAGCTCCCCGCGCCGTACGGGCTGGTCCGCTACGGCGTCGCGCCCGACCATCCGCGCATCAAGGGCATCATCACGGCGCTGCGCGAGGTGCTCGACCGTGGCGACATCCGCCTGTTCGGCAACGTCCGCTACGGAGAGGACATCACCCTCGACGACCTCAAGCGGCACTACCACGCGGTCATCTTCGCCACCGGCGCGATCCGCGACACCGACCTCGACATCCCCGGCATCGACGCCGTCGGCTCGTACGGCGCCGCGGACTTCGTGAGCTGGTTCGACGGACACCCCGATGTGCCGCGCGAATGGCCGCTGGACGCCGCATCCGTCGCCGTCATCGGCAACGGCAACGTGGCGCTCGACATCTCGCGGATGCTGGCCAAGCATGCAGAGGATCTGCTGGTCACCGAGATCCCCGACAACGTCCACGCCGGGCTGGCCGCATCCCAGGTCACCGATGTGCACGTGTTCGGCCGGCGCGGTCCCGCGCAGGTGAAGTTCACGCCGCTCGAGCTGCGTGAGCTCGGCGAGCTGCGCGACGTCGACATGGTCGTCTACGACGAGGACTTCGACTACGACGAGGCGTCGAAGGCGGCGATCGCCAGCAACAAGCAGGTGCTGGTCATCGACCGCGTGCTGCAGTCGTGGCGAAAGCGCGACTCCGTCAACAACGCCGGCGGCACGGCGTCGCGCCGGCTGCACCTGCACTTCTGGGCGAAGCCGCTCGAGGTCGTCACCGACGACCAGGGCCGGGTCGCCGCGCTGCGCTGGGAGCGCACCGCGCCGGACGGCCAGGGCGGCGTCGTGGGCACCGGCGAGATCCGCGAAGTGGCGATCCAGTCGCTGTACCGCGCGGTGGGCTACTTCGGCTCGCCGCTGCCGGGCATCCCGTTCGACAAGCGCCACGGCGTCATTCCCAACCACGAGGGCCAGGCGCTGCGGCAGGACTCCAACGAGCGGGTACCGGGCGTCTACGCCACGGGCTGGATCAAGCGCGGACCGGTGGGACTCATCGGCCACACGAAGTCCGACGCGATGGAGACCATCAGCCACGTCATCAACGACCAGGGCTCGTGGTGGACTCCCGCCGATCCCTCGCCGGAGGCGATCCCCGCCCTGCTGGCCGAGCGAGGTGCGCGCTGGACCGACCTCGACGGCTGGCACCGTCTCGACGCCCACGAGATCGGGCTCGGAGCGCCGCAGGAGCGTGCGCGGGTCAAGGTCGTGCCGCGCGAAGACATGGTGCGCGTCTCGCGGGGAGAGTAGCCCCTTAGGCTGGCGCCATGACCGGAGCATGGCAGCCCGACCTGCTCGGCGACGGGTTCGAGCAGCTGACGCTGCCCCTCGAGGCTGATGCCGAGGGCCCGGTCGTCGCGACTCTCGTCCGCCGACTGCCGCGGTCCTTCCTGGGTCTCGGTCACGGGCCGCTGCGCGACGTCGACGTGCTCTACGTCCACGGCTGGTCGGACTACTTCTTCCAGACCGAGGTCGCGAAGTTCTGGAACGACCTCGGCGCGCGCTTCTACGCGCTCGACCTGCGCAAGTACGGGCGCAGCCTGCGCGACGGGCAGACCCCGGGGTACATCACCGACCTCGAGACGTACGACGAGGACATCGCCGCGGCGCGAGCCGAGATGGACTCGGGCCGGCGCCTGGTGCTGCAGGGGCATTCCACCGGCGGCCTCATCCTGGCGCTGTGGGCCTCGCGGCATGCGCGGGCCGCCGACGCGCTCGTGCTGAACAGCCCGTGGCTCGAGCTGCAGATCGGCGCGATCGCCCGTCAGACCCTCGCCCCGATCGTGGGGGTGCGGGCGCGCTTCGACCCGCTCGGAACCCACCCGGTCCTCGATCTCGGCTTCTACACCCGGGCGCAGACCGAGGTCGGGGCGCTGCCCGTCCCGGGCTATCAGTCGGCGTGGCGCCCGCCGCAGGGCTTTCCGACGCATCCGGGCTGGTTCGCCGCGATCCTCGAAGGCCACCGCCGCGTCGCCGCGCGGATCGAGGTGGGATGCCCCGCGCTCGTGCTCCTCTCGACCCGCACGACGCCCCCGCTGAGCTGGCGTGAGGAGATGACGTCGTCGGACTCGGTCCTCGTCGTCGACGACATCGCGAGAGCAGCCACTCGCCTCGGCTCCATCGTCACGATCGGCCGCATCGACGGCGCCATTCACGACGTCTTCCTGTCGCGGCCGGAGCCGCGCGCGAGCGCCTACCGGATGCTGCGGCGCTGGGTCACCGGCGTGCTCTGAGCCGAGCGTGGGTCATGGAGCGGCGACGCGCTCGGCGAGTCGGCCGATCTCCTCGTCGGAGAGCGAGATGCCGGCCTGCTCGAGGCGCTGGTGCAGCACCTCGGCGATGCGGTCGAGCGGCTCGTTGGCGACGTCCATGCGCGTCTGCGCGACGATGCCGTCGAACTTCTCGTCCTCGGTGGCGTTGTTCTGCGACATCACGGGCACGTTCTGCTCGGCCTGACCGGCCATCTCGTGCTGGGCCTGCCCGGCGGTGAGCGTGTTGCGGGTGCCGTCCTGGCCGTGGTGGTCGCGGGGATCCGCACCCTCGGGGAGAGTCGTCTCCACCGGGACGTCGATGGGGGTCGCGGGCTCGAAGGGCGGCTCGTCGCGTGGAGCGGCGTCGGCCTTGCCGCTGTCGGGATAGTTCGCGCCCGGCGCCTCGAACTCGTTCTCAGTGGTGGAGATGCTGTCGTCTCGGGGGTCGCTCATGGCGTGTCCTCTCGTCCAGCATCCACTTTGCGCCCGCGGTGGCGGAGGGACGAGGGGCTTGACGGCACGATGCCGCTCGGATAGCGCGACGGCGCCCTGTTTCGCTGCGGGGGGTGAGCCCAGCACGGGTCGGCCCCTTCGCCTGTCGCAATCTGCGCGTTCTGCCGCCGATTGCGACAGGTGAACGGGTTGGAACGGGGTTCGGGGACCCGGTAGAGGTGAACCGGCCGGGTTACCGGCGGGGCCGGGGCGGGGTGAATGGACATGCGGTGGTCACCGATCGGCCACGCGCAGGGTGCGCGGGGAGCGCTACGGTGACGGCATGGACGAATCCGTCGAGGTGTACGTCATCCTCGCGGCAGGGATGCTGCTGCTGCTCGCCACGATCGGCATGGGCGTCGCTGCCGGTCGCAGCAGGCGCCGCTGACGCTTACCGGTAGTTGACGAACTGCAGGTCGACGTCGAGGTCGGCGGCCTTGAGCAGGCGCTGCACTTCCTGCAGGTCGTCGCGGCTCTTGGACTGCACGCGCAGCTCGTCGCCCTGGATCTGCGACTTGACCGACTTGGGGCCCTCGTCGCGGATGATCTTGCCGATCTTCTTGGCGTTCTCGGACGAGATGCCGTCCTTGATCGTCGAGAGGATGCGGAACTCCTTGCCGCTGGCGAAGGGCTCGCCCGACTCGAGGCTCTTCAGCGAGATGCCGCGCTTGATCAGCTTGGACTGGAAGACGTCGAGCACCGCCTTGGCGCGCTCCTCGGTGCTCGCCTTGATGAGCACCGACTCGCCGCTCCACTCGACCGACGCGCCGGTCCCCTTGAAGTCGTAGCGCTGCTCGATCTCCTTGCGGGCCTGGTTCAGCGCGTTCTCGGCCTCCTGGTGGTCGACCTTGCTCACGATGTCGAAGGATGAATCAGCCATGCGCCGAGTCTAGCCACGGCCTCTCGGCGCAGCATCCGTCATCGCCCCCTGCCCGTGCGGACACGGCGTTCGTAGACTGGGGCGATGCGACCGCTCACCGAAGCACAAGTGCGGGCGTCGATCGTGAACGCCTCGCCGGACGACCTGCGGCTCATGGAGCTGCCCCACGACTTCGTGCTGCTCGACTGGGACCACCTCGACTTCTTCGCGTGGCGCGACCCGCGCACGCGCGGCCGTGGCTACGTGGTCGCTGAGATCGACGGCGAGCCGACGGGCATCGCCCTGCGCGCCGCCGAGGGCAGCTCGCGCGCCCGGTCGGCGATGTGCAACGTGTGCCACACGATGCAGCCGGCCGACCAGGTGTCGCTGTTCTCAGCCCGCAAGGCCGGGTCGGCGGGGGAGCACGGCGACAGCGTCGGCACCTACCTCTGCGCCGACCTGTCCTGCCACGAGAACGTCCGGCTGGCCGCCCCGCTGGCGCCGAACGAGGTGCGGGCGAGCGTCGACCGCCGGATCGACGGCACCCGGCGCCGCGCCGAGGCCTTCGTGCAGCAGGTCGCCGAGACCGCGCGGAGCCGGGCATGACCGCCCCCGTCGTCGTCGTGGGCGACGCGCTGATCGACGAGCTGCGCGACGACCGCGGCGTCCGGGAGTTCGTCGGCGGCGCAGCGCTCAACGTCGCCGTCGGCCTCACCCGCCTCGGCGTTCCGGCGGCGCTCATCGCGATGGTCGGCGACGACGAGGCGGGGGAGCGGATCCGTGCCTTCCTCGGCGACTTCGGCGTCGAGCTGATCGAGACGCGGGGCCCGCACGGCAGCTCACGCGCGGTCAGCGTGCGCAGCGGCGGCGGTGAGCCGCAGTACGAGTTCAACGTCGCGGCGAAGGGCCGCCGCATCCACTTCGGCGACCGGGAGCGCGCTGCGATCGCCGCCGCCCCCGTCGTCGCGGTGAGCTGCTACCCGTTCGACGACGTCGCGCAGACGCTCGAGCTCGCGCAGGCCTGCGAGGGCGCACGCCTCGCGATCGACCCGAATCCTCGGGCCGGGATGCTGAGCGACCGCGCCGAGTTCGTGCGCGGGTTCGAGTCGCTCGCCGCGCGCGCCGAGCTCGTCAAGGTCGGCGACGACGACGCGGCGCTGCTCTACGGCGAGCCGCTCGACTGGCTGCGCGAGCGGGTCATCAGCCTGGGCGCAGCCGCCGTGCTCGCGACGGAGGGCGCCGGCGGCGCCACCATCGAAGCGGGGACGGATGCGGTCACCCGCCCGATCTCGGACCTGCCCGGCGCGATCGTCGACACCATGGGAGCGGGCGACGCAGCATTCGCGGCGACCATCGCCTGGTTGCTCGAGGCGACCCCGGACGGCGCGGACGCGTGGGGCGAGGTGCTGCAGCAGGCGATGGACGTCGCAGCGGCGACCTGCCGGTTCGAGGGTGCGCTGCTGCGTCTGCCGTCGGCGGTCGAGGGCATGGATCTCGACCGTCTCGGCACCTGAGCGATCGTGGTTCGTGGCATCGCCCGGCGCAGAGTAATATAGGTGATCGCGCCTCCGATCGACTGCAAAAGCCGGGCGGGTGCGCGCCTGGCGAGTTACCCAAGCGGCCAAAGGGATCTGACTGTAAATCAGACTGCTCAGCATTCGGGGGTTCGAATCCCTCACTCGCCACCAATCGCAAGAAGCCCCCGCTCGACGGGGGCTTCTTGCGTGTCAGGCGCGGATGCGGCGGCTACAGCGCGCCGATGCGCTCCTTGAGCTGAGCGACGACGGCGGGATCCAGCTGGCCTCCCGCGAGTGCGAGCACCTGCTCGACGGGCATCGCCTTCACGAAGCCGAGCATCGGGTCGTCGGCGAGACCGGGAGCGAGCTCCGCGAGGATGGCCCGAGACTCCGGATCGGCCAGCAGCTGCTCGAGTGTCGTAGTCGTGAGGTCGAACTTGCCGGGCATGCGCACTCCTTCGTGGTCGAGGTTGCTCCAGCATGGCACCATGCCAGGATGAGGGCACATGCCCTTGCCGGAGAGGATCGCCATGACCGTGCCCGCACCGTACCCGCCGACCGTCGACGAGCAGCGGAGCCCGTTGCTGCGCGCCGCGATCTGGGTCGCGATCGGCGCGCTCATCGCCGCCGCGCTCGTGTGCGTGGTGTGGGTGCTCATCGGCACGCAGAACGGCATCGTCGGCCGGGCATTCCTCACGATCCTGCTGCTCGCGGGCTTCGGCGGCATCTCGATCCTGGAGGCGCACCTCGCGCCGCGCCGCCCCACCTGGTTCGCGCTGGCGAGCATGGGGTCATGGGTGGTCGCGCTCATCATCGGCGCCGTGTTCATCTGGATGCCCGAGCGCCACTACTTCGGCGGCATCGGCCGGTTCATGCAGTTCCTGCTGATCGTGCTGATCCTCCAGCTGGCCCTGCTGCACATCCGCCTCTATTCGAAGGCGCTCGAGCGGCACCGCACGACGTTCACCCAGGTGGTCGGCATCGTCACGATCGCGCTGGTCGTCGGACTCGCCGCCCTCCTCATCGTGCCGCTCGTGATGTCGGAGTACGTGCGGTTCCTCGACATCTACTGGCGCATCGTGGTCGCCGTCGCGATTCTCGCCGCGGTCGGCACCGCGCTCATCCCGCTGGTCAACGCGCTCTTCGCGCCTCGCAAGCCGCGCCCGCTCGCGCCGCACCCGCATCAGGCGGTGCAGACCGCGCCGCCCGCGCCGCAGCAGGCCTGGCCGACGTACGTCGACGGCTACACGCCGCTGCCGGTCATGCCCGACGGCACGCCGGACTGGAACGCGTACTACACGGGATACCCGACGGTCCACGCACCCGCTCCCGAAGCGCCGCAGCAGACGTCGTCGGCTCCGGGATACGAGGGCTTCCCGCCGCCGCCCCCGCTGCCGCCGCGCCCCTGACCGGGCTCAGCGCCCGAGCAGCTCGAGCGCGGCCATCGCCGCGTTGTGCCCGCCGAGGCCGCTGACCGCGCCGCCGCGCCGCGCGCCCGAGCCGCACAGGAGCACCCGGTCGTGCGCGGTCGCCACGCCCCAGCGCGCGGCCGCGCCGTCGAGGTCGGCGCCGTCTTCGGCCCACGGCCACGACAGCTCGCCGTGGAAGATGTCGCCGCCGACCATCCCGAGCGACTGCTCCAGGTCGGCGGTCGTCCGCGCCTCGATGCACGGCGTGCCGTCGGGTGCGAGGTAGAGGCAGTCGGCGATGGGTTCGGCGAGCACGCTGTCGAGCGACCGCTGCGCCGCGGCCAGCAGAGCGGAGCGCACCGCATCCCCATCGGCATCCGCGACGAGCCGGTGCGGCGCCTGCAGCCCGAACAGAGTGAGCGTCTGCGCACCTTCGGCTCGCAGCTCGGGGCCGAGGATCGACGGATCCGTCAGCGAGTGGCAGTAGATCTCGGCGGGCAGGGGATCGGGGATGCTGCCGCCCGCCGCCTGGGCGTGCGCCGCGTCGAGCTGGCTCATCGTCTCATTGACATGGAAGGTGCCGGCGAACGCCGCCTCCGGCGCGACGGCGGTGTCGCGCAGCCGGGGGAGCCGCCGCAGCAGCATGTTCACCTTCACCTGGGCGCCCTCCGGACCGGGGCCTGTGGGGTCGCCGTCCTCGCCGAGCAGTCGGGCCAGCACGGCGGGACCCACTCCGCTCAGCACGAGGCGCCCGCGCAGCGTCTCCGGGCGCTCTCCGCCGACCTCGACCTCCCCGTCGGGCGAGATCGCGGTGACCGGGGCGTCCACGCGCAGCTCGGCGCCCGCGTCGCGGGCAGCCCGCTCGAGCTCGGCGCTCACCCGGCCCATGCCGCCCACGGGGACGTCCCAGTCGCCGGTGCCGCCGCCGATGACGTGGTACAGGAAGCACTTGTTCTGCCGCAGACTCGCCTCGTCCGCGGTCGCGAACGTGCCGATCAGCCCGTCCGTCAGGGCGATGCCCTGGGCGAGATCGGTCGCGAGCGATCGGCGCAGCATCCCGCCGAGCGGGTTCGTCACGACGTCGTCCCAGAGGGCGTCGTCGCCGAGCCGTCGCCGCTGCTCCGCGGCGGTCAGCAGCGGTTCGGTCATCGTCGGGAACAGGGTCTTCGCGAGCGGCACCAGCCGGTCGGTGAAGCGGGCGTACCGGTCGGACTCGGCACGGTCGCCCGTGGTGCGGGCGAACGAGTCGGCGGTGGCGGCAGCATCCGCCGTGTCGACGAGGATGCCCCGCGACGGGTCGGCCGGGTCGGGCGTGTACGACGAGTAGCGGCGCCGGCGAAGCTCGACCCGCAGGCCGAGGTCGTCGACGATGCGGCGGGGGAGCAGGCTCACCAGGTACGAGTAGCGCGAGAGGCGGGCGTCGACGCCGGACCACGGATGCTGCGACACGGCGGCTCCGCCGAGGTGGCCCAGGCGTTCGAGCACGACGACACGGAGTCCGGCGCGGCCGAGGTAGGCCGCGGCGACGAGGGCGTTGTGGCCTCCGCCGACGATGACGACGTCGTGGGTGGCGGGCGCGGTGTCGGGCATGCCGCCCACGGTAGCGCGGCCGATAGCGTGGAACCGTGACGGACGCATCGGAACTCGTTGAGCTGGCCGCGGAGATCGCACGCGAGGCGGGGGAGCTGGCCCGCACCCGGCGCGCGGCAGGCGTCGAGATCGCCGACACGAAGTCGGCGCTCGCCGATATCGTCACCGAGGCCGATCGTGAGGTAGAAGTGCTGATCCGCTCGCGGCTGGCGGCCGCGCGGCCGCAGGACGGCTTCCTCGGCGAGGAGTCGGGGGCCGAGCGCGGCACGAGCGACATCACCTGGGTCGTCGATCCGATCGACGGCACCGTGAACTACGCCTACGGCATCCCCTCGTACGCGGTGAGCATCGGCGCCGTCCGCGGCGAGCCGGATCCGGCCGAGTGGCAGGCACTCGCCGGAGTGGTCTTCAACCCCATGAGCGGAGAGCTCTTCCGCTCAGGTCTCGGCGACGGCGCGTGGCTCGGCGACGTCCGGCTGAGGGTGGCGGAGCCCACAGGCGCCGGTGCGCTGCTGGCGACCGGGTTCGGCTACGACCCGGCGACCCACGCCGGCGACCTCGCGCGCGTCGCCCGCGTGATGCCCCTCGCGCGCGACCTGCGGCGGGCGGGCGCGGCCTCGCTCGACTTCGCGTTCGTCGCGGCCGGGCGCCTGGACGGCTACTTCGAGCGGGGACTGCACCCCTGGGATCACGCGGCCGGCGCGCTGCTGGTCACCGAGGCGGGCGGTCGGGTCGGCGGTGCCGGACGCGGTGACACTCCGACCAATGCGCTCACGGTCGCGTCCGGCCCGGGCCTGTACGAACGGCTGCGCGCTCTGGCGCTCGGGGAGTGAGATATCGGACACGCGTGTCCGATATACCGGCCCCGCACATGGCATTCCCAGTGTGTCCGGGGTAGTGTTTACCCATTCGTTACCATCGCTGCCCGAACGGCGAGGGTGAATCGAAGACCTGATCCCTGTCCGCGTTGCCCCCCCGCACCCGAACCGAGAGCACGCCAGCTTGCCTTTCGACCTCCCCCCGGCTGACTCTGCGCCCACGCGCCGTTCCAGCCGCGCCGCCACCACGCCTGTCCAGGCGTCGTCGGCGACTTCGGGGAGCACGCGAGCCGAGCTGCGCCGCCAGGGTCGCGCCGTGCCGGAGGCGCCGGCCGACACGACGGTGCCGCCCATGGTCGCCGCCGCAGTCGCAGGGATCGCCGCCGCCGCAGCCGACGCGGTCTCGACCGACGATGCCGTCGCCTCCGCACCCCGCACGTCGGAGGTCGCCGCGGCGTCCTCCCGCCGTGCCGCCCGTGCCGCACGTCTGGCCACCGGCGAGCAGCCGGTGCAGGCGCAGGAGCCCGTCGCCGAGCCGGAGGGCGAGACGTACGCCGACCTCGTGTTCGACGAGCCGTTCCTCCAGGAGCCGGTGTTCGTCGCCGAGCCCGAGGTCGACTTCGTGGCCGAGCCCTTCACCGCCGACCTCGACGAGTTCGAGGCCGCCGCGCGACTCTTCTCCTTCACCGCAGAGACGCCGATCCAAGAATCCGCAGCGCCGGAAGCCGCAGCTGAGCAGGAGCCGGCCGATGAGAGCCTTCCCGCTCCCGTCGCCGCGGTGCGCAGCCGCGGCGCCTCGTTCCGGCGGCTGGCGACAGCATCCTTCTCCATCGGCGTCGTCGGCGTCGTCGGCCTGATGGCGGTCGGCATGACGACTCCGGCGCAGGCCCTCGCCGCCGCCAGCGGCAACTCGGCCACGCTCTCCGTGCTCGCGCCCTCCGGCGGCGACGTCGCGGCGGAGGACTCGCAGATCCAGGCGTACGTCGCCCCCTCCACCGTCGAGAACGTCGCGGTCGCCCGCAGCGAGAACTACGAGATGGTGAGCATGGCCCAGATCGCGGCCGATGAGGGCATCACCAACACCTCGGACTTCTACGTCAACGACCCGACCTCGAACATCCAGTGGCCCTTCGCCGTGGGTGTGCCGATCACGTACGGCTTCGGCTGGCGCTCGGGCGCCATGCACGAGGGTGCCGACTTCGTGCCCGGCGAGGGCGCACCGGTGCAGGCCATCGCCGACGGCACCGTGCGCATCGCGACCGAGAGCGGCGGCGCCTACGGCGTCACCGTCGTGCTCGACCACATCGTCGACGGTCAGCTGGTCTCGACCCGCTACGGCCACATGCTGTACGGATCGCTGAAGGTCTCGGTCGGCCAGAGGGTCACGGTCGGCACCGTGCTCGGCAACACCGGCAACACCGGACGCTCGTTCGGCGCGCACACCCACGTCGAGGTTCTGCTCAACGGCACGACCCCGACCGACCCGATCGTGTGGCTGCGCAAGTACACCGACGGAACCCACGAGGTCGGCTGACCTCGATTCGAAGGGATGCCGGTGCTCTGGTATTCTCTTCTAGTTGCCCGCATGCGGGCAGCACGCCCCGATAGCTCAGTGGCAGAGCACTTCCATGGTAAGGAAGGGGTCGTCAGTTCAATCCTGACTCGGGGCTCGGAACATCCGGATTTTCTTGCCGGATGCTGCGCGGCAGGGTAGCTCAGTTGGTGAGAGCGCACGACTCATAATCGTGAGGTCGCGGGTTCAAGCCCCGCTCCTGCTACAGATCGAGACCCCCGGATTTCCGGGGGTTTTGTCGTCTTCGGCGCGGGTAGCATTCAGGGATGACCAACCCGGCCCCTGTCGAAGACATCCCGATCGGCGGGGAGACCATCCGCCTCGGACAGTTCCTCAAGTTCGCGGGGCTGTTCGACTCCGGCGGCGACGTGAAGGAAGCCATCATCGACGGCTACGTGCTCGTCAACGGCGAGGTCGATCGTCGCCGCGGCCGGCAGCTGCAGCTCGGCGACGTCGTCAGCCACGAGGGGCGCGAGGTGCGCGTCTGCCGGTGAGGCTGTTCTAGTTCGCGGTCGGGTCGGTCGCGGTCAGTTCGGCCACGGAGATCTTGAGCGGGTAGGCGTTGGCGGCGGTGGGCACGTAGCTGGTCAGTCCGACGTTTCCGGGTGCCTGGAGGGTGGCGGTCGCGTCGGTGCGGGTGAGCTGCCACGTCGCCGGTTCGGGTGATGCGGAGCGCCACATCTTGCCGGACAGCGATGTCGGCGATGTCCCCTTCACCTCGAACGCGATCGAGTACAGCGTGCCGGGGACGATCACGAGCCCGGGCACGGTGAACGAGGAGCCGATCGCGCCGGAGCCGCGCATCATGAGGAGCTGGATCGTGCCGTCCGCCGCGACCCTCACGCGCATCAGGTACTGCTCGGCGCCGACCTGTCGTCCGATGAAGGAGATGTACTGCGCCGCGGCGATCTTGTCGACCGAGAACGACGCGGTCAACCGGGTGTTCGCGCTCGACACCGCCGTGAGGTTCGCCTGGACCCAGGACGAGTTCGGGATGGTCAGCACGCCCGCGCCCCCTGCCACGGCGTACCGCGACAGGGGTGCGGTCACCGTCCAGGCACCGCCGGCATCCGCCGAGCCCCACCCGTTCGCCACCGTCCGCTCGAACAGATCACGCGCCAGGGCGGGTGCCTGTGCGGTCACGGTCACCTGCTTGGACACCGGAGCCGATACGCCGCCGTCGTCATCTGTCACGGTGAGCGTCACCGTGTAGGTGCCCGCCGCCGCATACGTGTGCGAGGTCGTCGCCGTTGTCGTCGTCGCCGTCGCGGAGTCCCCGAACGTCCATCCATACGACGCCACCACGCCATCGCTGTCGGTACTGGATGAGCCGTCGAGGGACGCCAGCAGATTCGTCGTGGTCGCCGAGAATGCCGCGACCGGCGGCTGGTTGACCGGCGGGGTCGCCGTGACCGTCACGGTCTTCGTCACCGGAGGGGACACGCCGCCGTCGGCATCCGTCACCGTCAAGGTGATCTCGTAGGTGCCGGCCGCGGCGTAGGTGTGCGAGGTCGTGACCCCCGACCCGGTTCCGCCGTCGCCGAACGCCCACGCGTACGACGCCACGGTGCCGTCGGGGTCGCTGCTGGCGGACGCATCCGTCGACACGGCGAGGTCGTCCGCGGTGGACGTGAACGATGCCGTGGGAAGTTGATTGGCGGGCGGTGCGGCCGTGGGGTCGGTGGCGGTCAGTTCGGTGACCGAGACCTTGAGGGGGTAGGCGTTCGCCGCGCTGGGCACGTAGCTGGTCAGCCCGATGTTGCCGGGTGCCTGGAGCGCCGCGGTCGCGTCGGTGCGCGTCAGCTGCCATGCTGCCGGTTCGGGGGAGGCGGCCCGCCACATCTTGCCCGACAGCGACGTCGGCGAGGTGCCTTTCACCTCGAACGCGATCGAGTACAGCGCACCCGGCGCGATCACCAGGCCGGGCACGGTGAACGAGGAGCCGATCGCGCCGGAGCCGCGCATCACGAGGAGCTGGATGGTGCCGTCGGCCGCGACCCGCACGCGCAGCAGGTACTGCTCGGCGCCGACTTGTCGTCCGATGAAGGAGATGTACTGCGCGGCCGCGATCTTGTCGACCGAGAACGTCGCCGTCAATCGGGTGTTCGCGCTGGACACCGACGCGAGGTTCGCCTGCACCCACGACGAGTTCGCCATGGTCAGAACTCCCGCGCCTCCTGCCACGCTGTACCGCGATGGAATCGCCGCCAACGTCCAGGCGCCGCCCGCATCCGCCGAACCCCATCCGTTCACCACCGTTCGCTCGAACAGATCACGTGCGAGCACGCTGTCAGGGGGTGTCCGGACCGTCCACGTGGGCGAGACGGTCGTGGCGTCACCGTCGGCGACGCGCGCGCGCCACTCGACGTCGGTATTGCGCGGCAAGCCGGTCCACGTCGTGGTCGCCACCGATCCAGACGGGGCCGAGACCGTTGCTATGGGTGCGAAGGGCGCGGGGACCGTCGGAGCCAGGGGAAAGGGAAGGGTGAACGACGAATCCGCGTCCGTCTCGAACTGATCGAGGTACGGGGAGTAGGTGAACGCCGTCATCTTCCCCGCAGCAGGATCGAACCGGTAATACCGGAGCCAGCCGTTGCCGCCGTTGGCGCGCTCCTGATAGTCCGAGAGGATCTGATGCACCGGCTGGCCGCATGCGTTGTCGTCGGTTCGGCGGGATTCTCCGAGGTCGCCGTTGTGCTCATGCCCGTTGACCACGAGGCGGATCTGGCAGTGCGTGCGCACGAACGTCTGCCAGGTCGTCTCCGGCGGCGTGCCGCCCGGTCGCTGCGCGAACGTGCGCCGTGCTCCCGGGAGGTTCAGGAACGCGTGCGTGAACATGATCACCTGGCGGTCGGGGTGGGCGGCGAGCACGCGATCCGCCCAGTCGAGCACCGTCGCCGACGCCTCCCATTCCAGGCCGAGAGCGAGCCAATCGACACCTCCGGCGGTGAACAGCGAGTAGTTGTTCATGTTGCCGCGGTCATCGGCATCGGGGCCGAACTGGTTCTGGCCCATGTACCCGCCGTAGCGCGCGGTGCTGGGCGTCCATGAGGCGTTCTGGAACCGGCTCGGCGGGAACCACGTGTCGTACGCCGCGTGCTCGCCGGTGGAGTTGTCGAAGTCATGATTGCCCGGCACGACAGCGTTCGGCACGCCGTTGTCGTTGAGCAGCTTCAGTGCGGCCGAGGCGTTGGACCACTGGCTCGCGGAACCCCAGACGCTCACGATGTCGCCGACCTGCACGGCGAACTCGGTGTTGAGACTCGCCCGGCTGTCCACGATCCACTGCATCTGCTGCGTCATGATCGCGGTGCGGGCCGAGCTCGTCGTGTAGTTCTGGGTGTCAGGGATCACCATGAGCGTGAACGGGTCGCCGGCGGTGGGGCCCGGCACGGTGGCGCCCTTGATCCGACCCTCGAACGTGACGTTGAGCGGATCGCCGTCCGGATCGCTGACAGCGACGCTCAATCTCGGGTCGGCTGTGCGCGATGTCGTCCCATCAGCGGGGGCGACGAGCGTGGGCGTCAGCGGCGCGGTCGCCGACGCCGGAGCCGCCACCATGACGGACGCGACGACGGCCAGCGTCGCGACGAACACGATCGTTCCACGCCGGAATGGTCGGCGCGAAACGGCAGACAACGAGGACGCGCTCATACGGTCTCCCATGGTGCGGCGCGAATCTTCGGGTTTGAGGCGGATTGTGGCACCGACGCGTCGGAATGACAAGGGGGCGAGCTGCGGCCCGACCACCTTGTGGGCTGCCGTCGCACGGTGTCATCCTGCAGGGGCCACACCTGATCGCATGCTTCTCGTCGCTGCGCCCTGGAGGCCGCATGACACGCGCCGCCGTGACCCTCCCAGACCTGGCTGGTTCTCACGCCCTCGTGACGGGCGCAAGTGATGGCATCGGCCGTCAGATCGCTCTCGGACTCGCGCGCGCGGGCGCCGACCTCATCCTCCCTGTTCGCAATCGCGAGAAGGGGGAGCGTGCCGTCGCGTCCATCCGAGCGTCGATTCCGGATGCCGGCATCCAGCTGTGCGACCTCGACCTCAGCCGGCTGGGATCGGTGAGAGACCTGGCCGAGCAGCTGCGGGACGGCCCGACGATCGATGTGTTCGTGGCCAACGCGGGGATCGTCTCGCTCGGCGACCCGACGCGGCATGTCAGCGAGGACGGATTCGAGCTGCACTTCCAGACCAACTTCCTCGGTCACTTCGTGCTCACCCTCGCACTGCTCCCCGTGCTCGCGAACAGTCGCGTGGTCGTGCAGTGCAGCTACGCCGCCCGGTTCGCCCGCATCGACTGGGACGACCTGCAGTCCGAGCACCGGTACTCGGCGATGCGCGCGTACGCCATGTCGAAGCTCGCGCTCGGGCTGTTCGCCTACGAGCTGTCGCGGCGCAGCGCTGCCAACGGGTGGGGAGCGCGGGTCTCGGTGTGCCACCCCGGCATCGCCCCCGACACCGGCATCGGGCCGCTCATCCGCGAGCGCGCGTCCGACGGCACCCTCGCCGCGCTCGCACGTCGACTGGGCAACACCCCGGCCGAGGCCGCCCAGCCCGCACTCCTGGCAGTGGCGATGGATGCCGGGGGCTGCGAGTTCTACGGCCCGTCGGGACCGCCCGGCTTCTCGGGTCCTGCCCGGAACCGGCGCCCGTACCGACATCTGACGGACCGCGCGGCGGCGACACGGATGTGGGAGCGTGCGGAGGAATTCACGGTGGCGTGATCCGGACGGCGCGCTTGATCACCAGCGCATCGCTGTCGAGGCGAGCCCGGTCTCGCTCGATCGTGTCGGGAACGACAGTCCAGCCGTCTCCGGCATAGCGGGGGATGACATGAAGGTGGAAGTGGAACACGGTCTGGAAAGCGGCTTCGCCGTCGCAGACGAAGAGGTTGATCCCTTCGCACCGGAAGTCGGAGCGGCGGAGGGCACGCGCCAGGTCGTGGCCGACGGACCAGACGTGGGCGCCGGTGGCGACGTCGAGGTCCTCCAGCCCGACAGCGTGCGTGCGCGGCACGACGAGAAGATGGCCGGGCGTGACGGGGTTCAGGTCCATGAAGGCGACGACGGTCTCGTCCTCGTAGACCACGCTGGCTTCGCCCTGTCCGGCCACGATGGCGCAGAAGGGGCAGTCCTGCGGCGGCGGGGTCGTGCTCGGTGGCATAGCGCAATAGTGCCAGGACGCGCCGGCCCGTTCAGGGATGGCGCGGAGCGACGTGCACGTCGGAGATCAGTGCGCAGCATCCCACCAGTCGAGCACCCTGGTGCCGATGAGCGTGAGCCACCGGGATGGCTGCCCTTCCGGGACGTCTACATCGAACCAGGTGCGACCGGGGAGCGGGGCGCCCTGCAGCCAGGTGCCGTCGGGCTGCCGAGTGGCGCGCACGACATCGACGGCGTCGGCGAGTCGGGGGTCCGGCGGTGACTCTTCGAGAAGGCTCACGTCGCGGAAGTGGTCCAGCGCGGCCAGTGCGCTGTACCGATGACGGTTGGGATACACGAACCGGGTCGCGAACGGACCCACGAGTTCTCCGGTCGAGGCGCGATACAGCAGGCGACGGCTGAGCAGGTATTCCTCCCCGCCGTGACGGGCCTCGCGGTGACGGGTGTCGCCGGTGATGCGTTCGTATGCCAGCATTCCGCGGGCCGCGTTGAGGGTCGAGTGAAAGGACGACCGCGTCGAGTTGCCCTCCTCGGCCTCGCAGTTCCACCCGCCGTCGGCGAGGCGATGCGCCGGGAACCACTCCGCGAGCGCGGAGACGTCCGCGCCGAGCCATGCACCGCTCGCGAGTGTGTACGAGTTGATGCACACATCGACCTCGCCGCCCCAGTAGGGCAGGTCGTTGTAGTCCCACCGGCTGTTCGCCGCGAGCTTCTCGGCGGTGCCCGCAAGCGCCCCCGCATCGAGGCCCCACTCCCGCAGGTCTTTCAGCACCCAGGTCGTGGCGACCCACGGCTGACCGGGCTGCTCGGACTCCGGACTGCCGAAGAACCCGGCGGGGAAGAAGGATCCGCCCGCCCACTGGCCGTCGGCATCCTGCTTCGCCAGCAGATCGGCGCCCCAGCCCTCGGTGGCGACTCGCGCTCGCGTCGCCTCCCACGTCGACGGTGGAGCGTCGGCGAGGTCGCGCTCGACCTGCCATCGCAGAGCCGGATCAGAGTCGAGCAGCCACGCGAGCACTCCGGAGTCGATCGTCATACCCGGCAGGCTAGCCATCGCCACCGACAGCGGGAAGGCAGTCCGGTGGGCATACTGAGAACGTGACTCCCGAGGACGTGCACGCCTACTGCGCCGCGAAGTGGGGTGCGTGGGAAGACCAGCCATGGGAAGGCGATCTCGTCTTCAAAGTCGGCCCGGGCGAGCGCGGCAAGATCTTCGTCTTCTTCGGCGATGGCAGCGCGATCGGGGTCAAATCGGCCACCACCCGGGATGAAGCCGACGAGTGGCTGATCCGGTATCCGCACGATGCCAGGGTCTCGGCGTACATCGGACGCTCGGGCTGGAATGTGCTCAACACGACCGGCGGCATCCCCGACGACGAGCTGCGCGAGGCGATCGACCGATCGTACGAGCTGGTCATCGCGGGGCTGCCGAAGAAGTTCCGGGGACCGCACGCGGAGCAGGCGAGCGCGCTCTAGTCGTCCGCGGGTCGTCCCGCGGCGACGAGGTGCGGCGCCCGGCTCACCGTGATGGACAGGACGGCGGCGATGGCGCACAGTGCCGCCCCGCCCCACCATGCGTAGGTGTAGGTGCCGAAGGTGTCGCGGATGATGCCGGCGCCCAAGGCGGCGACGGCGGCGCCGATCTGGTGCGCGGCGAACACCCACCCGAAGACGATCGTGCCGCGCTCGCCGAAGATCTCGCGGCACAGCGCCGAGGTCGGGGGAACGGTGGCGACCCAGTCGAGCCCGTAGATGACCACGAACAGCACCATGCTGGGATGCACGACGTCGGACAGCAGCCAGGGCAGCAGGACGAGGCCGACACCGCGGAAGGCGTAATAGGCGACGAGCAGGATGCGCGGGTCGAACTTGTCGGTCAGCCAGCCGGAGGCGATCGTGCCAGCGATGTCGAAGAGGCCCACGACGGCGAGGAGGGTCGCGGCGGTCGTGGTGGCCATGCCGTGGTCGTGGGCCGAAGGGATGAAGTGGATGCCGATGAGCCCGTTGGTCGTGGCGCCGCAGATGGCGAACGCGACGACGAGCGCCCAGAACGACGGCCTCTTCGACGCGAAGGCGAGGCCGTCGAGTGCCCGGCGCGCGGCGTTCCCCTGGGGGCGGCTGGGTGCGGAGTGCGTCGCGGGGTCGGCTCCGAACGGGAGGACGCCGCGATCCTCCGGATAGTCGCGGAGAACGAGCCAGACTACCGGCACGGCCGCGAGGGCGACCGCTGCGACGAGGAGGGATGCTGTGCGCCACCCGGCCGACTCGGCGAGGTCGGCGACGATCGGGAGGAAGATGAGCTGGCCGGTCGCGGACCCGGCGGTGAGGATGCCCATCACCAGACCGCGGCGGCGCACGAACCAGCGGTTCGCGATCGTCGCCGCGAAGACGAGCGCCATCGAACCGGTGCCGAGCCCGATCAGGACTCCCCAGAACACGATCAGCTGCCAGGACGCGGTCATCAGGATGCTGCCGCCTGCGCCGAGTGCGACAAGGGTGAGGGCAGCTGCGACGACCTGACGGACGCCGAACCGATCCATCAGCGCGGCGGCGAAGGGTGCGGTGAGCCCGTAGAGCAGGAGGTTGATGCTGACGGCCAGCGACATCTCGGTCGTGGACCAGCCGAACTCCTCGTTCAGCGGGACCATCAGCGCGCCGGGGGCGGCCCGGAACCCGGCTGCGGCGAGGAGAGCGAGGAACGCGACGGCCGCCACCCACCACGCAGGGTGGATGCCACGGCGACTCGCTGCGGGCTCGAACGCGGGCGATCGGTCGGGTCGCGGCACGCCGTCGTCGGTCTGCCTCGTCATGCGGCCGGCTCCGCATCGCCGGGCGAGAGGTAGGCGACGGCGTCGATCTCGATGTCGAACTCACCCGACCAGCTGGCGACCGGGACGAACACCCGGGTCGGCGCATCGCCGGTGAAATGGCGCGCGTACACCTCGTTGATCGTCCGGTAGTGGCCGGCGTTCGCGGCATAGATGCGGACGTTCACGACATCGTCGAACGAGGCTCCGGCTGCCGTGAGGCACGCAGCGAGCGCGCGGAGGCAGGTGTCGGTCTGGGTTGCGATGTCGCCGCGGACGAGTTCGCCGGTCTCCGGGTCATACGGGGGCAGGCCCGAGACGTAGACGGTGGGGCCGGCCGTGTTCACAAGGGTCAGCGGGACGCCGAGGCGAGCGAACGACTCGGAGAGCACGGGAACGGTGACGATGGTGCGCATGGGTGGCCTCAGCATCCTGGAAGCGACAACTTTCTTGAAGAAAGCTACACTAGTCGCAGCACCACTGTGAAAGGAGTTCGAGATGCCACTGAGATCCGATTGGTCGGGGGAGCACTGTCCCATCCGCCGGTCGCTCGACGTGCTCGGCGACCCATGGGTGCTGCTGATCGTCCGCGATGTGCTGCACGGCCGCGGCCGGTTCGACACCTTGCGCGACAACCTCGGCATCTCGGAGGCGGTGCTCAGTCGTCGCCTCGCGGCGATGACCGACGCCGGGCTGCTCACGCGCGTCGACTACCTCGATGCCGCCGGCCGTACCCGCCAGGGATATGCCGCGACGGATGCGGCAGCCGAGCTCCTTCCGGTGCTCCAGCAGCTCGCCGTCTGGGGAGAGCGGCACACCGCGATGCCGCGGGGCGGCGCCCACATGGCCATGATCCACGAAGCGTGTGGGCAGGAGACGACGCAGGGTCAGGTCTGCAGTTCGTGCGGCGAGGTGCTCACCCCGGCGGAGATGACGTGGGTGAAGCCGTGGAAGCACGCCCGTGACCGCCTGCAGCCCGCCGGTGCCCTGCTCACGCAGTGACCGCGGTCAGTTGATGATCTCGCCGCGCTCGTCCGCGCGGAGCACGGCCAGCCGCTCCCGCCACGTCTGCCGCGCTTCGGGCGTCAGCCGGGTCCAGTCGTCGGTCTCGCCGACGATCCGGATCGGTGCGCTGCTGCGGTACGACCGCGTGGGGTTGCCCGGGAACTTCTTGTCCGTGACGTTGGGGTCGTTCTCGAACGCTCCGGTCGGCTCCACGAGGTAGACACGAGGCGCTCCGTCGCCGGGGGCGAGCTCCGCGGCCAGGCCGGCGCCATCCGGGAGGGCGGTGAAGTAGATGTGGTTCATCACGACCTCGGGGCGATAGTTCGAGGGGAAGCCCGCGGTGAGAAGGTCGCCGACCCGCAGATCGGCCTTGGTGCCGTGGAAGAACGGGCCTGCATCCAGCGCTTCGGTCATGAACCCAGCCTGTCGCAGGAACGGGCGATCGGGAAGTTCAGGCGGTCGTCGTGCGCAGCTCGCGCAGGACACTGACCCATCGCAGCAGGAACTTCGGCTCGTCGAGCCGGCGACTCCGCATCCATGAGGTCACCTCGTCGTTGCACTTGCTCGCGTTGCACGACCGGCAGGCAGGAACCACATTCTCGAGCGTGTAGCGTCCGCCGCGGGAGATGGGCAGCACGCAGTCCTTCTGCAGCGCCGCCGCCTCGTCGCCGCAGTACGCGCAGCATCCCCACGCGTCGAGGATGAGCTGCCACTGGGCGGCAGTCAGGTCGCTTCCGGATGCGGCCACCCGGCGAGACCTGCGACGCGCTGCCCGCGCCCTGCGCGTCTGAGGGACGACCATGCATCGAAAGGTACCGCTCCGGTGCCGCGCGCTCGCGGCACCGCGCGGGCTCGCGGCGGTGCGCGCATAATCAGACCGTGGCTGACAACCGACGCGCCATCGAGGTCGAGCTCGCCGAGCTGCGCCGACGGGCGTATGGCCCGGATGCCGACATCGCAGCTGATCCTGCCGCGCAGAGTCGCCTGCGAGACCTGGAGGCGGGGGAGCAGGAGGAGATCGCAGACGTCTCAGCCCCGCGCGACGCGGCGGGCACGCCTGGGGTCGCCGCACCCCCGAACTCGCGCTGGCGCCGGAGCGGCCCGTGGATCGTCGCGGGTGCAGCGATCACCATCGCCCTGCTCGCCGGCGCGGCACTCGTGGCGGAGGAGACCTCCCGTCCGCAGGCCGAGTTGACGCTGGCCGCGAGGTCGGTGCCGGGCGACGTGATCGTTCCGGGCATCAGCACGGCGACGCTTCGGGCCTGGAACATCCCGCCCGGTGCGCTCGCCTACAACGGCCGGGTCGGCAACCTGGATGTCTGGACGATGACCGATGGTGCAGATGCCGGGTGCGTCATCCTGTCGGTCGAGGGATCGTTCTACCGGCAGTCCTGCGGGCGCCGCCCGCTCGCGCCCCAGATCGACGTCGTCGCCGATCCGGAGCTGATCCCGTCCCGAAGCATGGATCCCGCCGTGCCGCCCGGCTCGGTCGTCCGCATCGGACTGTTCGACGACGTCGTCAGGATCTTCGTCGCCCGCCCCGACACGGGCCCCTGACCGGGCCGGGGATCGGTGGCCGGCGCTGGTTAGACTTCGACGATGAGCGCGTCGCCACCCGAAGCAGCCCGCGAGCGGGGGAGCTATCCGAAGGGTGTCGCGCGTCGCCAGGAGATCCTCGACCGGGCGCTCGAGGTGTTCGCCAAGCGAGGCGCGCAGCGCACCAGCCTGCGGGCGATCGCACAGGAGGTAGGTGTCACCCACGCCGCACTCACGCACTACTTCGGGTCGCTCGAAGAACTGCTCGTCGCGGTGTACCGGGAGTCCGAACTGCGCGCCGATGCGGAGGGCCCCCCGCCGGCGCCCGACGTGAGCCCGGCAGAGCAGATGCGCATCTCGGCGGCCGACAATCGCGAGATTCCCGGACTGGTCCAGCTCTACTCGACGCTCGTCGCCACGGCGCTGGAGGACGGCCACTCCGCCGCTCAGGAGTTCGCCACGCAGCGATTCGCCCGTGTGCGCGAGGACCTGGCTCAGCGCGTGCGTCACCTGCAGTCCATGGGGCGCCTGCGCGAGGACGTCGAGCCGGGGCTGGTCGCCGCGCTGGTGGTCGCCGCATCCGATGGACTCCAGACCCAGTGGCTGCTCGACCCGGCCGTCGACCATGAGGCGGCACTCGCGATGCTCGATCGTCTGCTCTCCAGCCCGCGAACTGACAGTTGACCAGCGGGCGCTCCGTCAATAAACTTCCACGTGGAGGTTTTACCTCCTGAACCTCCGGGCATGCGATCGGCTGCCCCACTCACCGAAGAGAAGGTCATCGTGGCTGCGTCAGAATCATCGAAGCCCCAGGCATCCGTCCAGCTGTACACGCTCGCGGATGCGTTCTCCGCCGACATGGGAGGCTCGCTCGACAAGCTCGCCGCCATCGGTCTGAAGAACGTGGAGGCCTTCGACTTCGCCCGCCGCCCGCAGGAGATCCGCCGCGCGCTGGACGCTGCCGGGCTGTCCTCGCCGACCGGGCACGCGCCGCTGCTGTCGGACGAGCTGTGGACGCCCGACGGCTCGATTCCCACGCCCGCGCCCGAGGTCGTCTTCGAGGCCGCCGCGGCGATCGGAATCACCACGGTCATCGACCCCTTCGTCGCCCCGGACCGGTGGCTGACGCTCGACGGAGTCACCGACATCGCCGACCGCCTCAACCGCCTCGTCGACGTCGCCGCCGGCTTCGGTCTCAGCGTCGGGTACCACAACCACGCGCAGGAGTTCATCGCGGACTTCGACGGACAGACCGCGTTCGAGCGGTTCGTCGCGCTGACCGACGCGCGCGTCGCGATCGAGCTCGACCTGTACTGGGCTCTCGTCGGCGGGCAGGATGGCGTCGGCCTCGTCTCCCGGCTCGGCGATCGGCTCGTGGCGGTGCACGTGAAGGACGGCATCGCCCCCGCCGTGAACCCCTTCGGTCCGGACGCCGACGAGTTCGGCTCTGCGAGCCTCGACCAGCGCCGCCCCGGCGAGGGCGACGTGCCGCTCGCCGCAGCTCTGAACGCCGGAACGGCCGTGCAGTTCGCGGTCATCGAGTACGACAACGCCCCAGGAGACGTCTTCGAGGACATCGCCGCGAGCTACGCGTTCCTCACCGAGGGCGGGTTCGTCCGATGAGCGCGGTCGGCATCGGCATCATCGGCGCTGGGGTCATCAGCGACACGTACATCCAGAACCTCTCCTCGTTCCCCGACGTCGAGGTCGTGATCGTCGGCGACCTGATCGCCGGGCGTGCTCGCGAGCAGGCGGAGAAGTACGGGGTGCCCGCGCACGGCACCGCCGAGGATGTGCTCGCGCACCCCGGTGTCGATCTCGTCGTCAACCTGACGATCCCGGCGGCGCACATCGAGGTCTCGCGCGCCGCGATCGCGGCGGGCAAGCACGTGTGGACGGAGAAGCCGCTCGGGCTCGACCGTGACGGCGCGGCCCAGCTGCTGCGCGAGGCGGACGCCGCAGGGCTCCGCATCGGCTCCGCGCCGGACACGCTCCTCGGCCCGGGGTTCCAGGCCGCGCGCCGCGCGATCGACGAGGGCCGCATCGGCCGCCCGCTGTTCGCGCAGACGGTATTCCAGACGCAGGGGCCCGACCTCTGGCATCCGAACCCCGCCTTCCTCTTCGCGCAGGGCGCGGGGCCGCTGCTCGACATGGGGCCGTACTACTTCTCCGCCCTGGTGAGCCTGTTCGGGCCGGTCGACCGCGTGTCGGCGTTCGGCGTGAAGGCGAACGAGGAGCGGCAGATCCACACGGGCCCGAACGCGGGGGAGACCTTCCCGGTCGAGGTGCCGTCGACGATGCAGATCATCGCCGCGTTCGACTCGGGTGCGCAGTCGCAGAGCCTGCTCAGCTTCGACTCGGCGCTCGAGCGGCACGGCATCGTGGAGATCCACGGCACCGAGGGCTCGATCGTCATCCCCGACCCGAACCAGTTCGGCGGCCGCATCGCCGTCGTGGCACCGCTCGGCGTCCTGCGCGACGGGATGTCGTTCGACCAGGAGTGGATCGAGATCGAGCACGACCAGCTCGAGGTCGGCCGCGGGCTCGGCGCTCTGGACATGGTCCGGGCGATCGCCGAGGGACGACCGCACGTCGCGTCGGGCGAACTGGGCTTCCATGTGCTCGACGTCCTGCTCTCCGCCGCCGAGTCGGCCGCTACGGGCGAGACGGTGAAGATCCAGAGCACCGTCGCGCCCGTTCCTCTCCTTCCGGCCGGGTTCGACCCCTTCGCCCTCACGCTCTGACCCAGGATGCTGCGCCGCGGCGCAGCATCCTCACGAAAGGCCACGCACACCGCCGTGTACTCGCTTCTCCTGGCGATCATCTACATCGCCTTCATCAGCCTGGGGCTGCCCGACTCGCTGATCGGCGCCGGCTGGCCGGTCATGCATCAGGACCTCGGGGTGCCCGTGGCGTTCGCCGGCATCATCACGATGATCATCGCGGGCGGCACGATCCTGTCGAGCCTCGCCTCCGAGCGCGTGACTCGCCGATTCGGTGCGGGTGTCGTGACGGCGGTCAGCGTCGGCATGACCGCGGCCGCGCTCGTGGGCTTCTCGGCGAGCGGGTCGTTCTGGATGCTGTGCCTCTGGGCAATCCCCTACGGACTGGGGGCCGGCGCCGTCGACGCGGCGCTCAACAACTACGTGGCGGTCCACTACGCCGCGCGCCACATGAACTGGCTGCACGCCTGCTGGGGGTTGGGCGCGTCGATCAGCCCGTTCGTGATGAGCTACGCCCTGTCGTCCGGTGCGGGGTGGTCGAGCGCGTATCTCGTGATCGGACTCATCCAGGTGGTCCTCACATTCGCGCTGCTCATCAGCATCCCGCTCTGGGGCAAGGTGAACCCGATCGTCCCGAGCGGGCACGCGGACGACGTGGAGGATGCCGGTGGGCACAGCTCGGGACGAGGCGGCACGCACGTCCCTCTCGCACAGGCGCTGCGGATCCCCGGCGTCGGTCTGGTCCTGATCGCCTTCCTCGCCTACTGCGCGCTCGAGAGCACGGCGATCCTCTGGGCGACGACGTACCTCGTCGCCGACCGCGGCGTCGACCCCGCCACCGCCGCCGCGTTCGCCTCCCTCTTCCTGATCGGCGTCACCGCGGGAAGGTTCCTGGCCGGCTTCTTCGCCGACCGGGTCGGCGACCAGCAGATGATCCGCGGCGGGTTCGTGACCGTCGGCGTCGGCGTCGTGCTGCTCGCGCTGCCGGTCGACACGGACGTGCTCGCGCTCGCCGGGCTCGTGATCGCGGGTCTCGGCTGCGCGCCGATCTACCCGGCGATCATCCACTCCACCCCGGTGAACTTCGGCCGCCGCAACTCGCAGGCCATCATCGGCATCCAGATGGCCGCCGCCTACACCGGCTCCACCTTCGCGCCGCCGCTGTTCGGAGCGCTCTCGGCGTGGACCGGGATGTGGACCTTCCCGCTGTTCCTCGGGCTGCTGGTGGTGCTGGGTGTCGTCATGTCCGAGCGGCTCAACCGGCTCGTCCGTCGCCGGGAACTGGTCGGCTGACTCCGGCGGTCGATTGAGGACATCCTGTGTCCGGGTTGCGTTCTAGCCTCTGAGTGAGAGCTAGGACCGAGAGGACATCATGGACTGGAAAATCGAGCTGATCTTCGTCCCCGTGTCGGACGTCGACCGTGCGAAGGACTTCTACACCGGCATCGGCTTCAACGCCGACCACGACGCCTCGCCGTTCGAGGGTCTGCGATTCGTGCAGCTGACGCCGCCGGGTTCGGCGTGCTCGATCGCCATCGGCACCGGGCTCGGCAGCGACATGGCGCCCGGCAGCTTGGACAACATCCAGGTCGTCGTCGCCGATGCGGATGCCGCGCTCGCGCAGCTGCGCGATGCCGGAGTCGAGGCGAACGGCGTCGACGAGCAGGACTGGGGCCGGTTCGTGACCTTCAGCGACCCCGACGGCAACAGGTGGACGCTGCAGCAGCTGCCCCCGCGCGACTGAGCGCCGATCTCGCGGAGTGACGCCGGCTATCTGGCGTTGCTCCAGGGGCGCAGCCGCGGCAGCCAGCCGCGCACGTTGCGTCGGTAGGTCCGGTACTCATCGCCCATAGGTCCGCTCAAGGGTGGGCTCTTCGTAGAACCGGACGAACAGTGCCACGGCGACGAACGCGATCGTCGCGTAGACGAGGGTCGCGATGCTCGCGAAGAGCAGCGCCTGCCCCAGGATGATCGCGAGCACGGCGAGGTACATCGGGTTGCGCACGAATCGGTAAGGGCCGACGACGACCAGATGCGCGGTCGGAATCGGCGGCGCGGGAGTCCCGTCCGCCCGGGCGAAGCGGATGAAGGCGTCGAGGAGCACCAGGATCCCGCTCAGGATGCTGACGCCCGTCACGATCCCGACCAGCCACAGGGCCGCGCCAGACCACGGGATGTCCCAGCCGGTGAGGAGCCAGGGGATCACCCCGGCGACGATTCCGGGGGCCAGGGCGAGGAAGATGATCGTGCCCACCCAGGCGCGAACGCGTACCCGATTCACGTCAGGCCTCCGCGCGCGCAGGTGCCGGCTCCGCCTCGAGTTCCTGATTGAGGAACCACCGGTGACCGGAGGGGTCGCGCATGACGGCGACCCGACCAATGCCGGGGTTGTCGGCGGGTTCTCTGTCGATCTGTGCGTCGGCGGCGCGTGCGCGGGTGATCGTGTCGTCGACGTTCGCGACGGTGAGATGCAAGGTCACGGGACTGCCGACCCCGATCTCCGGCGCTGGACACTGCAGTTCGGGGTGGGCGTCGGCCATCATGAACCCCGCGCCGTCGATGTCGAACTCCACATGGCCGGCTCGCCCGTCCGGCATCTCGATCGGATCAACGGTGACTCTCGCATCGAACACGACGCGGAACCACTCGATCGCCGCGCGGGCATCGGCCACGGCGAGATACGGAGTCACTTCGCTCATGACTCGAGCGTTGCACCGATCGCGCGCGTGGAACAGTGGGCCTGGATCGCTGCGAGAGGCGGGTCTAGGGTGCCCTGGAGATGGCGAACGTGACGTCCACGCGCAATCCATGCCCGGGTGCGTTCACGAGGGTCGCGGTGCCCCCTGACAAGGATGCGATGCCCGCGACGATCGACAGACCCAGCCCTGCACCGCCGCGAGTGCGCGCTCTGCTTTCCCGTGAGAAGCGATCGAACGCATGCGGAACATAGGCCTCATCCATGCCGCCGCCATCGTCGCTCACCCTGAGCCGGATCACTTCGCCCGCACGTTCAACACTCAGCTCAATGACGCCGCCGTCTCCGACCGCATCCAGCGAATTGTTCACAAGGTTGTCGCACACTCGTCCGAAGTCGGGTTCACTCACGCAGACGAAGACGTCCTCGTCGCGCGCTTCGGCGGTGTAGTCGATGCGGATGTCTCGCCCCGCTGCGCGGTGACGGCCGCGGTCGGCGGCATCCGCCAGCTCGGTCGCGAGCGCTGCGATCGATGATCGGCCGGGCTCGGCTTGAGAGTCGATTCGCGAGAGTTCCAGCATCGATGTGGCGAGCGACGACAGGCGGGTGAGCGTCTTCTGTGCGGCGGCGACATCGGACCGCATGTCGGCAAGGGTGGCGGCCTGGCTCAGAGCGAGTTCGAGGCGGGTCTGGAGGATCGCCAGAGGTGTGCGGAACTCGTGGCTCGCATCTGACACGATCTGTCGTTCTCGATCCGCCGACGCCCGAAGGTCATTGATGAGCTCGTTGAGGGTGGAGGCGAGTTCCGAGATCTCGTCGTCGGCCGGTCCGACGGGCAGCAGGTCAGTCCCTGAAGTGGTCACCAGCACCTCGGCACTGCGGCGCAGGCGGGTGACCGGGGCGAGCGCGGCCGATCCGATCAGCCACGCCGCCGCGCCGAACGCCAGGTTGATCACGGTGAGGCTTCCAATGAGGAGCAGCGCGACACCCCGGAGCACGTGCTCGTCGCTCCTGCTCGCGGTGATCACGTGCCAGGTGCCGTCCGAGGTCCCCACGGATGTGGATCGGACGAGATAGTCCTCGCCGATCATTCGCACGCCGTCGGGCTCTGCGGCGATGGTGGTCACCTGACCCGCGAGCGGTTCCGGCAGCGTGTTGAGAACGACGTCCTCGGTCGGATCCACGACAGCGACGTACTGACCGGGCCCGGGGAAATCCATCTCCTCACTGTCTCCGCTGTTGATGGCGGTGACGTATGGGCCCTCGATGCCTTCGAGCAGGCGCTCCTGGCCCTCGCTCACGATCCGTTCCACCTGGGTGAAGATCACGATGCCCACGACGATCGAGATCATGACGGCGATCAGCAGACTGCCGCCCGTGATTCGGGTGCGGATCGACAGCCGGGAGAGATTCACGAGACGGTGGCGACGAGCTCGTAGCCGACACCACGAGTCGTCGCGATCCGGACTGGCGCACCGACGGAGTCGAGCTTGCGACGGATGTAGCTGACGTATTGATCAACGATGTTGGCGTCGATGTAGCTCGCGGAACCCCAGATCGAGTCCAGGATGTCGGCTCTGGCCATCACCTGGCCGGTGTTGACGGCCAGGAGTCTGAGCAGGTCGAACTCAGTCCGACTCAGCCTCAACTCCCGCCCGCCGGCCGAGATCTCGTGTCGGAGCATGTCGATCTGAAGGCCGCCGACGTCGAGGCGGGAAGCGCCGATCGAGTCCCGGCGACGCAGTGCACGCAGCCGGGCGGCAAGTTCGGCGAACTCGAACGGCTTGGTCAAGTAATCGTCGGCTCCCGCATCCAGCCCGGCGATACGGTCGTCCACGGCGTCGCGGGCTGTGAGCAGGATGATGGCGAGGCCATCGTTCTGGCGCCGCAGCCACCGGCAGATCTCGATTCCCGTCATCCCGGGGAGCATCACATCGAGTACGGCGATGTCGTAGCCGCCGTCTCTGGCGAGGGTCAGTGCATCGACACCGTTGTCGGCGACGTCGACGATGTATCCCTCCGCTCGGAGCCCCCGCGCCAGAAGGTCTGCCATCTCGGGCTCGTCCTCAACGGTCAAGACGCGCAAAGACATGGGCCGACCTCCTTCTGTGCAGTGATCCTACGGCGGCGCTCGGAGGTGGGCCCGGCCGCGCATCGTCCTATGCCGGCACCTGCGTCCAGCGCGCGACGGCCGACGGACCGCCCAGCTCGACGATCGCCTCGGCCCGCTGCCGACGGACCTTGATGCCGAGATAGGTCGCGATCGCCACGATCACCACGAGGAAGACGACGCTGGTGACCGTCGTCCCCAGCCCCACCCCGCCTTCAGCAGGCGCCTGCGAAAGAAGGTCGCCGATCGATGCACCGAGAGGGCGGGTGAGGATGTATGCCGCCCAGAAGCAGAACACGACATTCGCCTTGAACGCGAAGCGTGCGATCACGACGACTCCGATGAGCGCAGAGAACAGGATGGTGCCAATGAGGTACCCGAGTCCGAGCCCCTCAGAGATGAGATCCCCGGCTGCCGTCCCGAGCGCAAACGTGAACAGGATGGCGAGCCAGTAGAACGCTTCCCGGCGACGGGTGAAGATCGTGTGGATCGACAGCGTGCGCTCCCGGAAGAACCAGATCCCGAACGTGATGGCGAGCACGACGCTGAAGATGACGGTGCTCACCCAGAGCTCGACACCGAGGTTGTCGGTCAGGTTGTCGGTGAGCAGTGTGCCCACGATGCTGACCAGCACCACGACGGTCCAGTATGTCGCGGAGTTGTAGCGCTTCGTCAGGAACTGCGCGACCAGCGCGGCGGCGAGAAGTGCGCTCATGACCCATGTGGTCACCGTAAGGCCGAGGCCGACGTCGACGTTGAGATAATCGGCGAACGTCTCTCCGGTTGTCGTCGACAGGATCTTGATGACCCAGAAGGCGAACGTCACCTCGGGGACCCGATTGAACAGGATGGTTCTGATGTGTTCCGGCATGGTGTTGGTCATGTCGTCACTTTCCCGGCGCGGGCTTGACGTTCCCCCAGTTCGCCGGCGCAGGGCGTGAGTGTTTTCTCAGGAACGCCCGCCGGCGGTGACTAGGGTCGGCTCCATGGATGCTCTGCCACCATGGCTGTCGACGGTGACCGCCGTCGTCGTGCTCGCGGCGATCGCCACTGTGGCGCTCACCGCAATGCGCGTGCCGGAACCCTGGGCGGGTGTCTGGGCACTCGTGAGGGCTGCCTTCCAGCTCACTGTGCTGAGCCTGGTCCTCGCCGGGATCATCCAGGACCCGCTGCTGGTGGGCTTGGGGCTGCTGGTCATGCTCGCCGCGGCCGTCTGGACCGCGGCACGACGCGCGAAGGTATCTTGGCGCGGTGTTCCTCCGCTCGCGCTGGCGATGCTGGTCGGCCCCGTCGTCGTCATGATCGTGGCGTTCGGCAGCGGGGCACTCGAGCCCTCACCGCGTTACGCCCTGGCGATCGGCGGCATCATCATCGGCAACACGATGACCGTCGCGATCATGACCGAGCGCATCTATCGGCAGGCTGTCCGCGATCACTGGGATGAGGTTGAAGGCTGGCTCGCACTCGGCGCGACCCCTTGGCAGTCCACGCGGAGTCTCGCCCACAGCGCGATACGCACTGCGCTGCTTCCCTCGATCGACCAGACCAGGACCACCGGGATCGTGGTCTTGCCTGGGGCGTTCGTCGGCGCGATCTTCGCGGGCGCATCTCCGTTCGAAGCCGGTCGTTTCCAACTCGTGGTCCTCGCCGGCATCATCGCAGCGGGCTCGCTCACCTCCACCACGCTGCTGCGCGTGACGGGTCGCGTCGTTCACCGACCGGCCGACATCGAGATGACGACCCGTCGCAGCCCGGCCTGAACGTTCTCTCAGAAACCGAGGCCTGTTTCATCCCGGCTGATCAGACGGCCTCTCTAGCGTTGAGCGTCCAGGCTCGTTGCGCTCTGTGACGGCTGACAGCGACGGGAGGCGTGAATGCGCGCACCGTCCCGACGGTCGCCGGTCGTCATTCTCATCGGCGCAACCGTCTCCATCGGTGCTGTCGTGCTGCTCGGCGTCGTCATCAAGGCGTTGGGCAACGGCCCACTTGGTATCGACATGTGGTGGCACGACCTGATGCTGGTGTGGCGGACGGATGTCGGGCTCACCGTCGCGAGGGCTCTGGATGCCGTCGGTGGCGTGGTGTCGATGATCGTCATCGGCATCGCCCTTGTCGTCGGACTCGTTCTCGCTCGACGACCCTGGGATGCGCTCGTCGTGCTCACCGCCATGGTGGTGTCGGAAGCGGTCGCGACCGTGCTCAAACTGTCGCTGACTCGGCCTCGACCGGCGGATTCCCTGGTCACCGATGCGATGACATCGTTCCCCTCAGGTCACACGACTCTCGCGGCCACCGTCATGGTGGCCCTCGCCCTGTCCATGCGGGTGGCCGTGATGTGGGGCGCGGCAGCAGTGTGGGTCACGGCCATGGCCTGGAGTCGTACCTACCTCGCGGCCCACTGGCTCACGGACGTGTTCGCAGGCGCAGTCCTCGGAACGTCGGTGGCGTTGATCGCATGGACGACGATGGCGGTCATTCGCCGCGGCGCCCAGCGGACCATAGAGAACGCCGACCGCTTGTCGCGATAGACGCGAGGCCGCGGTCGGCGCTCAGGACAGCCTGGGTCAGTCGTCAGCGGTCTCACCGTCGTCGGTGCCGTCTTCGATCTCCTGATCGTCGGCGGTCTCGCCGTCGTTCGTGCCGTCCTCGACACCTTGATCGTCGGCAGTCTCGCCGTCGTTCGTGCCGTCTTCGAACTGGACGTTGTCGTCATCGGCGATCTCGCCGTCGTTCGTGCCGTCCTCGAACCCGACGGAGGTCGGTCCAGGTGACGAGGCCTGTGCGATTGCGGGGATGCCGATCGCAAGGCCCGAGGCGAGAACGATCGCGGCGATGCCGGATCCGACGCCTAGCCGGAGCTTCTTCTTCTCGGTTTCCATGTGTGTTTCCCTTCAGACGGAATCTGCCGTCGCCTCGACGCTACGGACGGGATCGTGGGACGAACGTGAGAGCGGTAGCCGAACGCGCACAGTGGTGCCCGCTCCAGGAACGGAGCTGATTGAGATGTCGCCACGCAGCGAGTTCACGATCTCCCGGACGATGGACAACCCCAGCCCGCTGCCCTCGCCCGTGCGAGATGGGTCCGCCTGCCAGAATCGGTCGAACGCGCGCCGGGACTCAGAGCGCGTCATCCCGATGCCGCGATCCTCGACCTCCACGACCGCCCACCGCCCGCGCGAGAACACCCTCGCCACGATGGTGGTGTCCTCGCTCGAGTAGCGGCATGCGTTCACGAGGATGTTCACCAGTACGCGCTGGAGAGCAGCCGACGAGGCCTCCACTTTGGGCTGCCCGGCAATTTCGATCGCGACTCGCTCGGGGTGGGCGAGCAGCCCGCGCGCGCCCCGCACGGCCTCGCCCAATGCGACGAAGCTGACGTCCGGGCGCTCGCGCGTGTGCTCCGAGGCGACGAGCAGATCGTCGGCCGTCGCGGCAAGGACGTGCGTCGCCGCGAGCGCCTTCTCGCACGCCGCACGGTATTCGGCGAGCGTACGTGGGCGCAGAAGGGCCAACTCGAGCTGGCCCTGGATGGCCGTCAACGGTGTCCGCAACTCGTGCGAGGCGTCATCGACGAATCGACGCTGAGCGGCAAGCGCGTCGGCGACGGGCCTCATCGCAATCCCCGCGAGAGCCCAGCTGGAGAGCGGCGCTACCAGCACGAGGCCGGCGAACGCGAGCAGCAGCGCGGCACGCAGCGTCGCAAAGCCTGCCTCCGCCGAAAGCGCTGATCCGCCCTCCTCGAAGCCGTCGAAGTCGAACGTCGCCGTGACGAACGCATAGACCGAGAATGCGAAGGCGGCGTACGTGATCAACTGGACCGCCGTGAAACCGAGAGTGAGTCGCCAGCGGGCGCGTCGCAGGATCATGCGATCTCGCTCGTCACCGAGTAGCCAGCACCGCGGTGCGTCACGATGGGGTCGGCCTCGCCCGGAATAGCGAGCTTGCGGCGAAGATAGCGGATGTAGGTGGGCACCACGTTGCTGTACCCGTCGTAGTTGCGATCCCAGGCGTGGTCGATCAGCTCGCTGCTGGTGATCACCGCATCCGGGTGGCGCATCAGATAGTCCAGCACGGAGAACTCCTTCGGGCTGAGCGGGATGACCCGACCCCGACGCTCCACGGCACGTCTGCCGGGATCGAGGGTGAGCGAACCCACAGTCAGCCGCGGAGGTAGGGCCGTGGGAGCGCGGCGGAGAAGTGCGCGGATTCGCGCGAGGAGCTCCTGCACGTGGAACGGCTTGACCAGGTAGTCGTCGGCGCCTGCGTCCAGGCACTGCACGATCGTGGCGCGGGCACTGATCGCCGTGAGCATCAGGATCGGGGTGTCCGGCGCCACTTCTCGGATGCGTCGACACAGTTCGACTCCGCCGCCCGGCATGCCCGGCAGCCGCACGTCGAGCACGACGAGATCTTCCGGCTCGATCTCGAACGTGACCAGCGCGGATGCCGCATCCGCTTCGACGTCGACCGCATACCCAGCTTCGCGCAGCAGCTGCGCGACGGTCGCGGCGAGCAGCGCATCGTCCTCCACAAGCAAGACCCGCATGACACCTCCGGCGCCATCCTCACGAATACGGCTGAAGAATGAACGGCCACGCAAGCCTCGACTCTGAGAATTCGTTCAGACGGCATGACCCGGAGCGGCTTCACTGCGGAGCTGCAGCGGGGAGTCGCACCACGAAGCTGGCGCCACCGCGATGTTCGACGTCCAGGACGAGCGAACCGCCATGCAGGTCGACGAGCTCACGAGCGATCGCGAGGCCGAGCCCGGTACCCCCTGTACCGGCCGCACGCGCATCGTCCGCGCGCGCGAATCGTTCGAAGATGCGCTCGCGCAGGGCCGGGTCGACGCCGGGACCGTCGTCGGACACCCGCAGCACTGCGTCCTGACCGACTTCCGCGAGCTCCACCTCGATGCCGGAGGCGCCGTAGCGCAGGGCATTGTCGAGCAGATTGCGGACGACCCGGGTCAGCTGGCCGGGGTCGCCGAGGACCTGCGCCGCTGAGACGCGGGAGACATCGATCGTCTGCTCCGTGGCACCGCGGCCGTGGACCTCGGCGAGGACGATGTCGTCGAGGTCCACCAGAATCCTCCGGCTATGGATCGCGGCCTCGTCGAGGCGCGCGAGCAGCAGCAGATCGTCGATGAGTCCCTGCAGCTGCGTGGCATCCGCCAGCGCCCCGCGGTGCGTCGCGCCCACATCGGCGCCCGTCGGGTGGGCGAGGTCGACCTCGAGCGCGGTGCGGATCCTCGTCAGCGGACTGCGGAGCTCATGCGAGGCGTCCGACACGAAGCGCCTTTGCAGTGCGGCGGTCGCTTCAAGCCGGGCCAGCATCGAGTTCATCGTCTGCGCCAGCCGGGCGATCTCGTCGCGCGTGGCGGGTTCGGGCACGCGCTGATCCAGGCTCGACGCGCTGATCTCCGCGACGCGGGCCCGGATGCGCTCGACAGGTCTGAGCACGCGTCCCACCAGGAACCAGATCGCCACGGCGAGCAGCGCGGTGGCAACCGGCACGGCGATCAGCAGGCTCCGCGTCAATGCGCCCACACTCTCGTCGACATCATCCATCGGCGTGCCCACCACGATCGTCAGGTCCCCGTGAGGTTCGATCCGTACGCGGAACCGTGCCCGGCTCGATCCGAGCTCGATCGTGGCGGTCGTCGTCGATGGCGGTGCGTCGACATTCGAGAGGGGCGCCCCGGAGGTTGCCGCGACGACCTCGCCCGACGCATCCACGATGTACGCGAACGATTCCTCGTCGCCGCTCCCCGACAGCGTGGTGTCCCGGACGCCGGCATCGAGGGAGTCGGCGATCGACGCAGCGGCACGCTGCAGCACCTCATCCACGCTGTCGGTCAGGACGGCGCGCTGGGTCGAGACGAGCGCCACGGCGGCCAGGGTCAGGACGAACAGCACGACGAGCGAGGCGATCGCCGAGACACTCGCGCGGACGCCCATCAGCCCAGCCGGTACCCGGCGCCGCGCACAGTCTCGATCACGGGCGTGGCGGTCAGGGCGGCGATCTTGCGGCGGAGGCGAGCGATGTACACCTCCACGATGTTGGGATCGCCTTCGAAGTCGTCCTGCCAAACGCCGGCCAGAATGTCGCTCTTCGAGAGCAGCTGCCCCGTGTGGTGCAGGAAGAAGGCGAGGACGTCGAACTCCCTGGAGGTCAGGGGCAGCTGCGCTTCACCGATCCACGCACGGCGTGCGCGCACGTCCATTCGCAGGTCACCGACGCTTGTCGCAGGGGGAGAGCCCAACGCCGCCCGTCTCAGCAGCGCGTGCAACCGCGCGACGAGCACGGGAAAGCTGAAAGGCTTGACGAGGTAGTCGTCGGCCCCTGTGTCCAGGGCTTCCGCCTCGTCCAGGTCGCCGTCCTTCGCTGTCAGCATCAGCACCGGCGTCCAGTCGCCGTCGGCCCGAAGCTCTGCGCAGACCCGGTAGCCGCTCATTCCGGGGAGCATGATGTCGAGGACGATGACGTCGTGCCCGCCCTCGCGCGCTCGCCACAGACCGTCGATCCCGTTGTCGGCGAGTTCGACCGTGAACCCTTCCGAGGTCAGCCCGCGGGCGACGGCGGTCGTCATGCCGACGTCGTCGTCGATGACCAGCACCTTCACGCGCGCTCCTCACGTCGGCCGCGCAGGGGACCGCCCGCGGTCACCGACCCAGCCGTCGCATCTCAGCGTACGACTGCGTCGGTGACCGCGGGCGTGGCGTGCAGCGACTTACTCGTCGTCCTCGGTGTCCGTCTTCGAACCGACGACAGCGAAGTTCTCGTCGAGCTGTACGTCGATCTGCGTTCCGTCGCCGCGGGTGACCTCGACTTCGTACAGGCTCTCCTCGTCGCCGACCTCGGTGCCGGTGACCCGGCCTCCGCCGACGAAGTCGAGCGCGGCCTCGCTCGCCTGGTCGAGCGCGGTGCCGCTGATCGACGTCTCCGTCGCATCGTCGTCCAGAGTCCCCGCAACGGCGACGCCGGCACCCCCCGCGATCAACCCGACCGCCACAACTGATGTCGTCAGCGCGATCTTCTTCTTGCGATCCATGTCTTCCTCCTTCGACACAGTGAACGGTACGCACAGGGCACTGACTCCAGGCTGAACGGGCCGGATCCGTTCAGCCTGGAGTCAGCAAGCCCCTGGTCACGCGTGGATCGGTCCGGCTCCTGCGTCGACGATCTGCCCGTTGCGCGGAAGTCCGCCGCGCCGGGCTGTTCTGCGTCAGCCACAGGCCCGTGAACGGGTACTCGATCTCGAGCAGCATGACTACGTAGGGTCCGCACCCCAGCGGCCGAGCGCGTCGATCGCGTCACGCAGCGCGTGCCCGCGCTCGGTCAGCGCGTACGCCCGGGTGTTGTGTCGGAGCGGCAGACGAGACAGCACCCCGGCCGCTTCGAGCTCGCGCAGGCGAGTGGCGAGCATGTTCGTCGGCACCCCCAGGTCGCGCTGCAGGTCGCCGTAGCGCTGCGGGCCCTCGAGCAGCCGCTCCACGATGAGCAGCGCCCACCGGGACCCGACGATGTCGAGGGCGGCGGCGAGGTCGCTCACGCGGTCGGGTCGGCGTCCGGCTTCATCCAGAACGGCGAGTAGTGGTAGCCGTCGGGATCGTCGAACTGACGCTGGTACATGAACGGGTAGTCGTCGATGTCGCCGATCCGCCCGCCGGCGGCGCCGGCGCGCTCGACGAGCTCGTCGACCGCCTCGCGGCTGCCCAGGTCGAACGAGACCGTGACCTTCGACGGGGTGTCGGGCCCGCCGATCAGGTCTTCGACGCCCCCGACGCTCGCGTACATCTCACGGCTGCCGAGCATGACGTACTGCTCGGGCGCGATCGCGAAGCACGACACGTTGTGATCGGACATCTCGGTGTTGAGGGTCCACCCGAGGGCGGTGTAGAAGGCCGTGGCACGCTCGACGTTCTCGACGGGGCAAGTGATGAAGAGGCTCATGCGAGTCATACTTGCAAAATGCAAGTGACTCGTCAAGCCCCCTATCGACGGACTCGGCTCACAGGCGTATCACCGCAGCATCCACGCCCTCTTCATCGGCATGGAAGATCTCTTTCGCCTGATGCTCGTCCGGCCTGCCGTGCAGCAGAACCCCGAGCAACCGTCTATCCCGCTCGAGCAGCCTTCGCCCTTCCAGGGCGCGCTGCACAATGCGGTCGCTTCCGGCGCCGGCCGGCAGGGCATCGAAGCCGTGTCCGCCCAGTTCGCCGCCTCTGCCGACTTCGCCGGCACCACCGCCGCTGTGCCACTCGGCACCGAGCTCGACGCCCTGGCCGATCGCCTCGCGACCGCCGGCGCCACCGCCGAACCCACGTGGACGGTCGTCAAGAAGGCGATCACCGACGTGTTCGGCGCGGATGCGGCGACGGTCGCCGCAACCAACGACTTCACCGAAACCCTGAGACGGCTGCGCGACAGTCTGATCGCGATCAAGGTGCTGCAAGAGCTGCACTCCCTGCCGATCGAGGCGCTGACGCGCCAGCTGCGCACCGCAGAGCTCATCGCGGACGTCGCGGGAGGCTCGCCCGAGGGGGTGCCGTCGGGCCGGCTGCGCCGGTCCGTGCGTCTGCCGATCGAGCTCGGGCTCACCTCGAAGCTGTCGACGCGCGACGCGCGCGAAGAGCTGGACAAGCGGCGCAAGAGCATGGTGGCCGAGCGGAACACGCAGATCGCCGGGCTGCTCGAAGAGCACGAGACCCTGCGCACGGCGATCGCCGAGCTGGCGGACCTCGGCCCCGACCACATCCGGTCGTCCGCGCTGACGCCGAGCGCCGCGACCGCCCCGCCGGCGGTGGCGAACCTGACGCAGGCGGTCACGAGCGCCGCATCGTTCACCCAGGCGCTGCGTCAGCAGCAGCTCGGACAGCAGCAGCGGCTCGCGGCCCGCGCGCCTGACGGCGTCGACGGCACTGTGGAGGCGGCGACGGGGTTCGCTCACCTGGCCCACACGCTGGTCGAGGCCAAGGTCATCGCGCTGCCGTCGCGCGCCGCGTTCACGCCCACCCCGCTGCACGAGCTCGGGTTCATCATGAACGGCACCGGGGTCGAGAAGCTCTCCGGCGCGACGCAGGGCCTGCTGAAGACCCGCGGGATCGACCCGTCGACCACGCCGATCGATCAGATCACCGGCAACCTCGAGAACGCGCTCGCCGCCACGGTGGGCAAGCTCGAAGCGGTCGCCGGGCATCCGGAGAAGAAGTCGTTCGTGCGCATGGGCGACGCGCTCATCACCGTGTCGACCCCCGTGACGAAGGGCTGGGGAACGATCGGGACGGGCGGCATCGAGGGCTTCCCGTACCTGCCGATGGACGGCTCCGTGCCGCACACGAAGGGCATCGTCTCGCCCGCGGGCGTCGCCGACCTGCTCCTGGTCAAGCAGCAGCTGGTCGCGTACGAGGCAGTGGACGTGGCTCACATCGAGAACGTCCTGAAGGGCGAGCTCAAGTCGCGCGAGCACAGCCGGCGCGAGGAGAGCGAGACCATCACGCTCTCCGAGACGGAGAACAGCACGAGCGACGAGCACGAGCTGGAGACGACCGACCGCTTCGAGATGACGCGCGAGACCAGCGAGACCATCAAGGAGGATGTCGCGCTCAAGGCCGGCCTCAGCATCTCGGGCAGCTACGGGCCGACCGTCGAGTTCGCGGCGAGCGCGGAGGGGTCCTACTCGCGGTCGAAGGAGGAGGCGTCCAAGGCGGCCTCGTCCTTCTCGCAGGACGTGACCGAGCGCTCGTCGCGCAAGATCGCCCAGCGGGTGCTGCAGCGGACCACCGTCCGCACGCTCACCGAGACGATCGAGAAGAACATCCACACGCTCGACAACGTGAAGGGCACAGGGCACATCTCCGGCGTCTACCAGTGGGTCAACAAGGTCTACCGGGCGCAGATGTTCAACTACGGACTGCGGATGATGTTCGACTTCATGGTCCCCGAGCCCGCGGCCTTCCTCATCGCGGCTCTCGACCAGGCGCGCAACAGCGCGCTCAGCCTGACCAAGCCGCCGGACTTCACGCTGCAGCCGAACCAGATCTCGGAGAGCAACTACGCGTACTGGGTCAAGGTGTGCGGGGCGACCGACGTCGCGCCGCCGCCGGAGATGTACCGCACCAAGACCGCCGACTTCAAAGGTGGCGGCGGTGAGAGCAGCGCGAACTACAACCACTCCGGGCAGATCGCCATCGACGACGGATACCGCGCCGTCTACGGCAGCGTGGGCCGGGTCGGCAACAAGTGGGAAGACGACATGTCGCTCGACATCGTGCTCGGACGCCGCACGCAGCGGCTCGGTCTCGGTGAATGGCTGTGGACTACGAACCTCGACGACGAGCGCGACGCCATCCCGTTCGCGCTCGACAGCTTCCACATGTCGCAGGTCGCCGTCGCGATCGAGGTCAAGACCCAGCGCACCGACCGTGCACTGGAGAAGTGGCGCCTCGAGACGTGGTCGAAGCTCCTCACCGCGCACAACGCGCAGGTGTCGGCATACGAGGAGAAGCTCGCCGCGCTCAAGCTGCAGGCCGGCGTCGTGATCCGCGGTCGCAACCCGTTGTCGAACCAGGTCACGATCCAGCGGGAGCTGCAGAAGAACTGCCTCAGCATCCTGACCGATCAGCACTTCGACCTCTTCGACGCGGTCGAGGACTCGCCGGTGAACGGGCTGCCGCAGATCGACGTGTCCGAAGCGGCCAAGGAGGGCGCCTACGTACGGTTCTTCGAGCACGCCTTCGAGTGGGAGCACATGACGTGGATCTCGTACCCCTACTTCTGGGGCAGCAAGGACCAGTGGGACGAGCGGCTCGGCTACGACGATCCCGATCCCGCGTTCGTCGACTTCCTCCAGGCGGGCTTCGCACGCGTCACCGTGCCCGCGCGTCCCGGATTCGAGGGCGCGATCGACCACTTCCTCACGTTCGGCGAGATCTGGAACGGCGGTCCGCTGCCGACCATCTCGAGCCCGCTGTATCTGCCGATCGCGGACGAGCTCGCCGAGCGCCTCGACCGCCCGGGCGACGAGGTGCCGCAGGGCGACCCGTGGACCGTGCGGGTGCCGACCAACCTGGTGAAACTGCGCGCCGATGACGCGCTGCCGAAGTGGGAGCAGAATGCGCAGGGGGAGTGGGTCGAGGCCTGATGGGCTCCGGCACTCGGACGTGGGGGTGACGAGGTGGGCGACATCTCGCGGCACCGCGACATCTTCCTCTTCACCCGAGAGAGCGTTCCGCCGCAGCTGCTCGGAAGCGTGAAGCTGGCGGCGGGTGACCTCACCTACCTCGAGATGGGCAACTACCTCACCGACGTCTCGCAGTTCCGCGACCCGGTGACGTTCATCTTCGCCAAGCGCCGCATCTGGCGTGAGAAGGTCCTTCCGCAGACGGGCGACCGGGTCGGGACGGCACGCATCATCGCAGCTCTCACCGCCGCTGCGGCGCTCGGAGCGGGCCAGCTGCTCAAGAAGTTCCTGCCCAGCGGAAACGACGAGGCCGAGGCCATCGCCACCGGCGCGGCCGTGGTCGCCGGGCTGCTGGCGACGGTGCCGAACGACCTCCTCGCCGGCATCGCCGGGGCGGACGAGTGGATTGACAAGCTGCTCGGCACCCCGCTCGACAAGCTGCCGGCCCTCGACGCCGTGACGGCCAGCCCGGATGCGCGGAAGGCCCGCGACATCCAGCACTACGGCTACCTCGGTGAGTTCTTCCGCCTCTTCATCTCGGGGGTCAGCCAGCTCATCTTCGCCGACGACGTCAGCAAGCGCGTGTCGGGTGAATGGGGGTCGATCTCGCCCGTGCCGTCGAGGCGGGTCGCCGAGGTGTTCGGCGAGTTCTTCACGCAGTACTACCCGCACGAGCACACCGACCAGCCGCCCTACGTCTGGGACGCGAGCCAGCGGCCGTTGCGGCCACAGCTGTACGGCTCGAGCCAGCGGCAGCGCGACGCGCTCGACCGGCCCATCGGGATCATGAACGTGGTCGACCGGGACTACATCGGGTATCTCGCGGAGGGCCTATCGAAGATCGAGGACGACTGGCGGGCGCTGAAAGACAATGACTCGGCGGGACGACAGCGGATGCTGGTGCGCGCCGGCAAGCTGCTCCACGGGGTGGAGGACTGGTTCTTCCACTCGAACGTCGTCGAGATCCTCGAGCTGCGCAGCTACCGGCCGGTGCAGGAAGCGGGCGAGGACGACGAGAAGTTCCTGAAGCGATTCGTCGCGGATGTCGCACGGCGGCGCCCGGAGTTCTCGGCCGCGGGGCCGCGCGAGAAGGTGCGTCTGCAGCGGAAGCTGTTCCGTCGACTGCGCTTTCCCGTGTACAACGCGGGAACGAAAGAGCAGAGCGCCGGCGTGATCAGCACGGACAAGATGTCGACGCCGAGTCTGCGCCACGCCTATCCGGCGTTCCCGTCGTCGCAGGACACCGCCCACACGCTGCTCCACGCGCTGGAGAACCTCGAGCACAAGGCGATCGGCGAACCCGGGCAGATTCCCGCGTGGGTGAAGGAGGGGCTCGACGACAAGGGGGTGCCGATCCCGGATGCTGTCCTCCAGGCGGCTCTGCCGCTCGCCGTCGGTGAGCTGACGTCGCGCCTGCGTGAGGAGGTGCCGCTCATCCTCGTGCTGCTGAGCGAGGACGAGCGGCGACGACTCGTCGCGAACGTCGACCCCGCGCACTGGCCGCTCGCCCCTGGAGCCGCGCCGCCCGCGAGGGAGAAGGACGCGAAGACCGAGATCGACCTCGCGACCGCACGCCACGCGAAGGCGCTCGAGCCCCGCGTTCACCACGACGGGGCCAACGAGAGCAACTACGCGCACTTCGTGCGTCGGCTCGCAGCGAGCGGCCGGCTGAACGACCGAGGGCGTGACGAGCTCCTCGCCGCGTTCGAGATCGACCGCACCGCGGAGCAGCTGCCGACCGAGGCGCCCGGGGCGGGCGGATTCCTAATGACCTACTCCCTCGAGCTGCAGGAGCAGCTCGACAAGGGGGATGCGGAGGGGGAGAAGCTCGACGGTGAGGCATCCTCGATCTTCGGCCTGCAGTCCGACAACGGCGCCTTCAACGAGATCGTCGGGTCGCACTCGCTGATGTCGAAGGACACGCTGACGTCGGTCCCGTTCTTCGACGATGCCCGCGTGCTCGCGAGCGTGGCGTCATCGTCGGTCTTCACGATCCTCCTGCAGCAGATCGCCATTCCCGTCGCGGGCAAGCGATTCGCGTGGGATGAGATGCTGCACCGGCTCATCCGGTTCCCGCCGTCGTCCGGCGGCTGGGAGCGTGTCGCGCTCGCGACGTTCCGCGAGCGGCACACGATCCCCCCGCTCGCCGACCTTCCCGAACTCGTCCAGGCCGCGGCATCCGCACTGCGATCGGCGCCGTCGGGTGCGCCGGCGACGTCGAAGCGCGACGTGCTGGAGGGGCTCTACCGGAAGCTGGAACTTCAGCTCGCGGGGTATCGGTACCCGTGATCCTCTCCGCGGCCTTCTGCGGACCGCGGTCGATGTTCGACGCGCGTCGCTTCGCACGGGGGACGCGCTATTCGGGCAGTTCCCACAGCTCCAGCGGGAGCCCCTCCGGGTCGTGGATGCGCACGAAGCGGCCGTATTCGGTCTCCCACTCGGGGCGACGCTCGACAGAAATCCCGGCTGCTTCCAGGCGCGCCGCCAGCTCGTCGAGACCCGAGACCCTGAGGTTGAGCATGAACGGCTGGTCGGCGGCGAAGTAGTCGCTGTCAGCGGCGAACGGCGCGAAGACGGTCATGCCCGCCTCCTGCTGCCACACCGAGTCGGAGCCCGCCTCGATGCCCAGATGCTCTCGGTACCAGGCAGCCCGAGCTTCCGGATCTCGACTGCGGAAGAAGATTCCGCCTACCCCTGACACAGACATGCGTCACACAGTACCGAGACCGGAATACAGGGTCACGGCCTCTGAGGGCGCTCAGTCTGCGGAAGGGCGGCGTCGACCGGCTTCCGCCACACCGAGACGTGGCTCTCGCTGTCAGCCATGAACGGGGTGCCGTGCCAGTCGGCAGCGCGCGATTCGAACTCGAGCCCGGCCAGCTGCGCCATCAGATCGCACTCGGCGGGCCAGATGTAGCGGAAGTTCGATGCTCCGTAGCCGACGGACCCGTCGTCGTTGCGGAAGTAGTGGTGCGACGTGCCCTGCTGCGTGACCACGTCGTACGTGTCGAATCCGAGATGTCGGTCGTCGACGTTGAACGGCACGGCGTTCTGTCCCGGCGGCATGCGACGGATACCCGGAACCCACAGCTCGATGACGAACCGGCCACCGGGAGCCAGGTGCCGGGCGGCATTGCGGAAGCACGTGACCTGCTCCTCTTGCGTGCGGAGGTTGCCGATCGAATTGAACACGAGGTAGACGAGCGAGAACTCACCGTCGACGACGGTCGTCGCCATGTCGCCCGTCGTGACAGGCAGGTGCGTGGCGTCGACCTTCTCGCGCAGCTGGTCGACCATGGGCTGCGAGAGCTCGATGCCGTGCACGCGGACACCCCGCTCGAGCAGTGGGATGCCGACCCTGCCCGTCCCGATCGCGAACTCGAGTGCCGCGCCGTCGCCGGCCAGCTCGGCCAGAGTGTCCACGACGGGCTCGAGCACCTCGGGTGCGAACATGGCGGCGGAACCCTCGTCATACCGCCTCGCCATCTCGGCATCCCAGTAGTCGCTGCTCGTCACGGACCACATGCTAGTTGTGCGGGTGGTGCTCCCGCCCGTCAATAGGCTGGGCCGATGGAAGCATCTGCTGTTCCGCCCTGGGTCTGCCCGACCTGCGGCGACCAGCTGAGGTTCGAGATCCTCGACGATGAGAAGTTCCTCGTCGTCTGGTCGTGCGTGAACTGCGGTCTGATCCGCACCACCGAGCCGTAGTACCGTTCGGGGATGGTCGCCGTCTCCGCCAAGCCTGAGCTGCATGTCGACACCGTCGAAGAGTGGGAGCGGTGGCTGGAGTCCGATCCTGATCCTGACGGGGTGCGGCTGCGCCTGCGCAAGGCGGCGACGAGCAAGCCGGGCATCACCTACGCCGAAGCGCTCGACGTCGCGCTGTGCTTCGGCTGGATCGACGGGCAGAAGCAGTCGATGGATGCTGATTACTTCCTGCAGGTGTTCACCCCGCGCCGCCCGCGCGGACTGTGGTCGAAGGTCAACATCGAGCACGTCGCACGTCTGATCGAGGAGGGTCGGATGCGGCCCGCCGGCCATCGGGAGATCGAGCGTGCGAAGGCGGATGGGCGGTGGGACGCCGCCTATCGTCAGCGCGATGGGGAGATCCCGGCCGAACTCAAGGCGGCACTCGACGCCGACCCGGCGATCGCTGCCGCGTTCGCGGCGCAGTCCGCGCAGAACCGCTTCGCGATGGCGTTCCGCGTCGGCAACCTGAAGCGACCGGAGTCGCGTGCGGCCCGCGTCGCCGAGTACGTCGCGATGCTCCAGCGGGGCGACACGCTCCACTGAGGCGATGCGCCGAACGGATGGTGCGGCTGTCGCCTAGACGGTGACCGGGACCCTCGTCTGAGTGTCGACATCCGCTGCTCTGCGCGTCGCGGCGACGAAACGCGCCGTGTCCGACACGGCGTCGGTGAGCAGTGCGACGAGTCGCTCGTCGGGGTCATCGCAGCACGCGTCCGCGATCCCGTCGACGGCGAGAGTCACGATGTGCCGGCACTGCCGCACGGTCATGTCCGGGCGGCCCGGACCGACTTGCTCGCTGAAGTGGATGGCCCAGGCATCGGCCGCGGGGGCGGTCCGGAGGGCGGACTCCGCCAGCTCGCGCCACTCCGCGACGAACTCCCGGTCCCGTTCCCCGAGTGCCCTCAGGGCGGCGCGAATACCCACGGCCTGGGAACGCTGGCGATCCTCCGCGGCGATGGGCAGAGCGGCGCTCGCAGCTCGCAGGGTCAGCAGGACGTCCAGAAGCGGGTCGTCCGTCGTGAGGCCGACCACCGACGGAATGAGGGGCGTGAGCCGGGCACGGCCGGCTTCCCCCGTCCGGTCGTTCACGAGTCGCGCGAGGTGCGCGAGGGTGCCGTGCGTGCACGCCGGGTGGTCGCTCCAACGCTCCCCAGCGAGGTACGAGGCGAATTCCATGAAGCAGGCTCCGCGCCGCGGTGAACGGTGCCGACCAGGGGAGAGGATCGGCATGACATCCGGTTGAGCCATCCAGTCGCGCATGGGGCCTCCCTCTTTGGGTTCCACTGTGCGCCTGCCCCAACCGAGATTTCAAGTACCTCGGCCGGACCGCCCGGCCGAGCGCGCCCAGCGGCGCACCCGACCGGGAGCTGGGTCACGCTCGCTCGACCGGGACCTGCAGCTCGGTGACCCAGTCAGGGCCGGGCTCGTGGCCGTCCGCGACGAGGTAGACCTCGCGGCAGAGACCGGTCATGCGGTAGCCGTCGGCGACGACCTGCTGCATGAGGGCGCCCCAGGATTCGCCGATGCCGGTCATGTCTCCGCGATGGATCAGCGTCGCCATGGTCGGGACGGCAGGCAGCGTCACCACCTCGTACCCGGCGCCGGGCACCGGCGGCTCGTCGGCGGTGTACGAGATGTGCACCCCCAGGTCGTCGGTGCCCTCGATGGGTTCGTACCAGAACACGCCGGGCTCGTTCAGTGGGCGCCGTGCGGTTTCCAGGGCGGCGTCGAGTCCGGTTATGGCGCCGGCGATCGCAGCGGGCACACCCGCCGGTCCTCCCTCCGCCACCGTCGAGGTGGCGTAGAGGGTGACGGCCTCCACGGGGCGGTAGTCGACATCGATCATGGTCTCTCCTTCCAGAGTGAGAAGTCGCCGCTCGATGCGAGCGATGCGCGCGGTGTCGTCCGCGACGGATGCCGCGAGCTCGGCATGCCGCGACGCCAGGGCTGCGCGCAGGGCGTCGGAGCGGTCTCCGGCGCCGAGCACGTCGGCGATCGCGTCGAGTCCGATGCCGAGCTCACGCAGCTCGACGAGCTGCAGCAGATCGGTCAGCTGCTCGGTCGAGTACCGTCGGTACCCGGTCGCCTGGTCGACGCGCGCGGGCGTCAGCAGCCCGATCGCGTCGTAGTGTCGCAGCATCCGCACGCTCACCCGCCCGAAGGCGGCGAATTCTCCGATGGTGTACATGGTGAGAGCCACGCTCGAGCATGACACGGTGTGAGGGTCAAGCGAGATGGCGGATCCGGGTGGTGCATCATTGCTCTGTGTCTCAGGCGACGTTGCAGACCGACCGAATCCGACTGATCCCCTTGGGCGATGAGCATCTGGAACTCGAGGTCGGGTTGGACTCCGACCCGGAGGTGATGCGGTATCTGTCCGGCGACGGACGCACTCGCGCCCAGGTCGAGGTGGCTCACGGACTCCGGCTCGCGACAGCACAGGCGGTGGAGGGGCTCGGCTTCTGGGTCGGGTTCGTCGACGACGAGTTCGTCGGCTGGTGGCTGTTGCAGCCCGCCGGCTGGGGAGAGGAGACCCTCGTCCCGGGTCAGGCCGAGTTGGGGTACCGACTGCTCCGGCCGCACTGGGGCAAGGGGCTGGCCACGGAGGGTGCACGCGAGATGGTGCGGCACGCTTTCCAGGACCTCGGCATGCACCGCGTTTTCGCCCTCACCATGACCGTGAACGAACGATCCCGGGCAACCATGGCCTCAGCGGGCCTTGAGTACGTCCGAACCTTCTATGACGACGACGACCACCGCGACGGCAGCGAACTCGGTGCCGTCGAGTATGCGACGACGAAAGACCAGTGGGGCGACTAGTCCACGCCACCGTCGCGTGAGACCGTGCCCGATCGGGGCTCACCCGGTTGTATCGGCGCGCAGCTTCCTCGCCATCTCCATCATCTCGGCGCTCGGCTGGCTGAGCGCGAAGATGTTGCCCTCGCTGTCGCTGAACCACGCACTGCGCTCGTCGCCGAGGTCGGCGATGCCCTCGACGGTCTTCAGCCCAGGCATGTCGTAGTCGTGGAACACCACCCCGTGCGTGCGCAGCGCCGTCACGTCACGATCGATGTCGTCCGTCACGAGGTTGAACGCCGTGTTCTGGGCCGTGCCTGCGAAGTCGGTCCGGTACACCAGCACCATGGTTCCGCCGACGTCGTAGAACAGGTTGTAGCCTTCGTCGTCGGCATATGCCGGGTCGCGGCCGAGCACGTCGTGCCACCACGCCTTGGCTCGATCGATGTCCGCTGCCGGAAGCACCGCCGTCGCCATCAGGTTCTCGAACATGATGATTTCCAGTCCGGAGGCGTTGTCATCCCCGCGCCGGCCCAGCGCAGCGCATCGGCGATTCGGGCGCGCGAACGTGGCCCCCGACCGGAGTGTAGACCCGCATCCGTGGCCGCGGTAGGGGTGGTGGACGAACCCCGAGCGCCCAGAATATGGTCAGAGCGGACCGCCCCTGATCACCGAACAGGAGGGTGTCGCCATGGCTGAGGATTCCCGAGGCGAAGACGGATTCACCGTCGAAGCCGAACGCGAGATCGACGCACCGCCGGCCGTCGCGTGGAGGTCGTGGACCGACAGTGACGTCCTGAGTCGGTGGTGGGGGCCGTCGGGGTTCACGTGCCCCACCGCACGGATGGATGTGCGCGTGTCCGGCGTCTCGCTCGTGTCGATGGCCGCACCCGACTGGGGCTTTCCCGAGATGTTCAGCACGTGGACCTACACGGTGGTGGACGAGCCGCACAGGTTGGAGTTCACGTTCCGATTCGCGGATGCTGAGGGCGCCGCGCTTGCGCCAGGTGACCCGCGCGTCCCACCCGGAGTGCCGGCGGAGGTCGCGCACGTCATCACGTTCGAAGGGCTCCCGAGCGAGCGCACGCGCATGCGGATCGTCGAATCGGGCTACGAGACGGCGGAGCCCCTCGAGATGTCACGACAGGGACTCGAGCAGTCCCTCGACAAGCTCCTACCGCTGTTCCGCGATGGCGAGGTCGTCGACTGACCTGCCGTTTCACCGCAGAATTCCGCGCTGTCGGGCCGTTGAGACGGCGGCGGTTCGGGAAGCGACGCCGAGCTTGGTGAAGATGTGGGCGAGGTGAGATTTCACTGTCGTCTCGCTGACGAAGAGTTCGGCGGCGATGTCGGTGTTCGAGTGTCCCGAGGCGACGAGCTCGAGGACCTGGAGCTCGCGTGAGCTCAGACTGGCCTGCGGTGCCCGCATCCGCTCCAGCAGGCGTGAGGCGATCACCGGTGCAAGCGCGCTTTCTCCGGCGGCGGCCGCCCGGACCGCCGCGGTGAGTTCGTGCGGTGGCGCGTCCTTGAGCAAGTAGCCGCTGGCGCCCGCTTCGACGGCGCCGAGGATGTCAGCATCCGAGTCGTAGTTCGTCAGGATCAGAACGTAGGGCGCAGCGTCCAGTGCGCGGATGCGTCGGGTGGCGGCCGCCCCGTTGACGGCGGAGTGCGCGCCGAACTGGAGGTCCATGAGCACGACATCCGGATTCTCTCGTTCGGCGGCGGCCACCGCTTCGTCGGGCGTGCCGGCTTCGCCGACGACTTCGAAGTCGTCCTCGAGGCTGAAGAGGGCGATGAGGCCGGCGCGGACGATGGGGTGGTCGTCGGCGATCACGAGGCGGATCATGCGTGCTCCGTCAGGGTGAGATCGACGGCCACGATCGAGCCGCGGCCGGGTGCCGCATCGATGGTGAGCGTTCCGCCGAGCTGTTGCACCCGCTCGGATGCGGCTCGCAGTCCGAACGAGTCCGATTTCTCCGCCGCCTCGTCCAGAGTCTGCGAGGGGTCGAATCCGATCCCATCATCGGCGACGGTGAAGCGAAGCTGATCGTGGTCGACAGCGATCGTGATGGTCGCTGTCGACGCATGGGCGTGCTGGATGACGTTCGCGATCGCCCCCTGCGCGATGCGCAGCAGCGCGGTCTGCAAGTGCATCGGAAGGACGAGCGCGTCGGAGACGCGCACCTGCACGTCGAGCCCCTGCGGTGCCCATTGAGTGCGGGCGAGCCGGCGGAGCGCCCCTGCCAGGGTCTGGTCGTCGAGCTGGGGAGGGGTGAGTTCACGGATGAACCGCCGTGCTTCGGCGAGGTTGGCTGCGGCGGTTTCGCGGGCAAGATGGATGTGCTCGATGCCGGGGCGGCCGGGGTCGGCACGTTCTGCGGCGTGGAGCAGCATCTGGATGCTGGACAGACCCTGCGCCAGGGTGTCGTGAATCTCGCGCGCGAGTCGGGCGCGTTCGGCGAGCACACCCGATTCGTGTTCGGTCGCGGCGAGGAGCCCTCGCGTCGCGATCAATTCCCTGACGAGCGCTTCTCGCTCCGCTGCCTCGCGGGCGAGGGCCTGGTAGCCGAGTCCGATCAGCAGTGCGACGCCGGCGCCCACCAGCGGGCCGATGACCCCACCGACGGTCCACCCGCTGTGCAGTCCGAGGGCGCAGATCGCGATGATCGTGGACACCAGGATTGCCGCGGACCCCCACCATCGGCCAAGGAGATGGAGATAGAGGAAGAACAGCGGAAACACCAGGTAGGCGGCATCCGGGGTCAGCCACACCAGAAGGACCCACTCCAGCGTGAGGAGGATCAGCCAGCCCGACCGCAGCAGCCATCGTGCCTCGGTGTGCCGGGTCACAACCGATCCCAGTGCATAGGTGACCCCGAGGAGCAGGGTGAGGCCGATGACGGTGACGCTCGCATCAGTGGGAGCGACGAGTGCGCGCACGATGACCAGCACGGCGAGGGCGGCGAACAAGGCGTGCAAGCCGGTGCGGAGACCCACGAAAACGGGGGTCAATGCGGTATGCGGCATGGGCTGAACTCTACGCGCGACGCCCGGAACGGGCATCGTCCGAAAGGACGATGAGTGACTCCACACTCCGGGCGGTGAAGGGTGGCCGAGCGGCCGATGACCGGGTCGCGGCGGACGGCGAGAGTGGAGTAATCGCCGCACTCGGCGGCAGGAAAGGCACACCATGTTCGTCGCGTTACGCGATCTCCGCTTCGCACGGGGCCGGTTCATCCTCATCGGTTCCGTCGTCGCCCTCATCACCGTTCTCGTCGGGTTCCTCAGCGGATTGACGGGCGGGCTCGCCACTCAGAACATCTCGGCCGTGCTCGCTCTTCCGGGCGATCGTGTCGT